>JAJCYI010000138.1 GCA_029263015.1 Saprospiraceae bacterium | reverse complement strand
ACGCACATGAAACCCCAAGACGCTAAAGAAACATTTATTGAATTTTTCGAGGATTATAAAATTAATGACACGGCTCTTGAAAAATCTTTTGATTCTTAAATTGAGCATGGCATTTTTGGTTTTTATCAATTGAATGTAACGCTTGCATACACGCAGTACGACCGCATAGGGAGTATTGTCGTTGTATGTGTTGTTCTATGTTTTTTTTATTCATAACTATATTATGCAGTTTGAAAAATTACAGTCAAAACTTAGAAAGTTAATACTTGAAAACGAAGGAGACCGAGATGATATTTATTCAGATGTTTTTGAGTTTACTAAACCGTTTATTGATGGATTAGTAGACATTTCAGAACCGTCTGGTACTTATTCTCGTGACCAATTAACTCATGCAAATAATACAATTGAAAACGTGAAATCTATTGCAAGTAATCTATTAATGCGAATAACGGGCTAAATTCCATTCAGGGCAAGAAGTGCGGCAGTAAGTTTTCCGAAAACGTGTTTCATCAGACCCTTGAGTGACCGGACTTTGGAGGCGACCTGAATCCCTGTTCCCCTTTAGTGCAAGCTGTGCCATGTAGGCCATTGCCGGGTTCAAAAAATTCAGCCTTTCATTGAACTTTGTGTAAGAAGGCAGGTTGGGGAACCAGCCCAATAAGTGCTTCCGGCAAGGGATTAGAGACGATTTCAAAGATTAATTACGACCGATTATGAAAATTGAAATAAAATATGAAAACCGTGGCACTGGTTGGACAAATTATGTCAAATTAGAAAACACGGCAGGGGAGGTAACTGAAATAGAACAAAACGGCGTGGAGTCTTACAGTTACATTACCGATGAAATAGAAGGAATAAGTCAACTTGTTAATGACCTGATGGAATTTATCTTCAAAAATAAGAAGGAATAAAAAGAAAAAATAATCGAAAGGGTGGCACTTTTGGCGCTGCCCTTTCTTTATTTACAGCCTGCACACTTGTATCTTTTTACGTATCTCTTTTTCCCTGAATGGGTATAGTAGAAACAACCGCCTTCTGGCCCTTTGAATAAACGCTGACCATTGTAGTAGCATTCATCTGTGATACCTGTATTGTTTTTTGACTCAACATGTACAAAATACATTTGCAATGCCGTTTCTTTTGAGTTACTCTCAATTGTAAGTTCCTCAACCCTGCCAACTAAATATTTAGCGTACACATATCCATGATAATCTCCAGCAAATACCTCAACGTAACCATTCAATGGCTTTTCGGACATTACTGACACATGTGAACATGCACCAACAGTAGCTATTTTTTTACTATCCTTACTTGGTTTTTCCCGTAGGTTTAAACTTTCCACATTTACAAAATCGAAAAGTTTCATTCGCTCTTCGTATCTACGGATTTTCTCTGCCAATAACCTTTGTTGTTCACTCTTTTCCCATGCTCTGTTTAAGCTATCAACAACACGTGGGTCTTTCATTCTTGCACTTACGATGCTATCAGCCCGTAAATTTTCTTTTCGTTTTTTGATTTCAGCCATTTCAATCGCCCTTTTCTCTTCTCTTTTCTCAGTCTTCAGTTTTCTATCCTGTTTTTTGTAAAATGTCAATTCCTTGTTGTAAAAATGGCGTGGCCAATCAGAGTCCTTGGCATCAATCACCATTAACATAGTACTTATTTGATTGAACAAATGATAGGGTGTTTCGGTCACGGAAGTGCAATATTCCATGCATTTGTCAAGGTCTTTTTGAATAGATATAATATTCTTTTTTGCCAGGCTTTTTATTTCTTCGTTTGTCACACGAAGTATTGGCACCTGTTCGCCGTTTACATCTAAATATGAAAGGAATTTAACGTGTTGAGCTGTTCCAATTACAGGAAGGAAAACCAGTACCAATGCACAGGCTTTTGCAAGTGTTCTCATAATATTCTGGGTTTGTAATGAAATCCCAAACCTAACCACACAAAACGAAATGTGCAAAAATAATTTGCATTTTCTTTTAAAGAATATATCTTTGTTCCGCAACACAACGGAAAAACCTTTCGAGGCGATTCCTTTTTAGAATAAGTTTGTTTTATAACTTTACGGCATTCCTCCGTAACTGGATGGCAGTGGAATAAGGCGTATGCCCAATACTCTGCCTTCAAAAAGCCTCGGCTTCTGTTGTGTTGCAACATCCAGTACGGGGGTTTATTCGTTAAAACCTGTTTGAAATGCAACACGACAGTTTAACTATCCAGAATTACGAAGGCAATCCCATTGCTTTCGATTTTACTGATAAGCATCGGCTTGTCAACCTTTCTAACATGGCGAAGCCATTTGGTAAGCAACCAAGTGATTTTACTCGACAAAAACATGCACAGTTGTTTATTAATGAGTTAGAAAAGCAGTCGGGGGATTCCCCGACTGGTAAGGATAGCGCATGGCTGATCCATAAGGTCTCAGTTTTGGTAAAAAGTCACGGCGGCACCAATCCCGGCACGTGGGGCCACGAACTCCTCGCCCTGAAGTTTGCGGGCTGGCTCTCCCCCGCCTTCGAGCTGTGGATGATGGAACGTATCAGGAAAATGTTAATACAGGGGAGCGGCACGAACAAGGCGGACACCCTGCCGTTACTGCTATTTGAAGACCCACCACGGCACATTGAAGGAGAGTACATGGAAGCACAGCGGCTCGCCCACGGCCTGTCGGCAGTAGCGGGCAGCGGCGCCCGGTTGGCCAATCGGCTCGGCGTGAGCGGCGGCACCCTCAACAGCCTCCTCAACGGGAAGTACCACTACGTGCGAACCCCCATGCTGGCGAGGCTGCTCCCGGCGCTGCGCCACCTTGACCGCCACGGCTTTGGCTACGACACCGAACTGGTCGAACTCCTGATGAAGGTAGAGGACACCGAAGTGCGTACCCAGCTATTTGTCAAACTCAAAAAAACCGCAATCTTATGAACCTCACACGCTTTTTACTACCTGATGGCAACATCAAACTCTGTGCGACCGTCACACCAGAAGATTATGCCGAACTCCGCCTCGCCGTGCTCGACATGGCGCTCGATGGCCTGAACGGCGACCACACCGATCAGGGCAAAGCTGCTATCTACCGCATTGCCGGAATGTTCCGGCAGTCCTTCAAGGACGAAGTGACCGAATTAATTAAGGAAGCTGGAAAGTTGAGAATGGAGAATGGAGAATGGAGAATGGAGAATTGAAAATTGAGAATGAACGGCGGTCAATTCTCAATTCTCAACTCTCAATTCTCAATTGTTCACCCAACCACCCCGCCGTCGCCTTCGATCTCCCAGTCGATCTCGATGCCGTGGAGGCTGGCAAACATGCCTATCTTTTTGCACAGATCGGGCGCTGTGCCCATGATGGATGCCCACGGTACATACTGCGGCGGGTTGGCCACGTCGCCACTGCCGCCGCCATCATCCGTCAGCAGGGTTTCGTAAGTGGCGGAATACACCCTGATGTCCGCCCGTTTTTCATTGCTCCAATATCCCACACGTACAATGGTGGTAAAGTTGGTGCCGCCCAGTCCGTTCAGTCTGGCATGGATGTCGGCCAGCGTGTCGAGGTGCAGGAGTGCCTGGTCACGGTAAGTATCCGAATTTACCGAGTGCGTCCGCTCGAACAGCCGGAAGGCCACCCGCACGGTGATGGAAAGCTGTACCTGCTCCACCGAACCCAGTTGCTGGAACACGGGCGACTGTCCCAGTCCCACCAACAGGCAAGGGTAGCTCACTGGCGGCGCTTCCTGTTCCAGTTGCCCAAGGTCGAAGTCCACCCAGCGCAATGCGGGCACTTCGAGAATCTTGGCGGTTATTTCTTTGAAAGTTGTCTTATCCATTTTTTTAATGGTGATCGGTGAACGGTGAATGGTGAATATTTACCGTTCACCGTTCACCATTCACCATTATTTCAATCTTCGGTTGAGCAGCGCCAACGCCTTCCGCTGTATCCTCCTTTCCAGTACAGCCGACTTGCCGACAAACTGCCGCTTGGGCATCTGGAAGCCTGAACCTCGGCCAGCTTTGCCGCCGTCGTTGTGTACTTTCATATAGGCCAGCGGGAATTCAAATACGACCCGCCTGCCCCTCAGCGATCCTTTGGTGGCATGGCGGCGCATGATCCCGACACCTTTTTCCCCGATCAATATAGATTTCCGCTTGAAGCCCTTGCGTCCTTTTCCTTTTTTGTTCAACTCTATTTCATCCCATTTTTGGAATCCAATATCCGTAAAACCTTCCTTCCTGAAATTTTCGGCATGGAACGCCTCCGCCTCCACCTGTATCACCGATTGGAGGATTTCCCGCTCTATCCTTGGCAGGTTTCTTTGCAGTTGCCGGAAGAACTGTGCGGGTGTCTGTGCCATTATCTGAGGATGCTGATTATGAATGCGGCCACTTCTACGAACACCACGGCCATGGTGCCGTACAGCACTTTTTCCATGCGGTTGATCTTGGTCTCTGCTACGGCCATCCTGGAGTTCATTTCCATTACGTGCGTTTTTTGCAGCTCGTCCATTTTGCCCGATAGCTCCGTCATGCGGTCGATCACGGTTTCCAGCTTCGTGCTTACCTGTGCGAGCAGCTTTGTCTCTTCGTTTGTCATGGAATCAATTTAACTGATTATTACAAACACATTGTTTTCGATCCTCAATGTGAAAGTGGACTCTGCCACCGCTATACTATATATATAGGTGTCAGCTTCGATGGTCAACAGTTTGGCCTCCCCGCCCATCAGTGCGATCACGGTGAGGAGATCGTTTTTTATGGCCTGTTCAATGTGCTTGCCTGCAAATGTTTTGCTGATGAATGCCTGGTTGACCTCGGCGGCCTTGGTCATCCCCGTGAGCCTTTGTTTTGTTCCCACGAACTGGCTGGCCAGTTTGAACACCTCGGGTGTTTCCCATTCTGCCCGCAGTCCTTCACTGGATTTGGCGATTGATGACAAGTCTTTTTTTGACCAATCAAAATATGGATGGTCGTCGGCGAACAGTTTGCCCGTCCTGCCAGGGTTATTGTCAAAACCCTTTGGTATGTCGAGATCGAAATCGTCACCCACGTTATTGGCGGGCGCATCCGTCTGTATCACGATGCACCTGCACCGCCAGCCGTTCGGTGGCATCCACCTGTCCCAAAAGGAATGGTTTACAGGATACACTACTTGATCCAGTTGGCGGTGGCCCTGCCGTACCCGCTCATCGCCAGCCGTTTCGTAGCGCAGGTTGGGGTACAGGAAAGTGTTGCGCTCGATGCCCTGCCACTTGGCGGCACTGTTGGCTGATGCAAGCGCCGTTTGTAGCTCCGCCTCCAAGTAGTCCCGGTTATGCGCTTTTAGCAGCCCTTTGGCCACCTTTTCAAACCTGTTTAAAGGCAGTTTCCTATACTGCCTCAATTGCTCGGAAATGGTCGCCACCTTCCCGCCAGCGAAGCCCGACGCATTGCGCTTGAGCCGTTCCATCAGGTCAAACTCCGCCCAATCTGCCGGATCGGTCAGCTTGCGGCCAAAGCCCGCCTCGGTGAACTGCCGCACCCTCGAATAGTATTCCCGCCAAAGGATCGGGTCGAGGTTGTTCTTTTTCCATTTCGACCTGTAAAGCCGCCTGATAAAGTCCTCCTCGGTCGGCTGGGCTATCTTTCGGAAACGGTTGTCGAATTCGCCATCGGCGAGGATTGGAAATTGGAAATTGGAAATTGGAAATTGGGAGCATGATGGGCATGCACAGCTTGCCCCGTGGGCGTAGAGTGCCCGCAGGTTTATATTTCGTCGGTATGTGCGCAGGTCATCCATTCTCAATTCTCAATTCTCAATTCTCAATTTTTAATTCTCAATTATTCCTCTTCCTCCTTGATCTCCGGCAGGTCACTTTCATCCGGCATCGGAATCCCTGCCGTCTCGTACCACCACGGCATGCCGACAGGCACATTGTTGTTTTTAAGCATCTGCCCCAGTTCCAGCTTTTCCTTCTTGGTCATGTTCTCTTCCTCCTCGTACTGCCATTCTGCCTCGGCAGGGATGTCGAAGCCGATGCCACGGAGGTAGTCGTTCAGTTTTTCGTTGAGGAAGGCCACCACGTAGGTGCGGTCGTCCTTGAACACCTCTATTTCACCACCCTCGTGTACCTTTCCCTGTGCGTAGCCGCCAAAGCTGGCCTCGTTTGTGGTCATGGTGTTGGACAATAAGGCCATGCTGATCGTCTCTTTGCACGCCCTGTGCAACGCCTCGAATATGGATGAATTTTGGCCGACGTTCATGGGGTTATGCTGCTCAAACTGCCCATCTTCCGGCATCACCAGCCATCCGGCAGCGCCCAATTTGTCGAATGCCTCCTCCAATATCTGTCTGGTCGGTTCACTGTTGTATTTGCCCACCCGTGTCGGTATGCCCATGATCTCGGCAAACTCTGCCCAGTTGGAGTAGTTTGCGCCGAGCAATATGGCAGGGATGCAGCATTGCAAGAGTTTGCCCAAGTCCTCATCCTCGCCGATTTCGATCACGCTGCGGCTGAACGGCTCTTCCCTGTATTGCAGGCCGTCCATATCGAAGGGCTGTGCGGCCACGATGCCAAACCTTGGCTTTACGTGCCTGCGGTCAACCAGCGCCGTCACGCCGTTGCCGTCCACGCCCCAGTCCAGTTCGAGCAGGGAGTGTCCCCACATCCTTGCGTTGAGTACTTCCCGCAACGCTTTTTTGAAAAATGTCTTTTGGGTCAGTTTTGACACCACTTCGACCTCCTCGCCATTGTGCATCAGCACCAGCTTGCGGTTGCTCACATGCCGGATCCGCTTTTCGATGCACTCGGACACATGCCCCGTGGTGTCGAGGATGTTCTTGTAGTTGTCGTACAGCGATTTTCGCTGCTGCCCAAAACCCTCCGCCGATATGAGGTTGGTCTTGAACTGCTGGATGTCCAGCGAAATCCGTTGCACCGGGGCAACTTTTATCTGGTTGACCACGATCAGGTTCTTGAACAGGCTGGATGCCTGTATGTACCCCGTTATCCTGTTCTTGAAATCAGAAAATACTCCCATTTTCGTTTAGCTGTTTTAAGCTCCTGTGAGCGATGCACGGCGAAAGCGACCCCATCCATCACGATTTTCCTTTAAATTGATATTTAATAAGATTAAAAAGGTTTCTGGGCACAATCCGATCCCGTTTTAAAAATAGTTGTTCCGCTTCTCCCTGCTCCCGTAGCTGATGACTTCCTGCTTCGTTGCCGTCCGGCGTGGCAGGTCGGAATACATTTCTGTTTTCTCCGTCTGTTTCAGCCACCGGATGGCGGCCTTGTACCTTTCTTCCCGGTCGTCGAGCTGCTGCCCAGCCTGCCCGCCCGCCACGATCCTGTAAATTGCAATGTCCACCACACACTGCATGAGCATCCCGTGGCGGTTGCTGCCCGATGCTGCGAATATGGTATCTACGTCGAAGCTGTCGTACAGGTACGCCCTTGCCTCCGACTCCGCACGGCTGATCGCTTCGGTCACAAGTGCATCGTCCGCCCTGGTGATCTCGTCGAGTTCAACAGTGAGGATCGAAAGTTTTAAATCTGCTTTTAGGAGGAATGACATGATTGATTGATAATTGATAATTGATAATTGATAATGGTTTCAATCCTCAATTATTTACGGTTGCGTTTTCTGCTGGCTTTTGCCAGCTTGTTCTTTTTCCGGCGTTTGCCCATCTGGTTGGCAATGGATCGGCCTTTGTTTGCTTTTGCTTTGGGGATTTTGTATTTATCTGTTCGCCACTTAAGTATTTCCTGTTCTCTTTCAACCCCTTCATCCATGTGGGCAGCCCTGTTTGTAATTTCAAATTCTTCGATCACATCTTCGTTTAAACCTGGTTGGGTGTTATTCATAATTCTCCATTTTTAATTCTCAATTAAAATCTATATTTCCCCCTCCTTCGTCCCGTCCCTGTTTTGATCGGTGCGAGCTGGCGGAGTTTGTTGTTGGCGATATGGTAAGCGCCCTCGGTGGCGTCTGGGCCATCGTCGTGTGCGCTGAGGGCTGGCTCAAGTGCCTCGAACTGTTCCCGCAGTCGCTGCATGTGCGGGTTGTCCTTTTCGGCCTCGTTGAATATGAGCTGGCCATTTCGGTCGAGCGGTTCGAGTGCCGCTTCTATCCTGGTGAACTTATCGCCCTTCTGGCGGCGGTCGGCGACCACGTTCACGATGAAGCCTTTTGCTTTCTGTACTTTCCGCAACGCTGGCGCAAACACATCCTCGTACCAAGGGTCTTGTAACCCGTTGACCTCGACAAAATGGTACACCGGGACTTTGCCCCCAGCAAAATCGTTCATGTCATAGAACCAGTCCAACGAAGCAGCGAGCGTTGTCTGGTCGTCGAATGCTTTTAGGAGGTAAGCTTTGCCGTCGTGGATGCCAAGCAGCACCATCGCCTTGTAATCCCCTTTTTTGGAGGCAGAGGATTTGTAGGAGCTATCGAGGTAGTTGACCAGGAGCTTGAATTTTGATAGGTGCGGCACTTTGCCATAGCCCATGTTCTTGAACACCGTCCCCTTGGTGATCGGGTTGTTCATGTACTCTTTCTCAAAAGAGGTATAGCTGATCTTGCTCCTTATGTAACTAATGTGCTTTTGCGTGTGCCGCTCTGGCCAGGCAGGGTTTCCTCGCTTGTCGAGGATGTTTATTTTACTGAACCTGTCAGCCTTGTCCTCGGTACGTTTTACGATCCCGTGCTTGCTGATGATGTTCCCGACGACCACAAAACGCTTTTTGCCCGTGATGCTGAAACAGGGGTAAAGCGCCTGCTCCAACCAGTCCCATTTCTTCTGGGTGCGCACTTCGTTCTTGCTCTCTTCATCGGTGTCCATGTCGTCACAGAGGATGAAGTCGGGGCGCTTTTCCTCCTCCCTTGCCCCCCGTGGCGATTGCCCTGCACCAACGGCTCGGAAACTGCGGCCATCGCCAGTAATGAACCTGTCCTCCGTCCAAGGGCGGTGGGTCTTTTGCAGGCCAAAATCGGATACGAGGCGCTGGTTGTGTTCGAGGTTGAGGCGCAGCGGGGTAAGGAGCTGCACGGCGTTGTCCTTGGAGTAGGATACCAGCAGCATGTTGTCCAACTCTCCCGTGAACATCAGGTAAATGGGCAGGAAGAGGCCATATCTCACCGACTTTGCACCTTCACGGAACACTGCCTCGGTCATGTAATACTCGTCGTTTTTGATGAGCAGTTGGGCGTTCCTTAGCTGCCACTTGGCAAACGGGGCGGTGGTGTAGTTCGGGAAATAGTATTGACAGAATCCGGCAAAGTCTTTTTTGAGTCGAGCGATGCGTTTGGTCTTCTCTGCCTCGGTCTCTACTGGCACAGGGGTTTCCCGACGGATATTCTTGACGTATTCGTCCCACTTCTTGATTGCCTGCCTGTCGGTAAATATACCCATACCTTATTATAATAGCGTTTTTACGAATCCGTCCTGAAGGTCTGCCTCCTCTTTGATCCTTTCGGGGGCTGTTTTTCGGATGTATTTGTTGTATTTCATAAACACGTCCACCACCTCGGCCACACTGAGTTCTATTTCAAGGTTTTTGATCGCCCCGGTCAGTTTGATGATAACATCGGTGTCCTTGGTATTGAGATGGGGCTTTGCACCTTCTTCCTGTGCCTCCATTTGGCCTTCCAGGCCGTTGGTGTACCATTCGAGCAGTCGGTACAGCCTGCCGAGTTGCTCGTTCCTGATGGTGATTAGGCTGCGCTTCTGTTCCTCCCAATTGCCGGCCCTTACCCATTTGCTCATGGTGATGGGCGACACGTCCACCCGCTCCGCCAGCTCCTTCTGGGTTTTGCACGCACCGCTCACGTAGAGCAGTTTGGCCAGTTCTTTTTTCTGCTTGATGTTCATTTACACGTATTTGATTTACGAGAACAGCCCAAAATTGCACCTTTTAGTAGTAAATAAATCTTTTTGTTTCTATCATAAACCAAACAGGTCAGTGATAGCACCAAAATAATTTTAGCATTGAATTATATTGGTTATTTGCCTCTAATTACTTGAAACACAATATTCCAAGGAATGCCAAAAGAGGGTAACAAGATCAGGGTACACGATGAATCTGTTAATACGTATGGGTTCAGGGTTCTGACAAGCGGCTGGATGAACCGGAAGCAGTTCGAGGCCAACCCGATCATGCTCTACAATCACGCCCAGCCTTGGCGGGGCGATAAGTCGGAAATGCTCCCGATCGGCTTCTGGAAAGACTTGAAAGTGAAGGGCGGCGAAATCCATGGGATCCCAATGTTTGATGTGGAGGATGAGGATTTTGCAAAGACCATCGCAGGGAAGTATGAGCGGAACGTGCTCCGTGCCGCTTCCGTTGGCATCAGGATCATGGCCACCTCCGACGCCCCAGAGGATATGGCGAAAGGACAGACAAGGCCATCGGTCACCAAATGGGAATTGCGTGAGATCAGCATTGTGGATGTTCCGGCAAACAAAAACGCCGTGGTACTTTACGACGCTGACAATAACATGGTGAACCTTTCCGATAGTGGCGGGGTGCTGCCGAAAATCAAAAATCAACAATCCAACAATAAAATGGAAGAATTGAAAATCATAGCCCAAGACCTTGGTCTTAACGCAAATGCAAATGTGCTTGACATCCGTAACGCCATGTTTGAGCAACGGAAAAGAAGTACGGCTCAAGCGGCGAAAATCAATAACCTTGAAGCCAAGGTGGAAGTTTTTGAGGCGAAAGAAAAAGAGGTTGAAATTGAAAAAGCGAAAACCCTGCTTGATGCAGCCGTTAAAGATGGCCGCATCACCAACACACAGCGCCCACACCTCGCAACGGTGTTTGCCGACAACTTCGATACTGGCAAATCCTTGCTGTCCACGATGACGGCGAAGGTGGTGAAGCTGGCGGATTTTACTAAAAAAGATGGTAGCAAGCTTGCCATCAGTGCCACGCACAGCGGGAAAACTTTTGGTCAGCTTTATAAGACCGAGGGCGAAACCCTCAAGGCATTGAAGGCCAACGACCTCGCTGCGTACAATGCCCTTGGACGGGCTGAGTATGGGGACAAATGGGAGGATGAAATAGCGGAGGCTTAAAAAGGTTTTAAACCTCTTTTAAAACGGGTTTACATGGTCGGTTGATGTAGTGAAGGAACTGTTTGTTTTAATCAAATAACGGAAAAATGTCTGTACAAAAATCAGTATGGCGGAACGAAGTGATCGAGCAATTATTTGCTTCCAATGCCTTTTTGAACCATTCCGTAAATGCTGATGAGCATGTGGTGGATGGAAAAATAATCTACATCCCGCAATCTGGTGGAGCGAGTGATGTGGTCATCAACAGGAGCACTTTGCCCGCACCAGCGGTGAAAAGGATCGACGATACTGTGCTCTACCAGTTGGATGAGTTCACCACCAATCCAAGGCTTTTGACCCGCTCCGATGCGAAGTGGCTGTCTTACGACAAACTGCAAAGCATGATCCGGGAGGATTTTGCAAATAGCCGGGAGTGGGCGGCCAAAATGATGTTGTACCGTTGGGCGCAAAACATGGACGCTGCGCATATCAAGAAAACCACAGGCACACCCACGCATACTGGTACAGCACCTGGTGCTACTGGTACTCGCAAGAATGTGGCAGTGAAGGATTTTCAGTTGATGCAGGCGTTTTTCGATGCTGAGGATGTGCCGGAGGATGACCGTTTTGCCCTCATCGAGAGCAATATGTACGGCCAACTGATGGACAGCCTGACCGAAGCGCAACGGTATGCCTTCAAGGACAGTATTGATGTGGCGAACGGTGTAGTCGGCGAACTGTACGGCTGGAAGCTGATGAAGCGGAGCAAGGTGATCGTGCAGGACAATGCCGATGCCGTGAAACACCCAACTGCAACCAGTGCAACCACTGACAATGTGGCCAGTTTGTTCTGGCAACGCAATGCAGTGGAGCGGGCGATGGGCGACATTGAGCTCTTCGATGAAAAAGGCAGCCCAGTCTATTATGGCGATGTGCATTCTACCATTTCATTTTCTGGCGGGCGTGCCCGCAGGAAAGACCTGAAAGGTGTTGCATCCTTGGTGGCTGATGCCTGATGAGGGACTTGATTGATTGACCAAATTTAGGAGGCAATGATAAATTGCCTCCTAAATACAACTATAAATTATTTATGAAAAAGGCCGGAAAATGGGATGGTGTTTTTGACGCACACCCCGAAGTTGACCAAATATTCATTGGTACAAATGAGCAAGGCAGTGAGCAGCCATTCACAAAGAGTGGCGACGCTTTGAACTTTGCCGGAGGTAATCAGGAAATGGTGAAACCTGTCAAGCGCACCCCTAAAAGCAAACCCGCAGATTCCACTGATCCCACTGGGAGCGGAGTTCCTAAGAAACCACCAAAGAAAGTAGCACCACCAAAGAAAGCAGCACCACCAAAGAAGAAGGCAGCACCAAAGAAAGCAGCACAAGCCAATGCCGGGACACCAGCGGTCAATGCAGGTGAGGGTGTTCCGCCAACGGGCGAAGAATAATAATAAAGGGAGGCGCTGGAAACGCCGAGTGCCTTTCCAGCCTCCTATTACCTGTACCGAAACCCAAGAGAACCATTACCATTATTCACTCATTAAAATTTGCCGGAAATGAGAAAAATCTTTTTTAAAACCATGATAGCAGTGCTCTTTGTAGTGCTGGCAGCGATCACCATTCCTACGCCCCTGAACGGGCAGGCAGATGGCGGTCAACCAACTTTTGAACTGGATCAACAAACCCCATTGCCGCAAGCGGACATACCTGTAACAGTGAAAGGCAATACCATCACTACCCAAAAGTACCCTGGCGGCGAATGGACTGGCACCAGGCAGATCGCACAGGTGACGGGCGAAGAAGACCCCGATCCACCTAATGATGATCCAGCACCAACTGACGATAAAGCCCCTCCCAATACTTTTGCTTTGGTATGGGCTTGGATCACGCAGAATTCAGCGGAGGCCGTTCTTGCATTGTTGGCGATATTGAAGATCATAACAAATCTGACGCCGACGCAAAAAGACAATAAGTGGTACGAAATAATCGAACGGTTTTTCAATTCGATTTTCCCCAACCTGCGTAGCAGATCGGTAGGGGGCGGAACACACGCATAACACCTAACGAGCCATCAACCGGCGCTACCTCTTTCCCGCCTGGCGGGGTCATCCCTGTCCCTTTTGAGGTGGGGATGGCGAGGTAAGCCTGAAAATAATTGATAATTGATAATTGATATAAGTCATCAATCATCAATTAAGAATCACAAATTGAAATGACACCAGAAGTAATAAATTTTCCTTTCGGCGTGGCAGATAGCCAGAGCGTCACCCCTGCGGCAGGCGTGGCAGCGGCCACCATCGCAAATAACCTGACAATCGTTGACCTCGGCACACTGGGCGCTGCGGCCACCCTTAACCTGACGCTGAACGCAAACCTGAACACGGGGGCGATCCTCGTCGTGAAAGCCTTGAGCGACGGAACTGCAAGGAATGTGACTTTTGGGACGGGCATCACCGGGCCCGTATTGGCGGGTGTGATCTCGAAGACCAAAACGCAGACGTTCATCTTCGACGGCTCTGGGTTCGTCGGGATCGCTGCGGCGGTGCAGGTTGATTGAAAAACAGTTTTAGGTACTACGTAGGTAGTACCTACGTAGTACCTAAAACTTGACAATGCACGGTGGAGCAGTTGGTAGCTCGCAAGGCTCATAACCTTGAGGTCGTCGGTTCAAGTCCGACCTGTGCATCAAATACCAGAAATCTTTAAAGCAGAGCAATGGCAAACCGTACTGTAAATATCAATATCCAGAATGGCGCTTTGGGGCAGATTGCCCCCGCCGAGGATGGCCTTTTGGGCATCATTTTGCAAAGCGATGTTGCTCCGGCGAGCTTGGCATTGCTGACGCCAAAAGAGATCAGCAGCTTACAGGCTGCCGAGGATTTGGGTATTAATGCAGCTTTTGACACCACCAATTCGGTGAAGTGCTACAAGGTGCTCAAGAACTTTTATGCAGGGGCAGTGAGCGGCACTAAGCTGTGGATCATGTTCACCGCCCAGACGGTGGTATTGGCCGACCTCTTCGACAAGGCACAAGCGAACTATGCGGTGAAGCTGGTGGATGCCTCATTGGGCAAGATCAGGATTTTGTCGGCTGTCCGTTCGTTCGCAGGGGCTTATGCCCCGAACACGACCGCCAACAAAGTGGATTTGGACGTGGTTACGGCCATGACCAATGCGCAGGCATTGGTGGAGGAATTCCGCAGCCAGCACAAACCGTTTGCCTGTATCATCCCCGGACACCACTACACCGACGATGAAACTGGCCTGGTGGATATTTCCGCAAGGACGGACAAATGGGTAGCGGGCTTGATCGGTGACACCGAATCGGGCACGGGCTGCGCCATCGGGCTGCTCATGGGCAGGCTGTCACAGATCGCTGTGGACAAAGAGCCTGGCAGGGTGAAGGATGGGACTTTGGTGGCTACCAGTATTTACCTGAACACCACCAAGATCGACCTGACGGAGAGCAATGCAGCGGTGAAGAGCATCGAGACAAAGGGCTGGATCACCTTCACGAACTACGTGAACAAGAGCGGGTATTTCTTTACGAACGGCTGGACGGCCACTGCAAGGACGGACGATTTCGACCGCTTGGCAAGGGTTCGGATCATCCAGAAGGCGGAACGCCTGGTGTACGATACCTACCTGAACGAAATCCTCGACGACATCCAACTGGATGCCACCACTGGGCAGATGAGCACCAACGCCGCAAAGTTTTACCAGCAGATCATCCAAAGGGCAATCGACAACAGCCTCACGGCCAATGACGAGATCAGTGGCCTGAGCGTACAGATCGACCCGACGCAGAATGTGCTGACGACCGGGCAGGTATGCGTGGAGCTGCGGATCGTGCCGGATGCCTATGCAAACGAGTTCAAGATCGTTTTGGGGTATGATAACCCCGCCAACGCATAAGAAAATTCATGATCCGTGGTCTATAAATCATAAATCACCAATCATCAATCATACAAACAATGGCTGAATTTGCATATAAAGATATTAGGGTACGCCTGCTTGGACGTGACCTCGTTGGCCTGCAAGGGCTGAAATGGAAACGGACCAGCGAGGGGGAAGTGGTGTATGGACGGGGCAGTAAAGGGCTGGGCATACAACAGGGCAATGAGCGGATCGAGGGCACTTTGAAGATACTGCAATCCGAGTACCAGGCATTGCTAAAATCTGTGCGGGCGGCGTCGCCCGGCAGCAATATCACGGATGTACGGTTTGACATCGTGAACACTTATGGCGATGGCCTCACTGCAGTGACGGATATTATCCAGACATCTAAAATTACGGAGTACGAGAAAGGTATGGACCAGGGCGACATGCAGATGGTCATCGAACTGCCTTTCATCGCATTGGATGTGCTGGAAAACGTGTAAGCCCCCAGCCCCCAAAAGGGGTGTTGAAATAAATTCAAAGTTCAAAGGGATTATAACTTGAATGTGCAGCCGATCCGGCATTGATCGGATCGGCTTTTTCTTTTTTAAACACTCATTAAAAGCTATTTAATAATGAACAAGGTTGATGAAAGTGAAAAGGTAATCGAAGCGCTCCGCAAAAAATATCCGACTGGCAGGCTCATTGAATTTGAGGACGGGGAATGGGGCTTTTTTAAAAAACCGACCCGTAAAGTGATCGGGCTGGCCATGAGCAAAGCCCGCAGCAACCCGCTCGCCATGGTGGACGTACTCGTGGCCAATTGCCTGGTGGACAGTTCCCCGGGCTGTGACCTGAAAAGCAATGAGGATGTAGGGTACCTGATGGGGCTGGCCGACGAGCTTGACAATATCATCGGCACTAAAAAGGCCGAAATAAAAAACTGATACCGGGGTTCTTCGACGATAACGAAGAGAACCCCGTCGCTTTTGGCGATGCGCTGATACAGTTTTACCTCCATTGCGACCCTTCCCAGTTGTGTGACGATGTGTGGGCAGAAAAAATCTACTATGTCCATAAGATCAGGCAGATGGAAGCAAAAGAAGGGAGGGTTAATTGAGAATTGAAAATTGAAAATTGAAAATTTTTATCCTTCAATATGTCAGGTTTTGTTTATTCCATATTGTTCAAGCTGACGGGGCGAAACGCCCTGAACCGTGCCACGCAGATGACCGACAAGCTCGACAACTCGGTGAACCGTACCAATGGCGACATCAACCGTATGGGCGGCACGATGGAGCGCACTGGCCGACGTGGTTCCCGCTCCTTCAACGGGATGCGCAGCTCGGTGATGGGATGGGTGACGGCGCTTGGCGTCGGGGCGGCAACGCTCACCAGCCTCAATACATCCGCACAGGTAGAGGGTTTTGAACAGGCGATCCAGTTCCTCGATGCAAAAGAAGGGGCGGTGAACCTGGCATTTATACGAAAGGAATCGGATGCGCTTGGTATTTCTGTAAAGACCTCGTTCGAGGGTTTCCGGCGTTTGCAGGGCGGCCTGATCGGCACCAATATAAATTCCAAACAGACGAGGGATATATTCCATGCAGTCGGTGAGGCATCGGCAGTGATGCGGCTCAGTGGCGAACAGGCAAACGGGGCTTTCCTGGCATTGTCCCAGATCGCCAGTAAGGGCACGGTGCAGGCCGAGGAACTCCGTGGACAGTTGGGCGAGCGCCTTCCAGGTGCTTTTGCCATAGCGGCGAGGGCGATGGGCGTGACGACTGCTGGCCTCAACAAGATGCTGGAACGTGGCGAGGTGATAAGCGAGGATTTCCTGCCCAAATTTGCGGCAGAGCTGCACCGCACTTTTGGTGGTGGTGTGGCGGAGGCGGTCAACTCAAGTACCGCCAATTTTGGGCGTTTTCAAACGGCTATATTCGATTTAAAAAATACGGTAGGAAAAGAACTGCTCCCTGCGGTGATCCCTTTTTTGAAAGATTACTTGATACCTTCCATTAAATGGGTTGGGAAAAATATCAAATTAATAGGATTGTTGGTATCTGGGCTGGCAGGAGCGGCTGCTGCCCAATGGCTGTTCAATATTGCTTTGGCTGCCAACCCTATTGGATTGGCGGTAACAGCTATTGGTGCGTTAGTGGGGGTGATCGTCTTTGCATGGAACAAGTTTGATGTGTTCAGGGGGCGGGTCATGGGGACATTTGAAGTATTGAAAGAGTTTGGCCTGATCATCGTGGAAAAAGTAGTGGCACCTTTAAAAGGGTTGGGAAAAATGCTTCTGGGTCTGTTCAGTAAAAACTGGTCCATGGTAAGAGAGGGTTTTGCCGATGCCATGAGCGCATTTAAAATTGATATTGCCGACAATGCTGTGAGGCTTGGCAAGGCGTGGAACAAAGGCTTTGCCATCGGCGTGGGTAATCCGTTCCGCTCGCTCCGTAGCATGATGGGCGTATTGTCAAACCCTCTTGCCAAACATTTTCCGACCGTTTTTGGTGGCGGTGGCGGTGGCGGTGATAATGACACCAACGGCGGCGGTGGGCTTGATTTAACGGACGGCATCCGTGGCATCACTGGTGGCGGGTCTAAAAATATAACGATCAACCTCGGTAGTCTGGTGCAGGCCATGACGATCCAACCAGCTACGGTGAAGGAAGGGGCAAGCGAAATGAGGGGTATAATAGAAAGGGAGCTTGTGCAGGCACTGAACAGTTCCAATCAGGTGCAGTAGGCAGCCCCCTAAATCCCCCGAAGTGGGACTTTTATGATTACAAATTTTGACATAAGAAACCTGTTCGAGCAAGCCTTTGGCATAGGCAGGGGCAAGCCTTTCGATTCTTCGCAGGTGAAGCTGCCAAGTGTCACCGAGGCAGGTGAGTTTGAGCAGCCGGAAATCACCGACGAAGAGGGGACGGAATTTGTGAACATGCGCAATGTGGTGAAGGCGTTCACTCCTGCCGGACAACAACTATTCATGCCCATGAAGTTGGGCGGGGTGCTGCTGCCGAACGAGCCGAGCGTGTCCATCGTGGGGGTGAAAAGGATCGTAAAAACGGCCTTGGTGGGCAGTAAGCGGAAAGGCAATGTGAAGGAACTGGTGGCGGTGGACGATTACCAGGTGACGATCCGTGGCATTGCCCTGAACTACGAAAGCACAAAGGTGTACCCAGAAGATATTGTGAAGAGCATCCATGACCTTTACCTGAAAGATGAGCGCCTGAAAGTGGAGAGTGCATTGACCAACCTGCTCGGTATTTATAGCCTCGTGATCGAGCGGGTGACGATCCCTGAAATGATCGGGGTGCAACATGCCCAGGCGTATGAACTGCAGTGCGTGAGCGACGAGGATTTTGTAATTGAAATTGGGTGATTGATGAGTGAAGATTGATAAGTTATAAGTTATTGAATAGGGTGAGTGTTTGTTCATACAATTCAATGATTGCTGGGGGTTTTATCCCCCCAGTTTTTACGCCTCCCCCGATCCCCTCCGAAAGAGGGGGCTAAATGACTAAAAATGTTTGTACTCGGTGCAGAAATAACGATTGGGGGAAAGAAGTTCACGAGGGTGAACAGTGTGGAGATCGAGAGCGACATGCGTCGGCTGGAAGATGTGGCCACGATCAAAATGCCCACCACTGCCCGCCTCGAAAGAGAGGGGGAATTCATTACCGTAGTGGAGTTGGCGAGGACGTTCAAAGTGGGCGATGAGGTGGTAATAAAACTGGGGTATGACGGCGGACTGCGTGAAGAATTCCACGGATATGTGCGCAAAATCCGCCCGAATACCCCCCTTGAAATAGCGTGCGAGGACGGGGTGTTTTTACTGAAGAGGAAAAACCTGCAAAAGGCATTTGGCAAAGTGACGTTGCGGGCGCTGTTGGACTTTATCC
Organism: Saprospiraceae bacterium; assembly: GCA_029263015.1. Taxonomy (GTDB): domain Bacteria; phylum Bacteroidota; class Bacteroidia; order Chitinophagales; family Saprospiraceae; genus UBA6168. Next base: position 116,153 of record JAJCYI010000138.1, on the reverse strand, counting down.
TTGCTGGTACGGGCATCAGTTTGGAGGGAGAGCCGCCCACGATCAATTTTAGCAAGTTTTATTTCCGGAATGTTTCGGCAGCGAAAGCGCTGCAAAAACTAAAAAGCAAGTATGGGCTGACGATGTATTTTAAAAGCTTTAAAAAGCTGTTTGTCGGCCTTTCATCCGATGACGACGGGGTGACGGTGAAGTACGAAATGGGCGTGAACGTGATCGACCACGACCTCGAATGGATGGACGAGAAGGACGTGAGGATCAAGATAAAGGCGGTGAACGTGCTGCCGGACAATACCCTGACAGAGATAGAAGTGGGCGATGCGGACGGCGAGCAAAGGGCGCTGTTTTTTTACGACCTGGCGAATAAAACTGAGTTGGAAAATGTAGCGAAGGAGGAAATTAAAAAGTATCGGTTTTCAGGGTACAAGGGGCATTTTAAAACCTTCCTTTTGCCCGTGTGCAGGACGGGTAATATTGCAAAGATAACTGACCCCAATTTTCCCGAAAGGTCGGGTGATTATCTGATTGAAAAAACAACGGTGAGCTATGGCGGGGGCGGAGGCCGTCGCAAGGTGACACCGGGGCTGAAGGTTGGATGATTGTTGATTGTTTATCAATGATTTATGATTGATAATTTATGACAGAACTGAAACAAGCATTGGATGAATATGTGAAGGATAGGATGCCGGAAACAATGGTGCTGGCAAAGGTAACTTATGTGCTTGACGACGGGCCCTGGTGCAATGCGACGGATGCGGTGGGGAACGAGTATTCTGAGATCAGGCTGCAACCGCAACTGCTCAACGGATCGGAGAGCTATATGCTGCCAAAAGTCGGTAGCTGGATCGTGGTGGGTAGCTTGCGGGGCACGACAGAATATGTGTGCCTGATGATCGGTGAGTTTGATATAATCAGACAGGCGACAGGTGGTACGTTGTTCCGGCAGACGGCCAATGGTTTTGTGATGAAAAAAAACACAGAGACATTGGCGGGGCTGGTAGGGGAACTGATCGCAGCCATCAAGCTTTTGACCGTGACCTGCGCTGCTCCTGGTTCGCCAAGTTCACCACCGATAAACGTGGCTGTTTTTACGGCCTTGGAAACGAGGTTTAACGACCTTTTAAAAACTGGTTAAAAATGCCCAATGACATCCTGCTTGATGAAAATTTTGATCTGCAATTTGTGGGGGGCGACCTGGTGCACGGCGAAAGCACAAGGCAGCACCAGCGGCTTTTGTTGCTGACGGCGAAAGGCGAGGTCAGGGAGTTTCCTACGGTAGGAGTGGGCTTGAATGATTGGATTTTAGATGATGAATTTGGCGATTTAAATGGCGTGATCAAGAGACAGTTTGAAGCAGACGGAATGGTATTGAAAAAAATAACATCAACTGCCAAGAATTCAAAAATTACTGATATAAACACAGAAGCGGTTTACGATGAATAAAGTGGTAATCCAAGTTGGGCAAACGCTATTAGATGCAGCTATACAACATCTCGGTAACGAGAGTGGGGTGGCTACTTTGGCGGCTTTGAATTCGCTTGATATGACTGCCGATGTGTCGCCCGGCACCGAGTTGGAACTGCCGGATGTGGTGGACAAAAGGGCGGTGAAAGTGCTGAAAGATGAGGGAATCATACCTGCTACAAACTACGATGAAAGTTTGGAGGGGATTGGTTCTTGGGGTGTCGAGACTGATTTTATAGTATCTTGATTATGGCAAGAACGACCATTGAAATACAGGACGAAATGATCGCCAATGTGCAGGGCGATGCAACTTTGGCGGGCGCAACTTCTACGAGCGCAACGGCCATTTGGCGTCTGTGGACGAGGGTGATCGCTTCGGCGGTGTGGGCGTTGGAGGTGATCTTCGACGCTTTTAAGGTGGATTTGATTGCGCAGGTGACGGCATTGCGGCCTCACACCCTGCAATGGTACCAGCAAAAAGCGCTGGTGTTCCAGTATGGGAGCAACCTGGTAACTGGTAGCGACACTTATGATAATAGCGCCCTGACGCAGGTGCAGATTGATGCACAGAAGATCGTGGCGCAGGCCGCAGCGACATCCGGCAGCGGTACGGTGAAGGTGAAAGTGGCAAAGGAAGTGAGCGGCGATCTGGCGGTATTGGCCAGTGCAGAATATGCGAGCCTGGTGAGCTATTTCGACGAGATCAAGGACGCTGGTGTTGGACTGGAAGTGGTGAATGCGGCGGGCGACCAGTTCAAGCTGACGCTCGACCTGTACTATGACCCGCTCGTGCTGACTTCATCCGGCGACCGCATCGACGGCACGGCGGCGGATGTGGTGGCAACTGCCGTAAAGGCTTTCCTGCGGGCATTGCCTTTCAATGGCATGTTTGTCAAAGCGCACCTGACGGATGCGCTGCAAGCGGTCGATGGGGTGTACGTGCCTGTGATCCGATCATGCCAGGCAGGCAAGTTTGATGCAGTGGTTACAACGGAAATTGATGTGCAGTATTTGCCATTCGCTGGCTACCTGCGCTTTGTGGACGAATTGACTGACCTGTTAATAACCTACATCAGTAAAGACAGCCTTTGAACAATGAACAATGAATAACGAGCAATAATGTACGGTATCAATTGGACGAAGTTTGTGGAGGAGCGGCTTTTGTCGCCGATCCGAAAAGTGACCATACGGGCTTGGGTTCATGCTTTGTTGTCGCCGATCAAGTCCTTGCATACAGCCTTTTTGGTCTGGAAAAATACCGAGGAGAGGAATTTGAAAATAACGCCGCAGGTGAGGGTTCTGAAACACTGGCTGAACGAGCTTTTTGATGTGGATGAGCGGCGTTTTGACATTACGAATTATGTGAATGTTTCACCTGTGCTGATATGGGGGCAATCGTATGGCAACCCTGTTTACTTGCCTGTCTTTTTGAGCAGTACGGACTATGGGTTCAAAGTGACCTGCCCCTGTGAACTAAAAGGCCGAAATGCGGAGATCGTGGCGTTTCTGGAGCAGTTCAAATTGGCAGGGACAACCTATAAAATTGTTTACAAGAACCCAGACGGTTCGATCTGTTCTGAGCCTGGGCAATCACAAACAGATGATGGATAATGAATAGAATTGATTACGACACAAGCCCTGCGGGGTTCCCATTGGAGGCTGACTCGATACTTGGATTCAGTCAGCAGGCGCTCCTTGATGCCATTCTTGGCGTCGCACAGGTTGCCTATACGGGGCATTGCATTGTTTCGGGCGTCGAAGTGTCGGGCAATGTCGCCGCAAACGGCTGGGTAATATACAATGGCGAGCTGTACAAGTTTGTTGGCGGCACGGTGCAGGGCACTTGCGTGGTCGTTGAGACAAAGACACAAAAGGCCAACCAGGACGGCACGTTGGTTGACCGTGTGATTAGTCGCCATATTGCGTTTGGGACCGGGACCGGGCAGTTTGCTTTTTCGTCATTTAAAAGGATCAATAGATTGAGTGCAATGCAGGCGGGCCTTAGTTATATAGCCGCTCATGGCAGTAGTTTTGGCGCAAGCGGTCAGTGGATAGTTTTGGCAGGGTTTGCACCAAATGGCGGCGGCCTTGATATTGGGGTAGCCCTGCATGACGGAGAGCTGGTCTTTGCGAATGCATATACCACCCATTTGCCGACATCCGGCAGCCCTGTTTACCTGACGAAAGATGGAGAGTGGACCACGACGGCGTCGGGATTGTACTTGAAATTCGATCCTTATACCGAAAAGATGCAGGAGCGGTATTCGAGAAATTCCGTGCATCCGATAGGGTCTATGTTATGGTTCAAGGCCGGGACGGGTTTTTTCAGTACAAAATTCAGTAGTGGACTTGGCATCTACGAATGGAAGGATTGGGCGATTGCTGACGGCACAAACGGGACGATCGACTTGAGCAGCGCTATCACTGGGCTGACTGCCGTACAACGCATTGTTTGACCATTTTGTTGACATCAACAAAATGGTTCTAAAACGAATTTAAAAGCATTTTAAAAATAAATTATGAAACACTTGATATTTCTCGTTTTCCTTCTTTTTTCCATTCCGGCGATGGCGTCGGGGGATGTGATGGTGGGCGATACTACGCCTGTTACCACGCTGAAAAGCTGGTTCCAGAAGGGCAGAAAGCCTACAAAGGCGCAGTTTGCTGCGTGGCTCGACAGCTATCGTCACCTGTCAGTCGCTCTAGGGCAGGGGGATGTCCTTGGGCTAATTGATTCGATTGCGGTACTACGGGCATTGGCTGGTGCCGGCGGGATAGCTGACGGAGACAAGGGGGACGTTGTTGTGACCGGAACAGGAGCTACTTGGACAGTTGATAACGGCGCCATTAATTCTGCAAAGATATTGGACGGGTCCATTGCTTTGAGCGATCTCTCATATACCCCCCTGACGGCAGAGGTGGATGGCAGCACCACAAACGAAATACAGACGCTCGACACCACCAGCCTTGTCGGCACCAACCTGCAACTTTCGCTTTCCAGCGATGCGGAAGCGGCGAAGGTCGTTGACCTTTCGAGCCTCAACAACCTCGACAATGCCACAGGGACTGCCGCCACGGTGCAGATAGAGGACAACGCCATATCGGATGCGAAATTGGCGCACGGGACGGCCAATACCCTGCGGGGATTCGATGCCACGGGGGTGCCGGGAGAGGTGTCAGCTGGGGCTAATATTACCATATCCGCTGGAGTGATTTCTTCGAATGCCGTAACAGGGACCGGAACGACTAACTATCTGCCGAAATGGTCATCAAGCACAGGGTTGGTAGATAGTAAATTACGAGATGATGGGACGACCATCGGGCTGGGCGGCGCCCCAAGCGCAAATCACTTAATTAGGGGCTACGGTCTCTTTGGGAAAAACGGCAGCGCATTCGGCAATCTTTACGAGGTCTATGACAATCCTACAAATAACCAAAACGTCATGAGTTCAAATTCAGCAAATGAAAAATTTGGACTTATAGCTGTCGCAAAGAACCCAGACGGGTCAGTTACCAGATTAAAATCATTCGCAGCCTTTGGGGGTATTGGAGCAATAGGAGTTGGACCATCATACACGTCAGGCGGCAGATCATCGGCGGGCCTGTACGGATCATCATCTGCTAATGAGCCCATGGGCGTTGGCTCCTCAAATTTTAATTACGGTGGTTATTTCCTTTCTGAAGGACAAAGCGGCTGTACTGATTACAAAGGGTCAATGTGGGGGAGCTTTTCAAAAGCGGATATTTCTGCGGCTGTCTTAGAGACACCGTTTGGCAGTGTTTACGGCATGGAGGCGGTTGGGATAGGGAAGTCCGGCCAGACTGTAATGGGAGGAAGATTTTCGGCGAGCGGCGGCACGACTAATTACGGGCTATATTCCGCTAGCGGGAATAATTATTTCGCTAATAATGTCGGCATTGCAAAGACGGCACCCGCAGAAAAGCTCGATGTGACCGGAAACATCCGCACCAGCGGCCAGATCCAGTTCGGCGGCTCGACAACTTACATCAACCTCTCCGGCTCCGACCTCTATTCCGTCACCCCCGCAGCCGCTGGCATCGGCCAAAATGCAGAGGGAGGCATCGTGGAGCATCATATGAAGGCCGGGACTAATGTCTTCGGCGGCATCACGGGCGTGAACGTAGGTACTTTCACGGGCGGCGTTTCGGTCGGATCGGCTGTGGTTTCGACCGTTGCCCCCACCAATGGCCTCCTCGTGGACGGCGAAGTCAAATCCAACACCGTCAACGCAGCCACGACCGACACCGACAAATTCCTCGTCTCGGACGGTGGCACAATCAAATACCGGACGGGTGGACAGGCGGTGGCAGATATGGATTTCGTTTCGTCACCGTGGGGTGTGGCCATGACCGTTTCCTCCAACGTTGATACGCTGATAAATACAACTTCCGACGGAGGTTATTTCTCGAACGTAAAAACATCTGGTGCGGACATCTACACTATATCTTACTATTTCGATGTAGCTTTTTATGATACCGGCTCTGGAAACAACGTATTTTCCATACCCCTCTCCACGCTCGGGATCACATACGGTGTCGGTGAGGAGGATTTTATTATTGGCACGGGGTCTGTCTTTCCGACAGGTACCATCAATTCAACAAACGTCCAGTTGAAAGTACTGGACGTAAGGGCAGACGTGACGGACGAAGAAATAGAGGTCGTCATCTGGCGGCCAGCCTCACTGGGCAGCACGAACAACCGTGGGCGTGTGAAAATCGTCCTGCAAACAATTAAGTAATCAAATAATCATAATATGAAATATCTCTCATTAATAATCTCGCTTTGTTTTACTTGTGCATTATCTGCACAAGAGACAACGACCATCTCCAAGCTGAACGACAGCACCTTTGTCGAAACAACCACGCAGCTTGACGACCAAGGTCGCATCCTTTCTCAGACAAATAAGTACAGCACCTTGGCCGAGTTCGCCAATCTGCTAGTGAACAGCAATGTCTCAAATGCAATTTCTGCCGACAATTTGGAGAAGTCCGCACAGGGTGCCCGGCGTGACATTGATCGTGCGAAAAAATACGTCCTCGACAGCCTTGGCGTGAACTATGACTCGCTGCTGAACGCCAAACTGCTCGTTGCCCTCACGGGCGATTGGAAATTTATCGAAATCCAAAACGGGGTGAGGACGGTGAACGGCGTCACCATCTCCCCGCACCCAACCAGCCCCATTCTTTTGCGGGCAAAAGAAAAAGGAGGCCGTGCCTGGAGTATTAAAGCAATCCACACCCAGCGTTGGCAGTTGCGCCTGTACAAGGTCGCCGGGGTGAACGAGACGGTAGAAATGTCGTTTGCAAATTCGGCCTACAGAGGCAAGGCATCGGACAGGACAGTGATTGTTTTGCGGCGATGACCATAGGTATGTTTTAGAATCAAAAAAAAGAGACATTTTGGTGTAGCCAAGGTGTCTCTTTTTTGTTTGATATTTGTGTATATTTCGTTTTACGAATTACACAACCTGTAATTATTTTTGGATTGCGGTAGTGAATGGTGTCACATTTGGCACAAACTTTCCGAAGCCGATTGTCACCAGTTGGAATTTCTTCTAATATTTTAGCTGAACCACATTTACTACAGTACTTCATTTTGAAATTGGAAATTGGAAATTGGAAATTGAGAAATTGGAGATTGAGAAATTGGCTGAATATCATTATATCATAAATTTCTAATTCCCCAATTTCTTAATTTCAATAAATCCTCTGGCGTATCAATACCAATCGACTCAAATTCAGTGGTTTGTACTCCAATGGAAAAACCATTTTCCAGCCACCTCAGCTGTTCCAACCTCTCCGTTTTTTCGAGAGGGCTTTGGGGCAACTTGGATATTTCCCTCAAGGCTTCCCTCCTGAATCCATAAATACCGATATGCTTGAAAGCATCTACTTCATTAAGGAAACCTGACTGCGCTATATCTTTAATATAAGGAATTGGTGACCGGCTAAAATAGAGTGCCTTACCATTTTTATCAAAAACAACTTTAACTTTATTTGGGTCGGACAAATCTTCTTCCACATCGATCTTTTTCGCCAAAGTTGCTAGTTTAAAATTCTCATTATTAATTAAGAATGTAATGACTTGAGCAATTTGTTTTGGCTGAATGAATGGCTCATCTCCCTGAATATTAATTACAAGATCGTAGTCAGAATATTCTGCAAATCCAATAACCTCAGCACAGCGATCGGTACCAGATTTATGGAATTCAGAAGTCATAATCGCCTTACCCCCAAACTTTGCCACATGATCGAAAATAAGTTTGTCATCGGTGGCAACCAACACATTATCAAGTAAAATGCATTTTGTTGCTTGTTCATAAACCCGCTGGATCATCGATTTACCATTTATCTCCACCAATGGTTTCCCAGGAAACCGCGTGGAAGCAAACCTAGCAGGAATCACACCTAATGCGCCTGAATTATTAACCATAGACTATACTCAAAAATTAGTGAATTTGTAGATTTGTAAAGCATTGGCTTTAAGTTTGTTATAGATAGTCATCAAAGCCTTTATTTATTATATGGAACCTAAAAAAAGAACAGTACCTTTACATTTGTGGCTATGGAAATCTATAATCCCAACCTTTGAGTAAATGAAAATAACATTATCCTCCCTGCTTTTCATTATCTCCTTACCTGTATTCTCCTACTGCACAGGTGATAGCCTCAGCTATCTGACGGCGAAAGATACCATTTTCCTACATGTTGATGATTTTGGAAACAAGATATTTGAGCACCAAATGGTCGAGGGACAAACGCTGTACTCATTGGCCCGCTTTTACGGACTAAAAATAAATGGGCTATTGTCCTACAATACGCACCTTGACCCAGAGATCGGATATGCGCCAGGCACTATTATTAATATTCCGATACCTGATTCCAGTATTTTAAAAACTCGGAGAATTGACGATCCAAATGTTGGGTACATTCCCGTTCGATATGTGGTGAGGCGGGGAGATACTTTTTATCACATTGCAAAACATTTTTTCAATGTCCACCTCGATACACTTCAAAAATGGAACAACCTGGAGAATACAATGATGTTTTCTGGAATGCAATTACACGTTGGGTATTTGAGCTTGGAGGGTATTTCAGACTCATTACAGCTGTCTAATTCTAGTCCGCTTGCTGCAAAAATGCTTAGTTTACAAAGAGAATTTGGTTACTACAAAAGTTATGATGAGCCTTCTTTCCAAAATGGGGCAGCTTATTGGCAGCGTGAAAAAACTGGCAAATCAGACTTTTATTGCCTGCACAGATATGCACCTGTCGGTTCAGTTGTCCATATTAAGAACCCTATGCGCAATAAGCATATTTATGCGAAAGTGATCGCCTTGATTCCCGACCGAGCTTATGGAGATGATATTATTATTGTACTCTCGCCTTCTGTCGCCAAATTCCTTGGCGCCCGTGATCCAAAATTTTATGTTGAACTGGAATACTTTGATTGAAGCAGCAGCAGGTCTTTGTAGTTGGTCAAGCCATGTCTGACAAGTTAATATTCGCTTGATTTCTTACAGAGTGCTTACCGGACATATTAATCAAGCATTGTATTTTATACTATTGATAATCAAGTAATTAGATTTTTATTTTTTTACTTGGACAATTTTCGCTCCAATTCAAAGGAAGTAAATAGACATTTGAAATATCTGGAAGGATATTTGAAATAAGTATCAATTGCATATCATTTTGTGCATCAAAAAACCTCAGAAATCCTGCCTTTTTCCAATATTCCTGCGATATATATTAAAAAACAATACGCTCATTTCAATAAAGTAGCGATCAAACAATAAGCTGTTATTCGCCGACCACTCTGAACAGCGCACATGCAAATCGGTTGACCCGATATGCCCACCAAGTATTTACGTTTCCCTCCCGCCATAAACTTAAATTGATGAAAAAGCAATTACCTTTCATAATTCAATTATTTGCGTTGACTTTCCTGCTAATTAAGCCTGGTTTTACAGAAGCACAAGACTGTCCCATTGAACATAGAAATGGAATATTGACCGGCAATGTTGTCTGGGATGTGAATACTTCCGATTTCGAGGGAGAAAGTCAATCGTTTGTCGCGTGTAATGATGGTATATTAACATCCATAATAATCGAAGCTGCCACTTTTGATTGTTCGGCTGGCGATTTGGTTATCAGAATAGGTACTGGAAATCCAATAGTGGGATCGACCATAACTACTCGGACAATATCATTTACTTGTGGTGGGGGAGGAGGGGCACAGGAATTAACTTTCACCTTAAATCCTGCTGTTTCACTAACTAAAAACGAAACTTACTTCTTCACCTTGGAGGGATTGGAAACTGGCGGAGGCCAATTTAGGAATCATTTTGATTTATCCGGTTCATACAATAGCGGTCACCGGTATTACCATTTACCAGGTGTAGGCTGGATTAGTTTTTCCGGCCACGATCTGAATTTTAAACTTACCGGAAGTGGCACAGAATCTCCTCTCCCAATAGAATTGATAAGTTTTGAAAGTAAACTAATAGATGCCCAAGTTAAATTAATCTGGCAAACTGCATCGGAGGTTGACAACAAGGGTTTTGAAATTCAACGAAGCAGGGCTATGAAAACCTGGGAAACACTTTATTTCGTTGAAGGATCTGGGACTTCAGTTGTAATAAATTCATACAAGTTTATTGACGAACGTCCACTATATGGCACCAACTATTACCGTCTTAAACAAATAGACTTTGATGGGTCATATGAATATTCTGATGCATTGAGCGTTGATTTCAATAACCGCGATATCAAGCCATTTCAACTTTATCCCAATCCAGTAACAAATGGCGAGTTAATCCTTTCTTTCCACAAAGATTTTAATGAAACAAGCACCTTCGCTTTGTACAGTCCAACAGGGCAATTGATTTTGAAGAGAAAGACCATAAATCCAAAAGAGACAGTTGATGTCAAAGGATTGAATACTGGAATATATCGTTTGGAGCTTACCAACGGACATGAAGTCTGGCAGGAACTTATTGTAATCCAATAAATTCTTTCACTGACTATTTGTTTTACTCAAAACTAGGTTCTTTTGTAAAAAGAGGCGTCCAGTTATGTGAAAATAAGACACAACTTCGCCGAGCGCAAACGAGTATGAACAGGACTAGAGTTTGAAAGAAAATAGCATTTCTCCCAAAAAACGTAAAGCCCCCACATGCCCTTAAGGACGTCTTGCGTCCCAGCACCGAGATTTCCGATCAGTGAAATTGTGGTTTAAAAGAAGATAGGCAAAAGTCATTTGCCGCTATATTAAAGGAATGGCAAACTAAACTCCAGCCGAGCAATCCGGAATAAAAGATAGGTTAAGGACCTCCGAATAGTTAATCTGTAAGTCGAGCCGAGTGATTTCTAACGAGTTAGTATTTAGTTTTCAAAGGAGAATTTTGACTTTCGTTTTATTCATTTCAAAATCAACGATTTATGCCCTTATGAGCAAATCGTTCAAAATGAAATTTTGAATACACACCAAAAGTCAAACACCTTTAACCTAACTCATTCGGCAGCCGGATAACCAATCCTATATGTGGATTGCCATACGCAGCATGGTGAAAGCCATACTCCATATTTGGCCAGAGGTTTTCATAGCTCACTAACACAGGATAATAGAATCCAATGTTAAGCAATAAGTGTAACGACAATCAATAAATAGACAAGCTGCACACGAAGGCAGGTACGGGTGATTCCTAAATTTACAGCTGGATGTGCAGGTCGTAAGTATGAGACTACTAACGCATCTGCGGATTCCAGCCCTTGTAATTTTTAAAGGCAGAAACAAAGGGTTTGTTGGCAATTAAGCTTTCAGTAAAATAGCCAACTTACTCCAATTCATTCTGCTAACAACAGTCGAAATGGTTGCCGCCTAAAGCGACAACACACAAATAATAAATTAGTATGAAAAAAACTCTCAACAGTAATTTTCAAAATCATTGGGTAATGTAATCGCAAAGGTGTCGTTATGCAATAAGCCAAAATTGTAAAAAAGAGGAATTAATAAATATTGATTTGAATATTCTTAACATATGCGCCTAACTGACAAAATTGGTTTAGAAAAATATAGATTTTGTTAAAAATTCGACAATTCTTCTTTTTTACAATTTATTGTGGCGGAAAGCAGGTAAATCTGCGGTTCGAGCCGTGGGGTTTCTAGTGAAAATCCCGATTTTGTAATGTCGCAATATGAGGAGATAATTCCCTCTTTACCTTTGAGGGAATATATAGAATGTTATTGGATTCTTATTTCAGATTCATCGCTTAAAAACGAACTATGCCTTCCTGATGGTTCGGTTTCATTGGTTTTCAACTTTGGTCCTGACTACGATAGGGCAATGTGCCACCAGCCAAATGAACGGACTACAATAGGTCGTTTTAGTATGATGCACCAGGGCAAATCCAGTGTACTTATTACACAAGAAAGCCCTGTCAGGTTGTTGGGGGTTCGGTTCAAGCCTTACGGTATGGCGCCATTTTTCCAGGTCAGCATGACGGATCATAGTCCACCCTTCCTTGTTCATGGACAGCCCCTCCACCTATTATTAGGCACCTTAAAGTATAAATTGTGGGAAGCTAGTTTATTTGAAGAACGGATCGAAATACTGGAAGAGCATTTCATAAAAAAAATCCCAAAATTACGGTCGCCTGACGCTTTGGTTAAGCAGGCAGTTTCAATTATGGTAAAAAATTTGGGCAACCTGAAAATAACTGAATTACTGGAAACCCTTTGCGTGAGCAAAAGCAATTTGGAGAAAAAATTTCAAGAACATGTCGGCCTAAGCCCAAAAATAATGTGCAATATCCTGCGGTTCAACAGTCTCATCTACAGCCACCAACAAGATCCTTCGCCGTCTCTCACCGAACTCACTTATTCGCAAGGTTTTTTTGACCAATCCCATTTGGTCCATAATTTCCGTTCATTCACGGGATTGCCTCCAGGCAAGTTTTTCCGACAGGAAAACCGTTTGATCGAGATGCTCAGGCAATCGTTTGAATCTAGAACATTGGATATTTATTGATTACATTTGCCAAATGGCAAAATCAAGAACCACGACCAGAAAGAATACGGAAAAAAAGCCCGTTATAAGGACTCCTAAAAAGGTTTCCAGTAGAAATAAAATTAGTTCTTCAAAATCTGGTAAGCAGGACAAAACTTCCCGATCCAGCAATCGGAAACCTGTACCAAAAAGGCAAGCCCCTAAACCCTCCCCTCTCCCTTCACAGCCAGAAACGAAAAAAGAAATTGCCCTCCAGCCAGCTGAAGAAAAATTGGCAATCAAGCTCGACCAGTCCGTCGCTATACTAATAGATGGCAACAACATTGAAATGAGTTTGCATACTGTTTCAGGAAAATCTTCGTCCATGATTAATTTTGACAAACTCGTGCCTGCACTTTTGCAGAATAGGGCTTTGTCGAGGCTGATTTATTTCCGCGAGGGAAAAAGCATTTCAAACAAACTGGCCGAAAGGCTGCAAAAAATGTTTCATGGCTCAGTGGTCCCCTGTTACAAATCAGCTGATATCCCTCTGAGTATCAAGGCAGTGCAAGTCGCTTCAAAAGTGGACACGGTCATTATCCTTTCTGGTGATGCTGATTATGTGGAACTTGTTAGACACCTTAAACACGATGGGATCAGGGTCGAAATAGCTGCTTTCCCTGAAACAACTGCTCAAATCCTTAGCAACGAAAGTGATTATTTCTTCCCAATAACAGTGGAGTATAGTTTTGCTTTGAAATAACAAAAGGAGGCGTAACCAGAAGTTGAACTTCTGGATTTTGGAGTAGTAGAAGTGTAACTTTCGGTTACTAACAACAAGAGGTGACACCTTTCGCAAAGGTGTCACCTCTACCATAATATCAACCCAACTTCAGCATTTTACAAACTTCATTAAAAACATGCTCCCCTGTAAACCCAAACTTCTCGTCTAGCACCGTGTACGGAGCAGAGTACCCAAAATGGTTCAGCCCCCATACCTGTCCCCGAGGACCAACCAGCCCTTCCAACGTCACAGACAGACCAGCAGTAAGACCAAAAATTGGAACATTCCCTGGAATGACACTCTTCTGATACTTTTTCGATTGATTACGGAACAGACCTTCTGAAGGAGCTGATACCACCCTGACATTCAATCTTTTATCACTTCCTAATTTTTTAGCCCCAGCAATCAAGGTACTCACTTCCGAACCATTGGCCACCAAAACAATGTCTGGTTTCCCTTCGCAGTCTTGCACTATATACGCTCCTTTTTCAGCAGTGAATGCATCATTTTGTCGATCACCGGGCAAATCAGTTACGTTTTGGCGGGAAAGTATGAGACCAGTTGGAGTTTGTTTGTTTTCCAAAGCCAGTTTCCATGCAGCAACCGTTTCCCAAGCATCGGAAGGGCGAAGAGCCAGGAACGAATTCCGGTGAGAGTGGTTTTGCAACTTTTCCATTAACCGGAGTTGTGCTTCCTGCTCAACAGGTTGATGAGTCGGGCCGTCCTCACCTACCCTAAATGCGTCGTGCGTCCAAAGAAAGATTACGGGCACTTCCATCAGCGAAGCCATTCTGATCGCGGGTTTCATATAATCAGAAAATGCAAAAAATGTTGCACACGCTGGAACAACACCACCATGCAACGACATGCCGATGGCGAGGGCAGCCATCGTTAACTCTGACACACCAGCCTGCAAAAAAGCACCAGAAAAATTGTGGTGGGAGAAAGCAGTCGTCTTTTTCAAAAAGCCGTCTGTCTTGTCGCTATTGCTCAGGTCCGCTGAAGCCACGATCATGTTTTCGACTTTATCGGCGAGATGTGCCAGCACGTTGCTCGAAGAATTGCGGGTGGCGCTATTGAATTTTGGCTCAATGGCTTTCCAATCAATTTCAGCCAATTTTCCAGAAAGAAAGAACTTGTATTTGGCGGCCTTCTCAGGATGTTCTTTTGCCCAGCGTTTGTAATTGTTTTTTCGTTTTTTGGCAGCAGCCTCTTTTTCTTCCACCAAATGGGTGTAACGTTCTGCTACTTCTTGAAAAACATGGAACGGAGCTTTTGGGTCGCCTCCTAAACCTTTTATCGTTGAATCAAATGAACCACCTGCTTTGCTCAATGGCTGCCCGTGCAGAGAAACTTCCCCCTCGAACAACGACCCATCTTCCGTCCGCGTACCTTTCCCCATCAATGTTTTTCCAATAATCAAAGAGGGTCGATCTGTTTCTGCCAAACATTCCTTCATGGCTCGGCGAATCGCGTTCTGGTCATTTCCAGGAATGGTGAGCACCTGCCAGCCCCAAGCACGGTATTTCATAGCCGTATCCTCACTGGTTACATCATCCACTTCTGTTGACAATTGAATATCATTGGCATCGTAAAACATAACAATGTTGCCCAGGCCAAGATGTCCGGCAATTCGACCTGCGGCCTGCGATATTTCCTCCTGCACCCCTCCATCAGATATGTAAAGAAATGTTTTATGGGCTACCACTTCCCCAAACCTATCCGCCAAAAATCTTTCAGCAATTGCCGATCCAATACCAAATGTATGCCCCTGACCGAGTGGCCCCGAAGTGTTTTCAATGCCCCGATCGATGTCAAGCTCTGGATGGCCAGGTGTCGGACTACCCCATTGACGGAAATTCTTGATGTCTTCCATGGAGTAATTGCCCAAAAGTGCTTGCTCTGCATACAACATGGATGACATGTGCCCAGCATCAAGGTAGAACCTATCGCGCAATGGCCAGCTCATATCGCTGGGATCGTAATTCAGAAATTCAGAATAAAGGATATGGATAAAATCTGCCCCTCCCATGGGGCCACCGGGATGGCCAGAATTGGCTTTCTCGACCATAGCCGCCGCAAGGATGCGAATGTTGTCGGCTGCTTTTAAGGAGACGTCAGTTGCAGGTACGGTATGCATGTTTGTTTTATTATTAGACTTGTTCGTAAATTAGATTTTAGGATATGAAAATTAGATTTTTTTGTCTGTTGGTTTATTTTTTTGAGCGCATAGCCTAAGTTATGGGCGAGAAAAAATAGGCCGGCAGGCGGAAAAAGATTTTTTCATATTCAAAACCTTATTTATGAACAAGTCTATTATTCTACCGAAAACAAAAGGCGCTAAGAACACGATCATTGGTTGCAATCAGGTGTTCTTAGCGCCTTTTTTAATCATCCCGCAAAGAAAGGAATTATCCTACAGAGGGTGGAAAAATAATAGACATCTTTCCTAAATAAATTTAAGGCATGGAAACAAGGATTTTCAAAATGTGGACATCAATCCACTCGGTCAATTACAGCCTTGACTTTTTCTGTTTTTCACAAACCCAAACGTCCAAATAAGCAGAGGCATCAATAAACTAATCATCAAAGTAGCCATCCCCGCAAGTATCATTGATTCTGCCAATACGAACAAAAATGAACTACTTCCTAAATCTTTTACAGATTCTGTTACTTGTTTGTCCGCAGTAATGGTCCATTCCAATAAATTGAACATTCCAATGATTACAATGGAAAGGAAAAATAAAACGATGCTTAGGTTTTTCCACCTGATATTGATCTTGTATGCTCCAGCTTCAATAAATTTAAAAATCAGGCCATTCAAGACTGACATTAACCCCACCGTCCGCAGCAATAGCGTTTTACTAAACATCAGATCTGTTTCGTAAAAATGGAAACCAATGATACTTTTTGGTGATAGAAAAAATCCAATCAACAACACTACAAAACCGAATACCATCAGCATTGTATTAATGTCAAACTTTGATTTCATTGTCATAAACACTTGATTTCATTCGAGTTATACTCAAACGAATTGATTAATAATATTTTCAAAATACTCCTGGCGACCACTGTATTGCAAAGGTTCCCCATTTTTTTCGGCCAATTTAGCAAGGTTAATCAGTTTCAATTTTCCATTTTCAAAATCTTTTCCTTTGCCCTTGTCAAATGAAGTGTAGCGCTGCTTACGGAGTTGTTTATACTCCGAATTTTTCAGAATATTATCTGCCGCCAAAAGTGCTCTGGCAAAGCAATCCATACCCCCGATGTGTGCATAAAAAATGTCTTCCAAATCGGTAGAATTTCTACGGGTTTTTGCGTCGAAATTGATACCGCCACCTTTTAGCCCGCCACTTTCCAGCAAGACCAACATCGCTTCGGTGAGTTCATATACATTATTCGGAAACTGATCGGTGTCCCATCCATTTTGATAATCGCCGCGATTGGCATCCATGCTGCCAAGTAACCCAGCATCTGCCGCCACCTGCAGCTCGTGCTGCATGGTGTGTTGCGCCAAAGTAGCGTGATTGACCTCAATATTTAGTTTGAAATCATCCATCAGGTCATATTCCCGCATGAAATTGATGCAGGTCGCCGCGTCAAAATCATATTGGTGCTTACTTGGTTCCATCGGTTTTGGTTCAATAAAAAACGTGCCTTTAAAGCCTTGCATACGAGCGTAATCTTTCGCCATGTGAAGAAACCGGGCAAGGTGGGCCAGCTCCCGTTTCATATTGGTGTTCAGCAGCGACATATAACCTTCCCTTCCGCCCCAAAATACATAGTTTTCTCCTTTCAATTTGATGGTGGCATCGAGCGCATTTTTCACTTGCGCTCCAGCATATGCTACCACTTCGAAGTCAGGATTGGTCGCAGCGCCATTCATATATCGGGGATGGGAAAAAAGATTAGCCGTGCCCCATAGCAGTTTCACGCCGGAGACTTTTTGTTTGAGTATCGCATAATCGGTTATCGCTTCTAAGCGCTTGGCAGATTCCTTCAGGTTTTTACCCTCGTCCACCAAATCAGTGTCGTGAAAACAATAATAGGAAATGCCCATTTTGGTCATGAACTCAAAAGCAGCGTCCATCTTCGCCCTGGCCCTCACAAGTGGGTCCGATGCTGCATCCCACGGGAAATTTTTAGTGCCTGGGCCAAATGGATCGCCACCCGTTCCACAGAATGTATGCCAGTATGCGACAGCAAATTTGAAATGCTGCTTCATGGTCTTGCGGCCAACTTTCCGGTTTTCGTCATACCATTTAAAAGCGAATGGATTATCGGATTCCCGACCTTCATATTGGATTTTACCGATGCCTTTAAAGTATTCTTTATCACCAGTCACGATGGCAAAGTCAGTGTTCTTACGAGTCTTGTTTTTCATTATTAACCATTGATTATCTATTATTTACTTATCTCTTTTTCCAATTCCTTTTCCCACATCCCATAAGCATCATCATAAGCAGATTCCCTCTGTTGAGGTTCATAAACCATGACCAGGTCATTGCCCTCCATCGCTTCACTAAGCGAACTGTATATCCCAGTAGCAACCCCTGCGGCTTTAGCAGCGCCCACGGCGCCAGTGGTTTCAATCAACTCTATGCGACTTTGCATCAAATTCGAAATCGTGGATGAAAAAATTTTTGATTGGAAAAGGTTGTCGTTTCCTGCACGCATGACCTGCACATTAAGTCCCATGTTTTTCAAAATTCCCATCCCATAAACAAAGGAAAATGCAATTCCTTCCAATGCCGCTCGGTAAATATGCGCTTTAGAATGGCGGTTAAAATGCAGGTTATTGATTTTTGCTCCCACATTAATATTACCCAACATCCGCTCTGCCCCATTTCCAAACGGCAAAATATGAAGACGATCACAACCGATTGGAATAACTTCTGCCAACTTCTCCATTTCAGCATATGAAACTCCGGTTTGCCCTAGCTGATGCTTCACCCAGGCATATTGACTTCCAGCACCATTGATGCAAAGCAGCATCCCGATACGGGTCGTTTCCGCACTGTGATTGACATGCGCAAAACCATTCACCCGCGAATTCGAATCAAACACGGGGCGGTCAACTACTCCATACACAACGCCTGACGTTCCTCCCGTGGCTGCCACTTCACCTGGCTCCAACACATTGAGTGACAGCGCATTATTTGGTTGATCTCCAGTACGATATGCAACTGGAATTCCTTTCGCAAGCCCCGTCGCCTCAGCTGCGGCTTGCGACAAATAGCCTTGAATGGAACAGGTTGGGTTAATTTCTGGCAAGAGGTTTTTTTCAATTTCAAAATAGTCAAGAACAAGGTCGGCAGGTTTATTTTCTTGGAAATCCCATAACATGGCTTCAGAAAGGCCACTCGGAGTAGTTGATATTTCATCGGTCAACTTCATGGCAATAAAGTCGCCAGGGAGCATCATTTTATGAGCCATTCCATAAACAGCAGGTTCATTTTCCTCTACCCATTTTAATTTTGATGCTGTAAAATTTCCAGGTGAGTTCAGCAAATGGGACAAACATTTTTTTTCGCCAATTTCTTGAAATGCACGACTCCCAATTTCTACGGCCCGACTATCACACCAAATGATGGCTGGCCGAAGTGGACGCTTGTATTTATCGACCAAAACAAGCCCGTGCATTTGGTAAGAAATACCTATTCCTTTAATGTCAGCAGGGTCAACAGCTGTTTTTTCCAATAGAGAGCGTGTAGCCAAACAAATGTTGTC
This sequence comes from Saprospiraceae bacterium, assembly GCA_029263015.1. Lineage (GTDB taxonomy): Bacteria > Bacteroidota > Bacteroidia > Chitinophagales > Saprospiraceae > UBA6168. The sequence continues at coordinate 97,169 of JAJCYI010000138.1, read as the reverse complement.
CCACCAAGTCTCTGGATCCTGTTCTGCCCAACCATGTTGAGGTGCATGGATTTCCATTTCCGATTTTGGTGATTGCACCACGGCAACTGTTTCCTTGGTTTTACAATTGACCAAAGCAGCTTTTATCGAAGATGAACCAATATCGTAACCTAACAGGTACATATTTGGGTGTTGGTAATTATCGCTACAAAAGTGATGTTTTTTTTGAAGCCTGCCATTTCTGCTGAACCACAAAAGGCATCAGATAGACACAAAAGAAGAAGCCAAAATTAAAGATCTACTAGTGATTCAAGTTACGCTGAATTCATTTTGGCGAACTCCGTGAATAGCGAATTTCGGGATTCGTTATTCACTCATCGTACCTCAAGTTAGTTGTTCTTTATGATTCCCGTTGTTGCTATTGTGGTTTTATGGGAAAGACCTTTATCAATTTGCGCAAAAATATAAGTTTTCAGCACCAATTATATTAATGTACAAATTGATAAAACAATCGACACCTTCATACCATACTTGACTTTGCAGGGCGATCCTTTCCTTTTTGGTATTTAGATTTTATCTAAATACCTCTTCCTTCCTTAATTTCTTGTTAAAAAAATAGCTGGAATTATATCTTTGCGCCGATTTGATGGGAGGAGTCATTTTTCCTTCATTTTTCAGAAAAATCAATTATGCTAAACATGGCATTTAAAAGACTGACTTACAAGCTTTTAGTATTAGCGCTTTCCTTTCTTACATTCTCCACCTTTGGTCAAGAGGTTAATATCGACGCTGGGAAAACCCTCTTCAAGAACAACTGTGCGGCTTGCCACAACAAGGACATGAAGAGCAAGCTCACTGGCCCACCACTTGGAGGGACCCAAGACAACTGGGATTCTGAAGAAGACCTGTACCAATGGATTAGGAATTCGCAGGGCATGATCGCCGACGGTAATCCACGGGCCACAGAATTGTGGAACGAGTGGAAACCAGGGGTCATGACCAGTTTCCCTAACCTTACGGACGAGGACATTGCCAATATTCTCGGTTATATTGATTTCCAAGTTGCTGGAGGTGGTGGTGGAGGCTCAAAGGACGACCTTGCGGCTTCCGAATGCGAGGTTCCTACAGAAGCTGAAGACAGCAACCGTTTATTGTACGGTTTTCTATTTGTTGTTTTGGCTTTGCTTGCTGTGATACTTGCCCGCATTATTTCCAATCTTAACCATATGGAGGAAATAAAAGAGACGGGCATCACTCCTCAGCGCAAGACCTTAGCAGAAATACTCACTGGCAAAAGTGTAGTCAGTTTTGCAATTTTCTTGGTGATTGTTGCCGGAGGCTATATTACCGTAAACAATTCGATCAATCTTGGTCGCCAACAAGGTTACCAACCAGAACAACCGATCAATTTCTCCCACATCATCCATGCATGTGAGCAAAAAATTGATTGTAACTACTGCCACGATGGCGCCCGCCGCTCCAAACATGCCATCATCCCAGGAGCAAGTACCTGCATGAACTGCCACAAAGCCATTAAGAATGGCTCAAGATGGGGCACCAAGGAATTGACCAAAATATATGCTTCAATTGGTTTTGACCCTAGTACTGACAAGTATATAGAAGATTACGACCAACTGGCCGAGGAGGATATCAAAAAGATATACACCAAATGGATTGCTGACCAATATGTCCAAGACAAAGGATTGTTGGACGACGAAGGCGAGAACCTGATTGAGGAACAATGGGATGGTATCGTCGATGCATTGACCGATCCTGAAGAAGGTGATGAAAACATAGCTGGTCCAATCGAATGGGTACGTATCCACAACCTACCTGACCATGTATATTTCAACCACTCACAACACGTGTCCGTCGGTAAAATTGAGTGCCAACAGTGCCACGGTAAAGTTGAACAGATGGCTGTAATGAAGCAGTACTCTCCCCTCTCAATGGGATGGTGCATCAGCTGCCACCGCCAAACTGAAGTCAAATTTGCCAGCAACGGCTATTACGACAACTATTATGAAAATTACCACCAGGAAATCAAAGACCTGGAAAGGGATAAAGTAACCGTTGAAGACATTGGCGGGACAGAGTGCCAGAAATGCCATTATTAATTTATGATTGATAATTGATAATTGATAACTCATCAATCATAAATCAACAATCAAAGCGTCACATTAATATATAAGATGAAAAATCAAGATCAAAATAAGGAAGTATGGATCGGGGTGGAACACTTGGAAAAGGATCCACATCTCCTAGAATCCATTGAAAAGGAATTTGCTGACGAAAAAAGCTTGCTCGAAAGAGATGAAACGCTTGAAGTAAAATCCAACCGTCGTGATTTTTTGAAGTTTTTGGGTTTCAGTGTTAGTGCTGCGACAGTTGCTGCCAGTTGCGATATTCCTGTCAAAAAGGCTATCCCTTACGTAACCAAGCCTGATGAAATAGTTCCTGGCGTGGCTTCTTATTATGCTTCTTCTTTTGTTAATGGAGGCGATTACTGCCCAGTTTTAGTTAAAACAAGAGAAGGACGTCCGATAAAGATAGAAGGTAATACGCTTTCCAGCATGACTAAAGGGGGCACAAGCGCCAGGGCACAGGCCAGCGTATTGAGCCTTTATGACACCAACCGCTACCAGTCGCCTTTAAAAAATGCTGGCGGTAACTGGGAAACTATTTCTTGGGATACTATTGATAAAGAAATCAGTGCGGCATTGGGGGAAGGAAGTGTTCGGATCGTGACCAACACCATTATTAGCCCAACAGCAAAAAAGGTTTTGGGCGAGTTTCTGGCAAAATATCCAAGAACAAAGGTTGTAACTTACGATGCGGTTTCATCCTCTGCGATGTTGCAGGCAAACGAGGCTTGTTTCGGCCAAAAAGTGATTCCCAACTACAGTTTTGACAAAGCCGATGTGATTGTCAGCTTTGGTGCAGATTTCCTCGGCACCTGGATTTCTCCAATTGAATATGCCCGTCAATATACTGATAACCGCAAGATAAAAGATGTAAAAAATCCTAACATGTCTCGCCACATCCAAGTGGAGAGCACCATGTCACTGACTGGCTCAAATGCGGATAACCGTATTTTGGTGAAGCCATCAGAAATGGGTCAGGCTATCGTGGCGTTATACAATGCGGTTGCCAGCAAAGCAGGTGGCCAGACTGTTGGCGGTGGCAAATGTGAAGCATCAGCAGCACTTGGTAAGGTAGCGGATGAGCTTTGGGCCAACCGCGGCAAATCCCTGATTGTTGCCGGTAGTAATAATACTGGCGAGCAGACCTTGGTGAATGCCATCAACAACATGCTCAACAACTACGGCAGTACCCTTAGTTTTACGAATGCATCGATGCAGCGCCAAGGTATCGACCGTGACGTGGCTGACCTGATCGGTGAAATGAACAGCGGAAGTGTCAGCACCTTGATTGTATTGGGAGGCGCTAACCCAGCTTATGATATTCCAGATGCAGAAGCTTTTGTAGCTGCACTTGAAAAAGTACAAAATTCAGTATCCTTGGCTTATGCCCCCAACGAAACTTCTGCCCTTTGTAAATATGTCGCTCCTACCCATCACTATTTGGAAAGTTGGGGCGACGCAGAAGCAAAACGTGGGGTTTACACCTTAATACAACCTACTATATCCCCACTTTTCAATACCCGCCAAGCAGAAGAAACTATTCTTCGCTGGGCTGGAAGCACAAGTATCAACCCTGGTGCAGCACAAGTATATTACGAATATCTGAATGCCAATTGGCAGGCCAATATGTTCTCGCACCAAAGCAACTATGCAACTTTCCGGGCTTTTTGGGACAGCACTTTGCACGATGGTGTATTTGAAACATCTGATCTTGGTATTGTCGATAACGGGTTCAACGGAGACGTTTCAAGCGCTGCTTCAAAAGTTTCCAAACCCCAGAGCGGACTTGAAGTTTCATTTTTTGAAACGGTGAATATCGGAGACGGCCAATATGCTGACAATCCTTGGCTACAGGAGATGCCCGACCCAATTACCCGCTGTGTTTGGGACAACTACCTTTCTATTCCAATCGAATTTGATGGCGACCGGCGATTCAACGCTACTGGTCAATTTGCAGGTTTGAATGAAAATGAATATTACAAACAAGCAGATAAGGTAGAGTTGACAATCGGTGATAAAGGTCAAGTAGTTTCTTGTGTCCGTCAATTTGGACAGAAGAAAGAAACCGTTTCAATTGCCTTGGGCTATGGCCGTACAGTTTCTGGAGATTGTGGAATTGGGATTGGTAGGAATGTGTACCCTTGGATGTCAAGGGATGCGGAGGGCAATGTTCAATATTATAATACGGTAAATGGTGTAAATACAAATGTTGAGCCTGACGACGAATTTGCTTGTGTACAGTACCACCACACCATGGGTGTGACTGGAAAAGTGGATGGCTCTGATGAAACTTTGAACGTTGATGAAGTTGCCTTGATGACATTAGGCAAAGGTTTTCAAGGAGCATTGACGGAACGGTCTATCATTGAGCGGTCCAACCTCAACAACCTTGAGCACTTCATGCATAATGACGGCACTGATGGCCAACGAAAAGGATTGGAAGTACGCCGTCACCACCACGAACATCTCAACCAGCAAACTATTTATCCTTATGATGAATTCGTCAAGGAAAAATACTCACAAGGCCACCATTGGGGATTGCATGTTGACTTGAACGCGTGTACTGGCTGTGGAGCTTGTCAAGTGGCTTGTGTTGCCGAAAATAATGTCCCAGTAGTTGGTAAGCACGAGGTGTACCGTCACCACGAAATGACATGGTTGCGCATTGACCGCTATTTTTATGGCGATTATGAGAATCCAAATGTGGTCTATCAACCTATGATGTGCCAACATTGTGACAATGCTCCTTGTGAAAACGTTTGTCCGGTTTCTGCGACCAACCACAGTTCAGAAGGATTGAACCAAATGGCCTATAACCGCTGTATCGGCACACGGTATTGCGCTAACAACTGCCCTTACAAAGTCCGCCGTTTCAATTGGTTGGATTATAATACTGCTGACCTTTTCCCTGTAAATGAAGTGCCTCTGAACGGTGAGGAAGTGCCATTTGGCGGAGACAACTTGACGAGGATGGTCTTGAACCCAGACGTAACCGTTCGGGTACGTGGCGTAATGGAAAAATGCAGTTTCTGTGTACAACGTATCCAGGAAGGTAAACTAACAGCAAAAAGTGAAGGCCGTGCCCTCCGTGATGGTGAAGTAAAATCTGCTTGCCAGACTGCTTGTCCAACTGGAGCGATTACATTTGGTGATACCAACATGAAAGGATCTGAAATTGACAAGAAATTCCACGATCCACTCAATTATATAGTATTGGAAGAAATAAATATTCGTCCATCAGTACAGTACACCGTGAAAGTGGTGAACAGGGACGACGCATTGAGTTAATATTTAGCTGTTAGCTGTGGGCCATTGGCTTTCAGTTAATAGGATTTAATAAAAGTCTGCTTTCTGCTTTAGTACTTAGGCAAAGACCAAAAGCTATTAGCTAAAAGCAATAAAGGAATAAGTGAACTATAAAATATACAATTTGGCCTGTCCTTTTTCCTTCTAAGAAACAATAGAAATAAGTCTGTAGCTGTGGGCTATGCACTGGTTTTTAAGATTCCTTAGAAGAAAAAATAACTAAGCCCAATTGTACATTTTATTATTCCCTCATTCCTAAAAAAACTGCAAACTCTCAAAACATGAGTGCACCAGTTTCTAGAATACGTGAACCCTTAATAGAAGGGCATAAAAGTTATCACGACATTACGGAAGACCTTGTAGGGCCTACTGAGAAAGCCCCCAACACAATGTGGATGGTAGCTATCGTGATTTCAATTTCATTATTTGCATATGGTATGTTCGCGTTGTGCTGGACGTTTTATTTTGGCATCGGCACATGGAACCTGAACCGTACAGTTGGTTGGGGTTACGACATTACCAATTTTGTATGGTGGATCGGAATCGGTCACGCAGGTACGCTTATTTCGGCGATCCTTTTGTTGTTCCGCCAACGCTGGAGGACAGGGGTCAACCGTTCTGCCGAGGCGATGACCATCTTTGCGGTAATGTGTGCGGGCTTGTTTCCCGCAACACATACTGGCCGTCCTTGGCTTGACTTTTTCATGTTCCCTTACCCCAATACACGGGGGCCGTTGTGGGTCAACTTTGACTCTCCATTGCTTTGGGATTTGTTTGCAATCTCGACCTATTTTACCATATCATTATTGTTTTGGTACACAGGCTTGGTACCTGATTTTGCTTCGGTTCGTGACCGGGCTAAAGGTGTCCGAAAGAAAATATATTCCTTCTTTGCCATGGGTTGGACTGGTAAAGCCAAGCATTGGCAGCGCTGGGAATACCTTTCTTTGATTTTGGCTGGTATTGCGACTCCTTTGGTGCTTTCGGTTCACACCATTGTATCATTTGACTTTGCCACTTCAATTGTCCCTGGCTGGCACACGACCATCTTTCCTCCTTACTTTGTTGCAGGAGCGATATTCTCTGGATTTGCCATGGTGCAAACGTTGATGATAATTACTAGGAAATGCTTAAACCTTCAGCAATATATCACTTTGAGCCATCTTGAAAGCATGAACAAAGTGATCCTGGTAACAGGTACAATGGTTGGTTCAGCATATTTGATCGAGCTTTTCATTTCTTGGTATTCTGGTTATGTGTATGAACAGTTTGCCTTCCTGAACCGTGCGGCTGGCCCATATTACTGGGCATATATAGGCATGATGAGCTGTAACCTCCTCGCTCCACAGGTTTACTGGTCAAAGAAAATCCGCAGGAGTGTATGGTGGACGTTTTTCATATCCATTTTCGTGAATATAGGCATGTGGTTCGAGCGCTTTGTAATCATCGCTACCACATTGGCAAAAGATTTCCTCCCTTCCAGCTGGAGTTACTATTGGCCAAGTTGGGTAGAAATAGGCATTTTCATTGGTACGCTTGGATTGTTCTTCATGCTCTTCTTGGCATTCACAAGGGTTGCCCCTGTGGTTGCTATAGCAGAAGTGAAAGCCATCCTTAAACAGTATGGCGACCAATACCTTGGACCTAATGCTACGGAAGATCATAAGCCCGATCATGCTGAAGCTCACTGAGCACTGAAGCGTGAATTGTAGGATATAAACTATTTGATAAATAACTTTTCCCAGAAAGGATTTCTGGGACGCAATCAATAAAATATGAGCGCCAAGTATAAAGACGTATTATTTGGACTTTACGATGACGAGGTTATCATGATGAATGCCATTAAGAAGGCAAACGCCAAGCACCTCGACATCATGGACGTTTATTCACCATTTCCGATTCACGGCCTCGACAAGTTGTTGGGAATGGATGAAAGCCGCCTGCACATCGTCGGTTTTATTTTTGGTTTGCTCGGCTGTCTGGTAGGCTTCCTCGGTATGACTTGGATCTTCACATCCGACTGGCCAACCATCTTTGGAGGTAAGCCATATTGGGCAATCCCTGCATTCATTCCCGTTACATTTGAAATGACCGTTCTTTTCTGTGGTATTGGAATGACCGTGGTTTTCTATATCATATGTGGTATGGGATTCGGAGTTGACAACCCAGTACTCCATGACCGCATTACTGATGACAAGTTTTGCATCGCATTTCAAACCAATGATATGAGTGATGATGGCGTGGACGGACTTAAAGGTTTTTTCGATGAGACAGGGGCAGAAGAAATACATACCAAACGTATTTAAAATAGTTTCGAGAGCCTGTAAAGGTTCTAATGAAATAATTATAAAAATCGCAAATAACTAGGGGGTTTAAATTCCTTGTTATTTGTCGAGGTTCTTGAAATAGTTTTTCATAATGAAAATCATTCAACATTTTTTAATAGGAACAACTGTCTTGTGTACCGTGGTCGGTTCATATTCGTGCCAGCAGTCAGGAGGTGAGCAGACTGGTAGTGAATTCATTCCAGATATGGCGCATTCGATAGCTTATGAAGCGAATGTTTACACAGACTATTCCTTAAATTCTTTTGAGGAAGTAAGTGTGGCCAGCCGTTGGGAACTCGCCCAACCTAGATTGCCCGTTGCTGGCACTATAGCACGTGGTTACTCAGGCATTGGCATTAGTGATGAAGTATTCACTTCCGCTGAGGAAGCGGTAGCTTACACGATCAACAAAATGAAAGATCATGGTGGCATCAGTTATGCACCAAATGGATCAGTCCCCTATTATTTTCCTGATACGGAAGATGGTCGAAACCTGGCCATTCAGCAGATAAAATTCAATCCCTTTCCAATTACTAAGGATGGTATTGCAAGGGGGCAAGAATTATATACCATCTATTGTGGCTCTTGCCACGGCGATAAAGGCGATGGCGATGGATACCTGGTACGCGATCCTGGTGGAAAATACCCCGCTCAACCAGCCAATTTCATGCTGGATGGTTTTATTAATTCCAGCAATGGCCGCTATTATCATGCAATCATGTTCGGGATAAACATGATGGGCTCCCATGCCGATAAACTTTCCTATGAAGAGCGCTGGCAAGTAATACACTATATCCGAATGATGCAGGCCAAAGAGAAAAAAGCCGATTACAGTAGTGAAGCCAACAGCTTGAACCCTGAATTTGGCGTTCCTGGTGATTCTGTGAAAGCAGCAGCAACTACCTCTGAACCCGAAGAAGACGACCATGGAGAAGAAGGAACGGAGGAAGAAGGCCATGAAGAAGATACTGATGCTGGCCACGGCCATTAATGTTTTGAAAAGATAAACTATTGATTGCTAATTGTTTAGAACATAAAAAGCAATCATTCACAAAATTAAACTGCCGGTTGAATCCGGAAAAAAATCTGCACAATGAAGCAGTTTACTTTCGAAAGAAATCAACGAACGTTTTTGGGTGGGATGATGGTCTTAGGATTTATCTGCCTAATCATGTCCTACTTTGCCGAACCTGCTGTAATTGCAGATGCTGGCATCCACCAGCGCTTCTGGTCCAATTTTTTGCATAATGCCACTTTCTTCACAGGAATGGCATTTATGATCACATTTGTGCTGGCCGCATTTATCACTGCTTATTCTGGGTGGCATGTAACGTTCAAAAGATTATGGGAAAGCATTTCCCTGTTCCTCGTTCCTGGCATAGTCCTAATGCTAATCCTTGGGATTGGCAATTATATGGGCTTCCACCATTTGTACCACTGGGCCGATGCAGATGCTGTAGCAAGCGATACGATCTTGCAAGGTAAATCAAGCTTCTTGAACAACAATTGGTATATGTTGGGAACATTGATTTTGGGAGGCATCTGGGCTTTCATCGCTACTCGCATGAGGAAACTCTCCGTACAAGAAGACGAACAGGGCAAAGAGGTTTCAAATTTTGCATTCCATCGCAAGACAAGAATGTGGGCAGCTATATTTCTTCCAATAGCTGCATTTACTGGTCCAGCGTTGATCTGGCAATGGATCATGTCTGTGGATGCTCACTGGTACAGTACTTTGTTTGCTTGGTACTGCATGTCCAGTTGGTGGTTGGCAGGTTGTGCTTTGACCCTTATCCTTATTATTTATCTAAAAATAAAGGGGTATTTTGATAATGTGACCAATGAGCATTTGCACGACCTGGCCAAATATATGTTTGCATTCTCCATTTTTTGGACCTACTGCTGGTTCAGCCAATACATGTTGATCTGGTATGCTAACATAGGTGAAGAAACGATTTACTTCCGTGAGCGCCTCGATAACTACCCCGTATTGTTTTACGGAAACTTGGTCATCAATTTCCTACTTCCATTCCTGATATTGTTGCGCAATACCACTAAGCGCCGCTATGGTACATTGATTTTCGCTTCCTTATTGGTGCTAATCGGTCACTGGGTAGATTATTTTTACATGATTAAACCTGGTACTTTGATTACTGCCAAAGAAGCTGCCGGCCATTCACATGGTACTGAGGCTGCGGCTCATGGAGCCGTTCAACACGGATCGTCTTTTGTGGAAGGGTTCAGTCTTCCAGGTTTGATTGAAATAGGAATTTTCATAGGCTTCCTTGGGGCTTTCATTTATTTCATTTTCAGTCAGTTGCAAAAAGCTTCGATGGTAGCTGAAAATGACCCTTATTTGGAGGAAAGTGTACACCACGAAGTACAAGTTTACGAATAAGGCAGATTAAACAATTTGATAATTATCTGTTGCTGGTTGATTCATTTAAATAAGCAGCAATAAACTAATAAGGAACGATGAAATAATAACTTGTCAACTTTGGCTAATTCTTTTGCCCTTATTTTTTTCTTTAAAATCAGTCATAGTATCAACTATACTCTTTCTTTTAAAGAAAATCTAAGACCAAAATAACTTACCCAAACTTAACAACTTATTTTTTCATCGTTCCTAAGCAATTTAATAATGAGCACTGGATTAATAATTATAGGTTGCATTCTTCTCATTGGTATCGTGATTGTCCAAATTGGTAAAGTAACTGAATTGGCTGCCAAGATTCGTGGGGAGGAAGAAGTTCAATTTGAGACCAATAGGCGCAATGGCATCTTAATGGTTGTTTTCATGGTCGTATTCCTCGTTTACTGCTTCTGGTCAGCTTGGGATTTTAAAAACTGGATGCTGGGATATGGCCCTCATCAAGCTGCATCTGAGCATGGAGACACCTTGGATGGGCTGTTCAACACGACCTTGGTTTTCACTGGGATCGTCTTTGTATTGACCCACATCGCCTTGTTTTGGTTTGCTTATAAATACCAAGGAAAGAAAGGTGCAAAAGCCACTTTCATCTCGCACGACAACAAACTTGAAATCATCTGGACAGCAATACCCGCAGTGGTCATGTGCTTCCTCGTGATCCAAGGACTTGTTGCTTGGAACGAAGTAATGGCTGACGTTGAACCAGACGAAGACCATATTGAGATCGAGGCAATTGGACAACAATTCCTCTGGCATTTGCGCTATCCAGGCCCAGATGGGAAATTGGGTGCCCGCAATTACAGGAAGATCGTCCCCGGTGTTAACCCACTTGGCCAAGATTGGATGGATGACAAAAACATAGATGACGTCCATGCTGATAAAATCGTTTTGCCGGTTGGCGTTAAAGTCCGGGTTAGGATCACTGCAATAGACGTTCTGCATAGTTTTGACCTGCCGCATTTCCGTGTAAAAATGGATGCAGTGCCAGGTATGCCAACATACTTTGTTTTCACACCAAAATTGACTACTGAAGAATACCGACAAAACCTTAAGGAATATCCGGAATACCAGCAGCTTTCTGACCCGTCGGATCCTGACAGCGAGCCTCTTTGGAAATCTTTCGACTACGAATTGGCCTGTGCCGAACTATGTGGTAAAGGGCATTTCAGTATGAGAAGGATTGTCGAAGTTGTTTCACAAGAAGAATATGAAGATTGGCTTTCTCAGCAGAAATCTTTTTACATGAGCAATATCCGTGGAAAAGATCATGACCCACGAAAAGATGAACTGTTTGGCAAAGAAATCAAACAACGCAAACAAGATTTTGACTCGGCAATTGAAACAGCTATGGCTTCAGAAAATTCAACTGAAAAAATTGTCCGCATGGATCATGTTGCTTTTGAAACAGGCTCTGCCAACCTTACTTCATTATCAAGCTATGAACTTGATAATGTGGTGGCGGCAATGAACAAATATCCTAATATGACCATCGAGGTTGCTGGACATACTGACAATACTGGTGAAGTAGATGCTAACCAAGCACTTTCTCAAGCCAGGGCTCAGACAGTCTATGACAATTTAGCCAGTAAAGGAATAGCTGGTGACAGAATGTACGCAAGAGGATATGGCCAAACCCAGCCAATCGACACTAATGACACCGAGGCTGGAAGGCAGAAAAACCGCCGGACCGAATTCCAAATTTTAACCCAATAACCAAACGAGGCTTTAACAAAAAGATTAGTTTAAAATAAGTGATATGGCTAACGTAACCACCATTGCACACGATCAAGATGAAAAACTCATTCAGGAGTTAGGATATGATGATCATTTCCATGAACATGAGCATGGCGACAAGCATCAGTCTAACTTCATAATGAAGTACATCTTCAGCATGGATCACAAGATCATCGCCCGTCAGTTCTTGATCACAGGCATGATCTGGGCGATCATTGGTGCTGCAATGTCCCTCATTTTCAGACTGCAACTTGGTTTTCCCGAGGAAAACATGGCCTGGCTCAGACCGCTGTTAGGCAAGTGGATTGAAGTAAATGGTGATACAGGCATTGGGACCTTAGCCCCTGAGTTTTTTTACGCTCTGGTGACCATGCACGGAACGATCATTGTCTTCTTTGTTTTGACCGCAGGTTTGAGTGGAACTTTCAGTAACTTGCTCATTCCGTTGCAATTAGGTGCGAGGGATATGGCTTCGCCATTCTTGAACATGCTATCTTACTGGTTCTTTTTCTTGTCCAGTATCGTCATGTTTTATTCTCTGTTCCTTAGTACTGGACCATTCTCTGGAGGCTGGGTAGCCTACCCTCCCCTGAGTGCCTTGCCACAAGCCTCTGATGGCTCTGGCACAGGTATGACACTTTGGATTCTGAGTCTTGTGTTCTTTGTGGTTTCAGTTGCACTTGGTGGCGTAAACTATGTAACAACGGTACTCAACCTTAGAACTAAAGGAATGAACATGTGGCGGATGCCATTGACAGTGTGGGCATTCTTTGTAACGGCCATCATTGCACTGCTTTCGTTCCCAGTTTTGGTTTCTGGTTTCTTGCTCCTCATGTTTGACCGCAGCTTGGACACCAGCTTTTATTTAAGTGAAATATTCATAGGAGGCCAAGCGCTCGATCACGTAGGTGGTAGCCCGATCCTTTACCAGCACTTGTTCTGGTTCTTAGGCCACCCAGAGGTATACATTATTATTTTGCCAGCAATGGGACTTGTCTCGGAGGTACTATCAGTGCATTGCCGAAAGCCGATATTTGGTTACAAGGCGATGGTCTTTTCCATCCTCGCCATTGCATTCCTTTCGTTTATCGTGTGGGCACACCACATGTTCATGGCTGGGATCAACCCATTTATCGCAAACTTTTTTGTGATCTTCACCTTGATTATTGCTGTTCCATCGGCGGTAAAAGTGTTCAACTGGATCTCGACGATGTACAAAGCCAACATCCGCTTTAATTCAGCATCCATGTTTGCAATTGGTTTTGTATCAATGTTTATTTCTGGTGGCTTGACAGGTATCTTTCTTGGCAACTCTGCCATTGACATCCAGATGCACGACACTTACTTTGTGGTAGCCCACTTCCATATAGTTATGGGGATTGCTGCTTTCTTTGGAATGTTTGCTGGAGTTTATCATTGGTTCCCGAAGATGTTTGGCCGATATATGAATGCAACTCTTGGAAAGATTCATTTCTGGGGAACAATCGTTGGTGCTTATGCCATTTTCTGGCCTATGCATTACCTCGGCATGGCAGGTGTACCACGCCGCTACTACCGTTTCGACAACTTTGATACTTTCTCTCACTTTTCTGAAATGAACATGTTTATCACCGTTGCTGCCATTCTGACTTTTGGCTTCCAGCTCATCATGGTCATCAATTTCTTTTACAGCATTTGGAAAGGCAAAAAAGTAACCTCCAAAAACCCTTGGGGTGCTAACACCCTTGAATGGACTACACCAATTAAAGCTGGACATGGAAACTGGCCGGGAAAAATTCCAACCGTACAGCGTTGGCCTTATGATTATGGAAAAGACGGGAGAGAGTTCATTTCACAAATAGAACCGCTGAAAGAAGGAGAAAGAGACCACGGACATTGACTTTAAGTGATGAATTATTATTTATAATTGATTTTTCAACAACTATAAATCATAAATCAAATAATAACTTGAACGCAAGGACAAAAACTGTTACCACTCGGCCTGTAAGTCTTATTTCGCAAAAAGTGCGGGACTACGGCGAACTGGTAAAATTCAAATTGAACCTGACCGTAGTCTTCTCAGCCGTGATGGCTTATTTGATCGCTGCAACTGGTACAACTAATTGGGCTTCAATAGGAATTTTGGCCTTGGGTGGATTTTGTGTTGCAGGTGCCGCAAATGCACTGAACCAAGTGCTCGAAAGGGACTTTGACAAATTGATGAAACGCACCGCCAACCGTCCCCTTGCAGCAGGCAGGATGTCTGTTTCCGATGGCGTGTTGGCAGCTGGGCTGTTGGGCATAGTTGGCCTAATGCTTTTGGCTTTGTTCAATCCTTGGGCATCTTTCTTTGGAATGATGGCCTTATTGAGCTATGCCTTTTTATACACCCCGATGAAAAGGATTTCACCGTCAGCCATTGCAGTTGGTGCATTTCCTGGCGCATTGCCCATGTTGATCGGATGTGTAGCGTTTCAAGGAGAATTGACATCATTGGCTTTTGCCCTATTTGCATTGCAGTTCTTCTGGCAGTTCCCGCATTTTGGAGCTATTAGTTGGCTGGGCTTTGAAGATTACCGAAAGGCCGGTTTCAAATTTGTAGCAGAGAAAAACGGAGAGCGGGACAAAACCATTGGGATTCAAGGATTCATTTATGCCCTTTGCCTTGTACCAGTTGGCTTACTGCCTTGGTATGCAGGATATACTGGAATTGGATCAGCTGTTTTCCTGACCATCCTTGCAATAGTTTATGCTTGGTTTGGTTGGAACCTGCACAAAAACGACGACCGAAAATCAGCAAGGCAATTGATGTTCAGCTCATTTTTTTATTTGCCGCTGGCCTTGATTGCCCTGTGGATTGATAAAGTTTAGTAAAACTCAGATTCCAGGGAATTCTTAAAACTGACCCCTGATTTCTGAAACCTAAGTACATTATGAATTTGGCATTGGAAAATAGTATCAGCCGGAATAAAATCCACCCCCATAAATTCGCTTTGTGGGTAGGCTGCACTTCGCTGACGATGATGTTCGTTGCCCTGACCAGTGCTTACATTGTGCGACAAGCAGCTGGCAACTGGCTCGAATTTACGCTGCCTTCTGTTTTTGCATACAGTACTGTCATCATCTTATTGAGCAGCCTTACCCTGCACGGTTCGTTTCTTTCTTTCAAAAAAGGAAATGAGCTAATGTACAAGGGGTTGTTGATAGCTACTTTTATTTTGGGAGTGCTGTTTATTATTTTCCAATTCAATGGCTGGCAAGCACTTACAGAAGCAGGTGTACCTTTCACTTTACATCCAGCAGGAGATTTTGTCTATGTGATTTCTTGGATACACGCGGCACATCTGATTGGAGGGATTGCGATATTGGCGGTAGCGATGATCCATGCTTTTAGTTTAAAATATATGGCAACTGAGCAACGCAAACTGCGTTTTCAACTATCATTGACCTATTGGCATTTCGTTGATTTGCTATGGGTATATCTTTTTGTTTTTTTGACCTTGTATAGATAAAATGGCTAAGTGGCTAAATGGTTAAATGGTTTTCTAAGCCATTCAACCATTTAGCCATCCAACCATCAACCTTTAATATTTCTTATGGCTTCTGATGCAGTTTTAGAGCATGCGAACGAAACAGATGATCAACTCTGGGAAGGTGGGAAATCCCCCTTCAATGTTAGTTATGGGAAACTGATGATGTGGTATTTCCTATTGACGGATGCATTCACATTCGCAGGATTCCTGATAGCCTATGGTGCCTTGCGTTTTAGCAGCCCTGTCTGGCCTGTCCCAGATGTGGTTTTTGAAAAAATACCTTTTTTCAGCGAAGTTAGCGCTCCTCTTGTCTTCGTAACATTCATGACCTTCGTCCTGATTATAAGTTCTGTGACTATGGTACGTGCGGTGCAGGAAGGACATCGTGAAAACAAAAAAGGCGTGGTTTTTTGGATGTTCTTGACTATACTTGGTGGGGCGACTTTCCTCGGTTGCCAAGCTTGGGAGTGGACGACCATGATCGCGCATGAAAACACCACCATCCACACCAATCCTTTCAGTGCTCACTTGGAGGCAGGCACCTATTTGGAAGATGCACACGGGCACGCTTATGAGGCGGGCACAGAAGCTGAGGCTTTCAGGGAAGGAGATGGATACCTCATCCATAAGGATCATGAGACCAATGAATTTATCCAGCGGGCTTACAGGACTGAAAGTGGAGTTGAAGGACGCTTGTCTTTCGGGCCAACTGCATTCGGTGCTTTGTTTTTCTCCATCACCGGATTTCATGGTTTCCACGTATTTTCGGGTGTTCTATTCCTATCGATCATTTTGATCAATGTGGCAGGCGGTACTTACACAAAACGTAAAAACGGTTATGAAATGGTGGAGAAGATTGGCCTGTATTGGCACTTCGTGGATTTGGTTTGGGTGTTTGTTTTCCTGGTATTCTATCTTTTATAAATAGAATACGTTTGGTTTTAAATCTTTTGTCAAAAAATAATATCTCAATAAAATGGGTCATTTAAGTTACGAAGATCAGAAGAAATTAGTGATGAAAGGGCTAAAAATATTGGCTGTCGTTACTATCACAGAAGTATTCCTTGCGTTGCTGTTCAATGGGCATATCGTACCCAGCTTCCACAAAAACCATGTGAGTGATACCCCGTGGATCACCATTGGCCTCCTATCAATCTATGGTATAATCATGGTTGGTTTCAGCATCTATAAAGCGAGGTTCATTGTTTATAATTTTATGCACCTCGGCTCTGAAGTTAGCTCACTTCGCACATCCGTACTGCTCCCGATGCTACTTTTAGTATGGGCGATCATCGCCTTTTTCCAAGAAGGAAGTTCGTGGAATAAGAGTCGGCAACTAATTGAAGAGAAAGATAAAATAGAAGTTCCACCAGCCACTGGCTATCTCGATTATGACGAAGAGACTTCAACAGTTTTTATCTGATAAAAAAGGCGAGCCTCATATGAAGCTCGCCTTTTTTGATTGGCATAAGGAACGGTGCTTAGTAACGATGAAATAATAAGTTGTCAACTTATTGTTTCATCGTTACTTAATTTCAAAAAGTGAAAATGGAAAATCAAGAGCCTGAAAAGAAAAAACATGTCAAATTGGTGGCTGCACTGATCTTTGCCATGCTTTTCATTCTTCCACTGGGATCGATTTATTTTTTAAGTTCTGGAACAAAATACCGCAAAGCTTCTCACGCAGAATTAAAAGATCACGGTAAGGTCGGCCATTTCATCCTGAACAATCAAAACAATATATCTATATCGCCAGAAGCCTTGCATGGCCGGGTAACAGTCATCAACTTTCTTTCAGATGATATGGAAGTGGCAAAACAGCAAACTGAGCGCATTGCAAAAGTCCACCAGAGTTACAATAATGTAGAGGATGTAGTATTCCTTTCGTTCATAAAATCGGATTCTACCCAAAGCATGCTTGACCGAGCACAAGATCTTGGTATTTTAGATCACGACCAATGGTTCTTAATGGGAACTGACGAATCTGAGTGGACTGGCATCGCAACTAATGCCTTTCAGCTACCCAATATTGAAACGGGGGTCGCCTTGGTGGATACCAGTCTGACTATCAGGCGATACTACAACATCACCAGCAACCCAGAAATGGGGAGGTTGGTAGAGCAAATCGCCATCGTGATTCCGAAACAGACAAGAAGGGGGATGTGATTTTGAAATGATGAGTGATAAGTGATGAGTGATGAGTTTTTGATGCCCCTGCACAAATAACAATTAAAATGAATCAGAAAAAACCAAACTATCAACTGGAAAAGAAACTGAACTGGGCAGCTTGGGGCGTCACAGCGGTGGTGATATTTTTGGTCTCCACTATGCACCGCTATAATATCGAAACAGACATTGATTTTACTTTCCTGCCCGCTGTTTACTCTTCGCTGAACGCCATCACCGCTGTCATTCTCCTGCTTGGTCTCTATTTTATTAAAAACAAACAGGCGGACAATCACCGCAAGGCAATGACCGCTGCCATGGTCACTTCTGCCATATTTTTATTGGGGTATGTCATTTACCACCTGACCAACCAGGATACAAAATTTGGCGGGGTTGGTACAATAAGGTATGTCTATTTTTTCCTGCTCATCACCCACATTATCCTTGCAGCAGTCATATTCCCATTTGTCATGTTTACTTTTATCCGGGCAATCACCAACCAATTTGATCGGCACAAAAAAATGGCCAGGTGGGTTTATTGGGTGTGGCTGTACGTCGCCGTCACAGGCCCTGTTTTGTTCCTGATGATTAGACCGTATTACCCCTGGGTGACGGGGAGTTGAGCGTTTTGAGTTAGGGAGTTTAAATAGCTTATTTTAAGCTTATTTTTTGACCATTCACTAATCAACTAATCACTATTTCCTATTTTTACCAAAATTTGAAAGCATGAAAAAGCGTATTATAAAAATCCTTGCTTTATTTTTCGTTTTGAGCTTTGCAACGCCAACCGAACTCCCTGCACAATGCCCGATGTGCAAGATCGGTGCAGAAAGTAATCTCAGAAACGGTGGTTCTGCTGGGAATGGTTTGAATACAGGAATTCTTTACATGCTCGCCCTACCCTATTTATTGGTCGGCACCATTGGTTTTATCTGGTGGAAAAACAGGAAGCAGGATGTTGACGAATTGTATTAGGCTAAAGGAGTATTTTGGCCAAACATGACACCTTTTGGAAAGGTATCTCATTTTAAAACAGCAAAGCCCGCAACGGAATCCGTTGCGGGCTTTGCTGTTTACACATGCATTTGGACATTATAGGTTCCCCGTGTATTCCAACAGCCACAGTACAAAAAACACAACTGATCCAAGCAAGGCCAGTGACCCAACAAAAGTGAAAAGGCCAATCGTAATGTTTGCCAGTGCAAATAAAAGAACAGATGCCAACAATAGAATGAGGCAAACTGCCAGGTAATTCTTGGCATCCCAATTTGCCGCAAGTTTTTGTTTTAGCTTTTTAAATTTTTTCTCAATTTTTTGGGTGATTCTTTTGAACCGCTTTTCTTTTCTAATTTCCTTTTTAGATGAGATGTTGCTGGTATTAGTGATCTCTTCAACATTGTTTTTTGAACTTGTTGCAATAGCTGCCTCCGAAAAATCTACAGCGAAAAATGTTAATAGGAAGATGATTACGATTGACTTATTCATGTTTTTTGTTTTTTTTAATAGTGCCTTTTAACCTTATGGCAATAAGGAGATTGACTTTCTCTACCGTACACTTTTTTAACTGACCCCAGAGGGGTCAAATGACTTGCCTGACGGCAGTCAGGTAGGTAGCTAAATAATAGAAATATATAAATCTCGTGCCGTCAGGTACGTAACGTTACGTACCTGACGGCACGAGACAACTGCTTTGTTCATTTTTTCTACCCACCTGACTGCCGTCAGGCAAGTTATTAGACCTCTAACGAGGTCAAAATAAAAGTGTACAGTAGAGGAATAGACTTTAGCCAATTTACAGCAAAAATTATTTCGTAAGCCATTGATAATCAAATGCTACTTTGCCAGGCCTTTTAAGAGTCTAATTTCTAATTATCTTATGTCTAATTTCTTTTGCCTACTGTTTAAAGCCCAATAAACGAAAGGTAGTCAAAGAAAATTTTGTTCATAAAACTCTACTATCCGTTCATCCACCATAATATCCCGCGGTTGGAGTTTTTGTTTCAAAATGATGCCTTCAAGCGTACGACAACGACTCAATGCTACATAAGTTTGGCCTGTTTCAAAAGCTCCTTTCCCCATATCAATAATGACCTTGTCGAACGTTTTCCCTTGCGATTTATGAACCGTGACTGCCCAGGCAAGTTTTAGCGGATATTGATTGAACGTGCCAACAACATCGCTTTCTATCTCGTCAGGCTTGCTCTGGTTTGGTTTGTACTTGATGATTTCCCAGTCCATCCGGCCAGCTTCTATTAATTTTGATGAACCACTTTCATCAGATTCAATTTTGATCAAATCTTCATCCAATTCAACAATTTTACCAATTGTCCCATTGACAAACTGACCGTCTGGGTCATTTTTTATGAACATCACTTGTGCTCCTACTTTCAACTTGAGTTCTTGCTGTGTTGGGTAAAGACGGGGATCAAACTGCCCGGTAATTTTTGCAGAAAAAGTAATATCTGGTTCTAAGATATTTGCTATTTCACGTACATTGATCCTGTCAACTGTTGCATTGCGGGGCGATAAAGTAATGTAGTGGCCCTGCAAGTCAAAGTTGGGAAGATGTCTCACGTTCAAATCTTCCAGGTCTTCCCAATCAGCCTGGTTCACCCGCACGGCATCGAGCAAACGTAGGAAATGCCGATTTTCCTGCCGGTACACTTTGCGCAGTTCCAACATTTCCAAACCAAAGTCGTGCAACGCATTTGAAGAGAAAAAATAAGGGCTGCCATACGCCATTTGAAAAATCCGTTTTTCTTCTTCAGAAGCAACAATCGGGGGCAACTGGAACAGGTCACCGATAAAAACCATCTGGACACCTCCAAAAGGCAAAGGGTTGTTCCTGTTGATTCGGAGTGAGCGGTCAATGGCATCCAGCAGGTCGGCCCGTACCATGCTGATCTCGTCAATGACCAATACTTGGATTTTTTGGAACCACTTCCGACGACCACTTTTTTTAATGTCTTTTGCTAAAATAAACCGGGGAGGGAAACCGAACAAGGAATGAATCGTCTGTCCCTTCACATTCAATGCGGCTATTCCAGTGGGTGCGCAAACGACGGTTTTTTTGCGGGTCGTTCTGCGGAACAATTGCAACAAAGTAGATTTACCTGTGCCTGCCCTTCCTGTAATAAAAATGCACTTATCCGTTTTTTCCAATACATCCAAGGCGTATTTGAAATCAGCATTCAGTTCCAGCGGCGTTTTATTGAGGGCCATAAAATTGTTCCTTGGAGACCTGACAGGTTGTTTTTTTAATATATGTCAGGAAGCAATTAATTGCTTCCTGACATATATTAAAAAAACAACCTGTCAGGTCCCGATCCTTAAGCACATCACGGCTTCGCCAGCTCTTTTATCAAATAAATATAAACGGGTAAGTGGTCGCTGTATCCGCTCATGTAATTATCAAAATTGAAAGTGCGGAAAGGGTATCCTTTGTATTTCCCGGTTTTTTGGATCAGATAAGGTTTGTTGTGAACCACCGCTTTGTAAAATCGATAGCCTGATTGTTTTTTTGCCACGATCCCAGAAGAAACAATCACTTGGTCGAACAAGCTCCAGGCATCCCGCCAGGCAGTGGTCCCAAATCCTTTTTTGTAGAACTCGGTCATTGGATTGTACAGGTCGCCCGTTTTTACATTCTCTTTTTTGTTTTTACAAGCCAACACTTGCTTTATACTCGGGCTGACCGGATCATCGTTCATGTCGCCCATGATGATAACTTTGACATTTGGATCAAGTTGTTGCAACGAATCTACCACCTGTTTGCAAAGAAGTGCAGCAGCATTTCTGCCAGGACGAGACCGCTTTTCCCCACCACTCCTCGAAGGCCAGTGGTTTACCAAAATGTGCAGTTCTTCTCCTTCCATTTCACCCCTAACGTGGAGTACGTCACGAGTAAAATTCCGCGTCCCATCATCCCTATAAATAAAAAGCGGGATTGCCCTACTACCTGTTACCGTAAAATATTTTGGTTGATACAAAAGACCAACGTCAATGCCTCTTTCGTCAGGTGAGTCGTAATGTACAATCTGGTAATTGCGGCCAGCAACGGCAGGTTGTTTCACAAAATCTTCGAGTACCAGTCGGTTTTCAATTTCACTGACGCCCAAAATGGCAACACCATCAGGGGTCAGGTCTGTACCCATTTCAGAAATTACCTTGGCGAGGTTTTTCTGTTTGTCTTTGTAAAGTTCCTCCGTCCAATGGCGTTTGCCATCTGGGGTGAACTCCTCGTCCCTGATCAATGGATCATCCTCGGTATCGAAGAGGTTTTCTAAATTATAATACCCAACACATGCTACTTTGTACTGGGTGTCCTGGGCAAATAAGGTTTGGAAAAGGGAAAAGGAAAGGGAAAAAATCAAAATTTGCTTCATGTTCTTCATAAATGTCTTTGACTTTGAGTTGGTTGCAAAGCTAATAGAAGCTCCGCTAACTGGAGTTATGTAAGGCTGGAAATTCACAGTTCGGAATTGCATTTTGTTTTCATGGGAAATTGTTTGTCAAAAATAATTGAATATCCGTTTTAATTGAACCACAAAAGGCACAAAAGAGACAGATAAGAAAGAGTACCTTATGATTCGATTTGTGCCTATTTTGGTTCAAAAAAAGCCCAATATTGTTTGTGGAATGCCAAACTCATAAACATCTAAATGGTACTTTTGCCAATGCATTTCGATCCATCAAACCAATTTTAGTTACAGTCTCAATGGCGACCAAATACGGAAGCCCAAGCTATGACTTCGATTAATATTTCCTATAAAAAAAATAAGTCACTGCATTCGTGCTAAATTTGCATTTACAACCTAATATTGTATGAAACAATCCTTACTATCTTTCTTTCTTTTCTGTTCTTTCCTTCAGTTTTCAATTGGCCAATCGGTATCCATCAGCGGCATCTTGCAGGACGATAATCTTACACCCATCGCGGGGGTCAGCATCACTGCTCCAAATGCTGAAACAAGGTCTGATGAAACTGGTTTTTTTAAACTGGTGGTCAGCTCCTCTGCTGAAAATATTGTATTAACGTTTTCAAAACCTGGTGTGAATTCTTTTGAAAAAACGGTGAAGAACAGAGGGCAAAGCCAAGTCAGCCTTGGTGTGGTCTATTTTACAGAAATAGAAATAGAAACATCACCAGAAGAACCAGAAAACTTATCAGCCCGGGATCTGATAACTGGGGAAGACCGCATTCCGATCATCACTCTTTCAGAAGGGGAAGAAGAAAGCGAATTAGGTCCCCAGAACATTTCCGGCATCCTCTCCGCTGCCCGTGACCCGTTCATTGCGGCAGCTGCATACAATCTCAGTTCAGGCGGATTTGATATTCGGGGTTTCCGTTCAGAGACCACCGTCATGTTCAACGGAATGCCATTCAACAACATCGAGAACGGCTCCGTCTATTGGAGTGTGTGGGGCGGGCTGAACGATGTGACCCGCAACCGGGAATCCGCCATTGACCTCAGCGCCAATTCTCATACATTTGGCGGCATTGGAGGCTATACTGCTTTTGACACCAGGGCTTCCAAACAGCGTATTCAAAAGCGGGTTTCCTATATGTTTTCAAACCGGACTTATAATGGTCGGTTGATGGCGACTTATTCCACAGGGATGCAACCAAATGGGTGGGCATTTTCTTTTTCTGGCTCAAGGCGTTGGGCGGAAGAAGGGTATGTTCCGGGAACATTTTACGATGCCTTCTCTTATTTCGCTTCTATTGACAGGCAAGTGAATGACAACCACTTGCTCAACCTCACTGCACTTGGTTCGCCGATCAAAAGGGGGTCACAGGGCGGCTCCATCCAATACGCCAATGACCTCGCCGGTACCAATTTTTACAATCCTAACTGGGGTTACCAAAATGGGGAAAAGCGCAATGCAAGGGTGGTGAATGCACACCAACCGCTTTTCATCCTGCGTCACGATTGGACAGTGAACGGCAATACAACGATCTCAACATCAGCAGGTTATCAGACTGGCAGGTACGGGCGAACCAGTCTCGATTGGTTCAATGCGCCCGATCCACGTGCAGATTATTACCGCAAATTGCCGTTCAATGTTGCCGGCGACGCGTATGAAATACCCGATGATGTAAACATCAATACGCAATACGATGAAACCTTATTTATGCAAACGGCCATTTCAAGTACAGAAATTGGACGGGAAGTGGAACAGGCTTTCTTGAACGATCCAAACCTATTGCAAATCCAATGGGATGACCTTTATTGGGGCAATGTCAATAATGGTCAATCTTATAAAGGAACGCCCGGCAATTGGTCGCAAGTGATTTTATCCGATCAGCGTTCAGATGCGACCCGTTTCAATGCCAGTTCCACGATGGAAAGCATCCTCTCCGATCATGTAACCCTCAATGCTGGCATTACCTTCCAACAGGAAAAAACGCATTATTTCAAAACCGTGAACGACCTGTTGGGAGGCGATTACTATCTCAACATCGACCGCTTCGCTATTTTCGACAACCTGCCCGAAGTTTCTACTTTTTACAATCTGGAAAATAACGATCCAATCGTTCGGGAAGGAGACACACATGGTTGGGACTACGACATCACCGGCAGGAAGATTTCACCATGGCTGCAAGCTCAATTCAATTACAACAAAGTAGATTTTTTCCTGGCAGCCAATATGACAACGACCGAGTTCTGGCGGGAAGGCCACTTCCGCAATGGCCGATTCCCTGACAATTCTTTTGGGGAATCGGAGAAGCAGGCATTTGCCAACTATGCCGCTAAGGGTGGTGTAACGTTTAAGTTCGATGCCCGTAATTACCTGTACAGCAACTTCTCTGTACTCACCCGGGCACCTGACCCGCGCATCGCTTATGCTTCGCCAAGAAACAGGGATCAGATTGTCCCTGGCCTGACGGAGGAAAATGTTACAGCTTGGGAAGCTGGTTTTCAGCATCGTTCACCAAACGTGAAAGCAAGGGCCACTTTCTTTTATACAAAAATAAATGACGGGATGAAGTTGAACCGCTTCTTCCTGCCTGGTGACATTTCAAATTTTGGTACCTACATTTTGACCAACTTGGACGAGCGACATACAGGTGTGGAATTGGCGGCTCAAATAAAACTGACCACCACGCTAAGTGCCAACATTGCTGGTGCAATTGGTGAATACATTTACACCAGCCGTCCCAATGGAATCTTTATTCAGGACGACGATGGTGTGATCAGGGACCGGGGAACCATTTTTACCAAGAATTTTTATGTGCCCAGTGCACCTCAGACGGCACTCAGTTTTGGTCTTGACTACCGCTCGCCCAAATTCTGGTCACTCGGTGTGACTGTGAATTATTTTGACAAGAACTACATTGATTTCAGTCCAGAAAGAAGGACAGAAGAAATTGTTTTCGGCCTCGATCAAAATTCAACTTTTTACAAAAGTATAACCGAGCAGCAAAAAGTGCCAGACGCTTACACTGTCGACCTTTTTGCGTATAAATCTTGGAAGATCAATCACGATATGACCTTTTCACTTACGGGAGGAGTCACCAATCTTTTAAACAACACCGACTTGATTCAAGGTGGTTATGAACAACTCCGCTTCGAGCGGGCCGATGTTGAAAAGACTGGCATCAACGCTTTTCCACCACGCTATTTTTATGCTTACGGCGCCAATTTTTTCATTCTTGGCGCGCTGAGGTTTTAAAATTGAGAAATTGAGAAATTCTGAAATTAACAATTGGCTCATCATCAGTTTTAGAAATTTCTCAATTTCTAATTTCTAATCAGACAACAACATAAACGATTGATAATGAAATTTTTAACAAAATTATTTTTACCTGTTCTTGTTCTTTTCATTTCTTTTAATTCCTGCGTTGAGGAAGATTTCGACCAACCGCCAACGGATGGAAGTGACCCTGGCCTGACCGTTACCACAACCATTGCGGAATTGAAAGCAATGCATACCATGGGCAATTTTGAGACGATAGATGAAAGCCTGGTTCTCAAAGGTGTCGTAGTAGCCGATGACGCGTCTGGCAACTGGTTCCGTTCTTTTGTTTTACAGGACGAAACCGCAGGTATTACGGTTTTGATTGACATCACGGAGTCGTACTTCCTCTACCCTGTTGGCCGTGAGGTATATATAAAGTTGGAAGGTCTGGTGATTGGCGACGATGACAACCTGATCCAATTGGGTGGTTATGAAGCTTCTGACGGTTCACTAGGCGAGATTGTGGAAGTAACCGACCATTTGCTCAAAAGCGTGAAAAGAGAAGACCCAACGCCTAAGGTGATGACCATTAACCAATTGACCATCAACGATGTAGGCTCACTCATACAATTGAATGATGTTGTATTCGTCGATACCTCTGGCACTTATGCAGATGCCACGAATCAAAATTCCTTAAATATTGATCTGGCTGACTGCTTCAACAATACGGTCATTGTCAGAACCAGTGGTTTCGCTGATTTTGCAGGTGCAAAAGTCGTTTCTGGAGGAGGGACGTTCGTTGGTGTATTGAGCATATTCCGGGACGATTTTCAATTCCTTATTCGCGATTTGACTGACCTTGAAATGAATGGCGATCGTTGTGGTGTTGATCCAACTGATCCATGCGGAGGAGTAACTCCTATAACCGTCACAGGGATTGATGAAGATTTCCAAAACGGTTCCAATAACGACCAGGTGGTGATAGATGGCTGGTTCAATGTTGCGACCAAAGGTACCCGCTCCTGGCAGTATAAAGAGTTCCAAGGAAATGTATATGTTCAAGCTACCGCATTTAATGATAGCTCTCCTGAAATGGAAACCTGGCTGATCACGCCATTTATTCAAATGGGGCAAGAAACAACACTAACGTTCGAGACCGCTCAGGCATTTTACACCCACGATGGACTAACGGCTTGGGTATCAACAGATTTTGACTGTGATCCATTGGAAGCTGTTTGGTCGCCACTTGGTGCTACCCTAGCTGGACAAAATGACCCTGACAATGACTGGATTCCCTCTGGAGATGTAGATCTCTCAGCACTCCAAGGGCAAAAAATTGTTATTGGATTTCGCTACATCGCAAGTGGCACAAGCGGCCAGACCGGGTCATTCAGGATTGACAACCTGAAACTTGGAGATGGCGGAGGACCAATAGGCGACCCTTGCAGCAACGGCAACCCACCATTGGAAGTAGATGCGTTGAATGTTGATTTTTCAAACGGTGCAGATAACGATGAAGTTGTCGAAAATGGCTGGACCAATCTTGCAGCCACCGGCACCCGTAATTGGATCTACAAAGAATTTGACAGCAACGTATATGTCCAGGCGACTGCTTTCAACGATGCCTCTCCTGAGACGGCAAGCTGGCTCGTGACGCCGTTAATCAACGTCACTGGCCCTAAAACGCTCAGGTTTGAAACGGCAAAAGCTTTCTGGACTCACAATGCACTTACGGTCTGGATATCAACTGATTACGACTGTGACCCACTCGTCGCCACCTGGACAACATTGAATGCCACCCTTGCCGACCAGAACGATGCCGATCACGACTGGGTGCCCTCTGGCGATATTGACCTGTCAAGCTTTATGGGCAGCAAAATTGCCATTGGTTTCAAATATGAAGGAGACAACAATGCTGGCCTGACGACTTCCTATCGTGTTGATAATGTAGTTGTTGAATAATGGTAATGAAAAATGAATAACGAGTAACGAACAACGAGTTGCACTTCCTCTTGATGTTCGTTGCTCATGGTTCATTTTCCATTCACCATCCCCATCGCATCCCCCGCAATCTTCCCCCCTGTCCAAGCTGCCTGAAAATTGAAGCCTCCAGTGATGGCGTCGATGTTTAATATTTCTCCGGCCAGAAATAACCCTGGAACAACCTTGCTTTCAAATTTCTTGAAATCAACTTCATCCAATTCCACTCCTCCTGCGGTGACGAACTCCTCTTTGAAAGTGCTTTTGCCGTTTACACGGTACTTCCCAGCTGTGAGTTCCAGCGCCAGATTCCTGGTTTTCTCTTTGTTCAAATCTGCCCAACGATTCTTATTGTCGATATTGGACGCCTGTAACAGGCTCTCCCACAGTCGTTTAGGGATTGGGGCAAAAGGATTGTAATTCACTACAAGTTTTTTGGCCTGTTCCAATTTGGTTGTTTTCAAAACCTCAACGACTTCCTCCGTGCTATCAAACCCCAACCAATTTACCAATATTTCAAAATTGTATTTCCTGGCATTTAACAGGCGGGCGCCCCATGCAGAAAGTTTTAGAATAGCAGGGCCGCTCATGCCCCAATGAGTTATCAACAACGGGCCAGCAGCTTTCAACTTTTCACCGATCACTTTAACTTCTGCCATCGGGACTGAGATGCCGAGTAATCCTTTTATCCTCCGGTCTTTAATATTAAATGTGAATAGAGAAGGCACAGGCTCTATGATCCGATGCCCCAGATCGGCAAGCATTTGCCATATGCGGGGACTGCTGCCAGTTGCAATCATCAATTTTTGACAATGGAAATCCGGGCCTTTTTGGGTGGTTATTTGCCAGTCGCCCTCATTGGTGATTTTCACTACATTTTGACCCGTGAAGACTTTTACCCCAGCACTTTTTGCAGCTTGAAATAGGCAGTCGACGATGGTTTGAGAATCATCAGTTTCAGGAAACATACGTCCATCTTCTTCTATCTTCAGCTCAACACCCCGGTCATGAAACCAGCCAATCGTATCACCTGGCGCAAATCGGTTGAATGGTCCCAGCAGGGCTTTACTGCCCCGCGGATAATTTTTCACCAACTCGCGTGGGTCGAAGCAGGCATGGGTCACATTGCAGCGGCCACCACCAGATACTTTTACTTTTTGTAAAACGGTTTTTCCTTTTTCCAAGATGACTACCCTGCAATTGGAGTTCTTCTCCGCGCAGGCAATGGCAGCAAAAAAACCGGCAGCGCCGCCACCGATGATAATTATATTATTTTTGTTTTGCTTCGTCATATTTTAGAGGGGTCAGGTTTGAGGAGTCAGGAGTCAGGAGTCAGGGGTTTTGAGTTATGAGTTAAGAGGGTTATGAATCAGGTTAAATTCGGAACGGAATTACAAACTCTGACTCCTCAAACCTGACCCCTGGCCCCTTTTCAACAACAAACTGGCAATATTTTCCCAACTAATTTACTTTCCAACACCCTTGTCTTTTTGCCCTCCACGCATATAATTTTCTGTGGATATTACCGTTTTCTGTTCTGTTCTCTTCAATTTTGCGCCAAATATCTGAACAAGCTTTTATATCTCAACCTACATTTAACATGAAGTCACTCATCCCTTTCCCAATGCTTTTGTTGTTTGCAATTTCTTCGGCAGCTCAAATGCATTTTTCAGCCTCTGTGACTGGTTTAGGAAATGATTTCATTTTGGTTGAAAAGCCTTTTCAAGGAAAATATTTCCCAGCAGTACCTCAAAAAGTTATAGCAAATAAAAGAGGGGAATTCCAGATCGAAATAACAGGCAATGAGCCTGGTTTTATGAAAATTGATTTTGGAGATGGCCAGAAGGTAAGGATTTTCATCGAACCAGGCAGGACCAATTCTCTCAAAGTAGATCTGTCAAATTTTAAAAAATCACTTTCATTTGAAGGGGCACAAGCAGCCCAAAATGAATTCCTCAATAAATTACAACGCGTTCCCCTTACTTTAAGTGATGACGACATGTTGGCGGAGAGGTCTTTTGATGGAAAAATAATGACCCCAAAAGAGCATTACCTTGATATGGTTGACCACATTGAAGCTGAAATAAAAATTTTAAGAAAAAAAGGGAAAAAGAAATTTTCAGAAGCGTTCATTGCAGCGGTACAGCAGGATATTACTTTTTATTATACCAGTATCTTTTCAATAAATGCGGGCCATAAGTTGCGGGAATTAAACAGTACCCAATCCTCGGCGTCAACTGATAAATGGACCTTTTATTGGTCAAAAATTTATGACCAAGATTTGTTTGAACAGCACAATGCCAATATTTCAGAATATTATACTTTGGCGCTTGATTCATACCTAACCGACTACCGATTGGACGGTTTGGGAGACGCCCTTTATGAGGACCCCAACAAGGCGATTGGTGAACAATTCCTGGAATACGACCGAATACTGTGGGAGGAGTTTGAAAGTGAACAATTGAAATATGCACTGGCTTCGGTCTTTTCACAACGGGGTTTATTGGGCAATAATGAAGTCATTTTACTTGACCTTTATGAAAAATATAAAATCGACTTTCCAACCAGTCCATATTTAAGCCGATTTGAAAAAGCAGTTTCTCCAATCAAGGAAAGTTTTATGAAAGAAACGACCGCCCTGCCTGCAGGCATGATCAATATTGGTGAGGAAAATGAAATCAACAGTATTGAAGAATTGATGGAGCAATTTGCCGGGAAGGTAGTTTACCTGGATATTTGGGCCACATGGTGCAATCCATGTTTGTTTGAATTCCGCTTAAAAAAACCGCTCGAAGATTTTGTAAAAGGGAAAGATATTGCGCTTTTATTTATTTCTGTTGACAATGAAGAGCGAAGGAAAAAATGGCGGAATACAATCATTGAAAATGGCCTAACTGGTTATCACCTATTGGCTAATTTTTCTTTGCGTGACGAATTAATTGACATATATGGCGATGGCAGCAATCTTGCCGTGCCTCGGTATTTAATTTTTGATAAAAATGGAGAATTAGTGGATGGCAATGCTAAACAACCAAGCCAAAACGAAAATCTTTTTAAGGACCTGATGCGTTATGTTGAATAAATATTCATTCGAATTCACTAAAAGGCAAAGGTGTCACCTTTGGGCAATTTTCACAAATCGATCCGTTAAAACTATTTCACCTATATTTATTTGAATATAATAAATTCCCGGTAAAATATTGTTCATTATTATTTTTTCATTTTCCAATTTCCCAACCAGCAATTGTTGCCCCATCGAATTAAAAATAATATACTCAGCTTTTTCCGGATTCGCTATATTTTCCAATTGTATTTTAATAATTCCACTGGCGGGATTAGGATAAATAGTAAATGTATTTCCGTTTTTTTCAACTTCTTCCCCAGTCCCAACAATGCCATCCACGGTAATAGGTGATTGAAACAAAGTAAGCCCTCCCCGATCGTTTCCAATAACGGCATCCAAAAAATTACTGCCATTGATATTGGCCAGCGAAACCCTCGAAATGACCCCTTCCCGCAAATCACCAAATTGACCATCCACCAATTCAAAAGATCCATTATCCAAACTATCAGGATTTATTTTATAAAACATGAGCCAACCTCTGTTCGTGCCAGATAACAAATAATCAGCATCTGCCAAAGAAACTATTACTGGCTGGCTATAACCAACGGCTCCACCCAACTGGGTATTTATTTTTCCAAATTGAAAATTATTTGGCGCCTCTTCTTCAATTGGGTGGAAATCAGGATTCCCCAATGTTCCAATATTTGGAAAATAATTCACGGTGCCATTTCTCTCACCAATTATTAAATCCGATAATCCATCTTTATTGACATCGAAAATAAATGGAGTTGAATTGGCACCAACGTTTATTTTTTTCCACTCATGCTGAATTGCTGCAAAATCCATTGGCATATTTGGGCCAGCTATATTTTCAAAAAAATGAATAAAACCCCAACGGTCTCCAAATAATAAATCCTCATCGCCATCACTATCAATATCCCCAAAAGTTGGTGAGAAAGACCTTGTTCCTGTTGGATCATTATTTAAATTGAGCCAGTCCCTATCCACTATTTCATAAACAGGATCAGTCGCCGTACCCGTGTTGAGCATCAGCACCAAAAAATAATTAGCATCACCAGATGAATTAATCCATTCTGATCTGTTACCAACCACTATATCGATCAGGCCATCACCATTTACATCTGCAAAGGCAGGATGGGCGCCTGTTCCAAAATCCAGCATTTCATCAGCTAATAAATTCTTTTTTACAAAATTAAAATCAGCTGCCTGACCTGATCCGGTGTTCTCATACAACCAGGAAGTTTCAACATCAGGTGTCCCTAAAGGCAAATTAGGAGAAAAAACCAGGTCTTTCATCCCATCATTGTTTACATCCAAATAGTAAGAAGCTGGGAAATCAACAATGTCCACTGGCACATTAAAAGACGGGAAGGCTGAATCTTGTTCTACCATCCAAGCCTGGTTCGTATTGCCCCCATTAGTGGCAAAGATGATTTTAGGGAAAATTAAATCACCATATAGTAATTCTTTATCACCATCATTATCCGCATCAAAAGTACACAGCGTCGTGCCCCCATGGATCCGGTCAGTTTCCTCATCGGGTGCTTGGAAAAAAGCACAGTCAGCAGCATTTGCACTCAGGGTCAATTTTTGGGAGAATGGGGTCAATCCATATCGCCCCCAACAATCATCAGCAAATTCATATAAAAGCGTATCATCCGTGAACCCACTTTCCAATGCTACATTCTTATAATAGAGGGTTTTAGAACCATCAATATTCATGGTTAAAATATCCAAATCGCCATCACCGTCCAAATCATCAATAGCTGAATAATCACCATTGTTGAATACTTCTATCTTATTGATTATTTCTCCATTTTGAACAAACGGAATAATGTCATAATCATAGTCAGGAAATTCAACCCGATCAAAATTCAACAATCCATTTTCAAAAAAACCTGTATATACTTTAATTCCAGAAAGCCCCATATTCAATGTAAAAGCACTCGTAAACATATCTGCTATACCATCCCTGTTAAAATCCCTCATCATTACATAATGTGGAACTTCTGGAAATTTTGCAACCCAATGCCGGGCATATTTATAATCAATAATGCCAGGCGTTCCATCCATATTAATGAAGGCCAGGTGTACATTCCCAAGCCGGTCAAAAGCATATAAATCTTTTAATCCATCATTGTTAATATCAATCGATGACCACTGGGGGGCATTCATCCCTCCAGCCCAGGCACTGGTCAATTGATTGCCATCTTCAAAAACCGGGACATTTAGAAAATTAAAGGTCTGGGCATTAATATTGACCAAATAAAAAAACAAGAAAAAAATGGAAAATATGTATTTCATATTGAAGCCTACAATTAGTTTAAAGACCTGTCAGGTTGATTAATTTATATATGTTGCAGAAAATTAATTTTCTGCAACATATATAAATAAATCAACCTGACAGGTCTGAGAGAAAAATCATTTTTGAATAAACACCTTTTGCACCCCTACCCTATCACCCCTTTTTATTTCGATAAAATAAATACCTGTATTTATCAACGCTATATCAATTTTATCGTCGCCATTTGACAAAAATCCTTTCTTACTTATTTGACCCAAAGTATTGTATATGCGATAGCTGGCCTGACCAAAAATTCCGTTTTCAAAACTAACTTTCAAATAATCATTTGCTGGATTTGGAAAAACGTTAAACTCCAAATCAACAATAGCTTCTGTCGCATCTACCGAACCGCCCAAATTAAATGGAGAACTAAACAAACCCAGCCCTCCCCGGTGGTTGCCGACCAGTGCATCCAAAATATCATCGTCATTAACATTGGCAAATGCTATACGGGAATGAGTACCAAGACGGAGATCTCCAAATTGTTTGGTTACTAAATTAAACGTATCTCCTTCCTCCAGTTTATTTTCATCCACTTCATAAACTTCAATAAATCCTGATTCTGATCCAGAAACCAAATAAACCGTGTCCATAAAATCAAGAATTAACGGCGATGAAAAGCCATTAGTGGTGCCCTGTTGAATTGTAGTAATAAATCCAAGCCTTTTATTATTAGGCGCCTCGTCAGGGTCATCATGAAAATCGGGACTACCCAGGTCGCCTTGGTTTGGGAAAAAATTGATATTGCCATTTCTTTCACCAATTATTAAATCCTCAAGGCCGTCTTTATTTATATCGAAAATACATGGGGTAGAATAAACCCCGACGTCAATTCCTTTCCATTGCGGAATTACAGGACCCCATTCTGGTGGATTATTAGGCGCAGCGATATTTTCAATAAAAAACAAAAAACCTTTTTCTTCACCCACCAATAAATCTTGATCCCCATCTTGGTCGATGTCCCCAAATGTTGGTGCAAAGGCAAACCTTTTGTTCTGATCGGGCAATAAAGAAAATTGACGGAAATTGAGCCAATCGTCGTCCACCAGCTCAAATTTAGGATCAGTAGCGGTACCTGTATTTTCATAAAGGTGGAGAGACGATTCCCTGGAAGTAGCCGTGGTTTGTTTTGTCTCAAAACTCCCAACTACAAAATCCATTAACCCATCAGCATTGTAATCAAAAAAGGCAGGTTGTGCACCTGTGCCTAAGTCTATCATATTGTCAACGATAGCAAATTTTGAGGTGAGATTGAACTGTGGTGTTTCGTTTGAATTGATGTTTTTATAAAACCAAACTTCCTGATCGGGGCTAACGTTAAATTCATTTGGTGAAACCAGCAAGTCCCGCAACCCATCATTGTCGAAATCAAGGTAAAAAGTTGCTGGAAAATCAGGCATGTCAATAGGTACATTGTAACTTGGAAAAGTTACATCCTGCTCAGTTGCCCAGCCCTGATCTGGCGTCCCATTATTGAAAGCATACATGACTTGGGGAAAGTTCAGGTCGCCGTACAGCACCTCCATATCACCGTCGTTGTCGGCATCGAAAGTGCAAAGCGTACTGGCTCCATGTAGCCCACCATTCTTTTCACTTTCCGTTTCTTCTGGGGCAAAAAGCCCGGTAGCACAAGTATCTGGGTCGCCACTGAGATTGAACATGGTTGTGGAAGTTGGAATGAACAACCTCAACCAGCAATCATCTTCCCGTGTAAAAATGAGGGTATCGGTGGTGAACCCTTGTTCCAGGGCAAGGTTCTTATAATAGACTATCCGAAAGCCTGAATTCAGGTCGAGTTCCAAAATATCTAAATCCCCATCCCCGTCAATATCATCAATAGCGGGGTAATTGACATTGGCCACTTGCAGGTTCGTGTACCCTCCATTCGAAGTTGGGATTGTAATTACATCAAATATCCAATGGGGAAATTCTTCCCGCTCAAACACCAATTGGTTGTTTTCAAAGGAACCATTAAAAACTTTGAAGCCAGGAATACCTTCATTATTGGCGTGGCCAAAAAAGTCCATCGCCCCGTCATTATTATAATCCCTTAACAGAACATAGTTCCAGACAATGGGAAAATTTGGAGCAAATTGGGGAGCATATACATATTTGCTTTCTCCAGCATCGCCAACATTCAAAAATGGCACATGGATAAATCCATCCCTGTCAAATTCATAGAGGTCCATTTTTCCATCACCGTTCAAATCAACCTTTGACCATTGCGGAGCACTGACTCCACCGGTCCATGGGCTAAGGATTTCTGTTCCATCGTGGACGACCGGTGCATTGATCCTTTGAAAACTTTGGGATTGAAGAGGGGTGAAAACTAAGGCCAGAAGGGTTGTAATTACTGGTATTTTCATAAAAAGGTATTCAATTATATTAACATCAAAAATAAGCGAAAAGTAAACAGGTTAAACGCCTATCTCCTGTAATGTTTGTCACCTTGCCAATAAAAAACCGGATATTCAATATGTAGAATATCCGGTTTTTTAACATCCACCTTCCTGGAAGTTTTGGAGCTTCCAAGAAGTTCAGATATTGAGGGTCACTTCAAACAAGCATCAACAAAAGCCACAAACAACGGATGTGGCTTTTCGACCGTACTTTTCAGCTCTGGGTGGTACTGCACCCCGACGAACCAGGGGTGGTCTTGGATCTCAATAATCTCTACCAATCCTGTATCGGGGTTGATACCTGTTGGCGTCATGCCGGATTTTTTAAAAAGGTCAAGGTATTTGTTGTTAAATTCATAACGATGGCGGTGGCGTTCGCTGATTTTGGGACTCCGGTAGGCATTGTATGATTTTGAGCCTTTTTTAAGATCACAAACATAGGCACCGAGCCGCATCGTCCCTCCTTTTTTTGTGATCTTTTTCTGATCGGGCATCAGGTCAATCACTGGGTTTTCAGTCTCTGGATTGACTTCTGTGGAAGAAGCGCACGGCAGGTTCAGGACATTTTTGGCATATTCAACCACGGCGCATTGCATACCCAGACAAATACCAAAAAACGGCATCCCAGTGGTACGGGCATACTGTATGGCATTGACTTTTCCTTTTATTCCCCTTTCTCCAAATCCCGGAGCGATCAGGATGCCGTCCAAGTCCATCAACTTTTTTTCCACTTCACCCTGGTCTCCCTCCAAAGTCTCTGAGTGGATCGGCACCACTTCGACCTTGCATTCGTTGACTGCACCTGCATGGATGAATGATTCAAAAATGGATTTATAAGCGTCCTGCAACTCATGGTATTTGCCAATCAGTCCGATCCTTGTACTCTTCACCGGGTTTTTCAACCTACCAAGGAAGCCTTTCCAAGCAGTCAAGTCTGGAGCTTTACGGTCGGGAATCCTCAGTTTTTGCATCACCGTAGTGTCCAGGTTTTCCTTGGCCATCAGGAGCGGCACATCGTAAATTGTTTCTGCGTCGATCGCTTCGATCACAGAACCGACATCGACGTTGCAAAACAGGGCTATCTTTCTTTTCAAATTCATTCCAAGTGGGTGCTCGGTGCGGCACACGAGTATGTCAGGTTGGATCCCAGTATTGAGCAATTCTTTAACAGAATGCTGTGTTGGTTTGGTTTTCAGTTCTTTAGCTGCGCTTAAATACGGGACGAGTGTTAAATGGATGGTGAGGCAATTATCACTCCCCAAGTCCCACCGAAATTGGCGCAGTGCCTCTAAATAAGGCAGCGACTCAATGTCTCCGACCGTACCCCCAAGCTCAGTAATTATAATGTCGTATTCATTATTGCTGCCGAGCAACTGGATGCGTCGCTTGATTTCATCGGTGATGTGTG
Source organism: Saprospiraceae bacterium (assembly GCA_029263015.1). GTDB lineage: Bacteria > Bacteroidota > Bacteroidia > Chitinophagales > Saprospiraceae > UBA6168. The sequence continues at coordinate 60,671 of JAJCYI010000138.1, read as the reverse complement.
GTACCACTTGAACAGTCTTACCGAGGTAATCCCCTGCCCGTTCTTTTTCGATCACTGTCAGGTAAATCCTCCCTGTGGTTACATTGTTGGCCTGGGAGGTCGGCGTATTGAGGAAACGCTCATAATGCCCCAGGTCAAGGTCGGTCTCAGCGCCATCGTCCGTAACATAGCATTCGCCATGTTCATAGGGATTGAGGGTTCCAGGGTCCACATTAATATATGGATCAAATTTTTGGATGGTCACTGAAAAGCCCCTCGCCTGGAGGAGTTTTGCGAGGGAAGCGGCAATGATGCCTTTGCCTAATGAAGAAGTTACGCCGCCCGTAACAAAGATGTATTTAGCCATTTGAAATGAAGTAAAAAGGCAAAAGTAAAAAGGCAAAAGTTAGGATCGGTGTTCCATTTTTTGCCTTTTTACTTTTATCAATTCTAAGTTCTCGTTACGGGATGCAAAGTTAGGAAAATGAAAAGGGGTGGCGGAACGTACTGCCAAGTTTTTTGAATTTACTGGCCCACAAGTTCATTTTGTTCCAAAGTGACGCTTTTTAATGAGCGTCACTTTTTGGCACTTCCCCCTATCGGAATGGACTCAATGATACTCAATTGGTTTTATCGCTTGTGGCAAGCTAAAATGTGAAGGTAAACAGAAGTTGTACTTCTGGGTTTGGGATAATCGGAAGTACAACTTCCAGTTACATGAATCGAACAGGTGAACAAAAAATTATTTCCGAGGTGTCCAGATCACCTCATCAGCTCCCAAATCTTTCCCCAATTTCCTGCCTAAGACAAAAAGATAATCAGAAAGGCGGTTGAGGTAACGCAGCAATAATGGTTCGACTGGTTCTGTTAAATGAAGGCCCACCGTCAACCGTTCTGCACGTCGACAAACTGTGCGGGCGATGTGGCAAAATGAAACAGTTGAATGCCCTCCTGGCAAGATAAAATTTTTAAGAGGTGGCAAACTATCCTCCATCTCATCTATCTGCTTTTCAAGCAGTTGTATGTCATCAGTGGTAATATCAGGTGGGTCAAGATTTTTGGCGGGGTCGGTGGAAAGGTTAGAGCCAATGGTGAACAAGCGGTCTTGTATTTCTTTTAAAACGTTGCGGTAAAATTCATTCTTAACAACATCCCTCAGCAGTCCGATATAAGTGTTCAACTCATCTACCGTACCATAAGCATCAATGCGCAAATGGCTTTTGGGCAATCGTTGCCCACCAAAGAGCCCGGTCTCTCCAGCATCTCCAGTTTTGGTATAAATCTTAAATGCCATTTTTACAGTTAGCAGTTTACAGTTGGCAGTTAGGCTGGTTGCAGAACCGACGCTGGGTTTTGATTAACGATGTCATATTCCACGTTGCCATCCTTAAGGCGGACCACCCTGTGTGCATATTCAGCGATATCGGATTCGTGCGTTACCAGCACAATGGTATTGCCCGCTGCGTGTATTTCTTCAAACAACCCAATGATTTCAAGTGATGTTTTGGAATCAAGGTTGCCAGTTGGTTCGTCGGCAAGGATTATGGACGGGTCGTTCACCAATGCCCTTCCAACCGCCACGCGCTGGCGCTGGCCACCTGACAGTTCGTTCGGTTTGTGCTCCATACGATCGGCAAGGCCGACTTGTTCAAGAACATGGGCGGCTTTGACCAGCCGTTCTGATTTGTTCAATCCACTGTAAACGAGTGGCAATGCCACGTTCTCTAAGGCCGATAGTCGGGGCAACAAGTTGAAGGTCTGAAAGATAAACCCGATTTCCTTGTTGCGCACTTCTGCCAGCTCGTTATCTACCATCTTGCTTACATCTTGCCCATTTAAAAAATAAGTACCTGAAGTTGGTGTGTCCAAACAACCAATTAGGTTCATGAGCGTCGATTTCCCTGAACCAGACGCTCCCATCAGGGCAACGTATTCATTTTTATGAATATCAAGGTCAATGTTTTGTAAGGCTTTCACCACATTGAGACCCATGTAATAGATTTTTGATAGCTCTCTTACCGAAATGATTGATTGCATTTTCTATTGACTATGAATGATTGAAAATAAAGGTCGAAGACGATCATATTTCAATCTATTATTAAAGAATTTTAGAAATTGGAAATTGTCAAATTGCATTATCCAAGTGCTGTTAAATTTCTGATTTCTCAATTTCAAGTTTCATCATTTACTGCTTAAGGACTTTGGGGACTTTGAAATATGTTCCATCGTGGTCAGGAGCATTTGACATTGTTTCTTTTTGGCTGACCTGATTATTGATTGCATCATTGCGAACCTTGTTTACTTCTTCATTTACATAAACCAATGGTTCGACGCCAGTAGTGTCCAATTCTTCCAATTTTTCGACCATGGAAAGAATGTTGTTCAAATCGCCCCTCAGTTTTGTCCGTTCTTCTTCGGACAATTCCAGCTTTGCCAGATTTTCGAGTTTCAAAATTAGTTTTCGGTCAATCGTCATTCTACTTTTTTTAGATGATTGGATACGTTTTATGGAGGAAATGGTTTTTTTGGGAATCTGAACTTGACCATTTCATTATTATTTAGTCTGCCATTGTTGAAAAATTCACCTTCCACCATTCATCAATGCCCACCCATCTTCCTACTTTAGCGCCTCGTTGTGACAACAGGAATTTTTTCATGGAAACATCAAACAAACCCATTGTGAAACACATTGCCATCGCCGGAAATATTGGCGCAGGGAAAACAACTCTATGTGGTAAATTGGCCAAGCATTTTGATTGGGGCACTCACTTTGAAAGTGCCGAGGACAACCCCTACCTCGCTGATTTTTACCTCGATATGCAACGTTGGTCGTTCAACCTCCAAATCTACTTTTTGAACCATCGCTACCAACAAGTCCTTGGAATCCTTCAAGGTGACAACACCATTATTCAGGATCGTACCATTTATGAAGATGCTTATATCTTCGCCCCAAACTTACATGATATGGGGCTAATGACTACTCGGGATTTTGAAAATTATTTCAGCCTATTCGAAACAATGTCTTCTCAAATTCAAGCCCCTGACCTTCTGATCTATTTGCGGGCCGGGATTCCTACCCTTGTCTCCCACATCCAAGCGAGGGGAAGGGATTATGAAGGCAGTATGAGTCTCGACTACCTGAAAAAGTTGAACGAACGTTACGAAAAATGGATTTCAAGTTATAAAGAAGGAAGGCTTTTGGTCATCAATTCTGACGATGTTGATTTTGAAAACAATCCAGAAGACTTGGGTGAAATTGTAAACCAAGTACGTGCAGAGCTTCATGGTTTGTTTTGAGACAAGGGTCAGGGGTCAGGTTTGAGGAGTCAGGGGTCAGGTGACGCAATCAAAAACCTAGGCTGATATTTTTAATTTGAGTGATACCCGTTCCCTGAATCTCACCTGGCGGTTGACCCCTGATATTACAAATTGGCAATCGGTACATCAGCACCATTTTTATCAAACAGTTCTTTAATAAAATCGGGAAGCCACGATGTTAGGTCTTTTTGTGAAGAGATCGCTGCAAACACAGAGAGGTGCAGCAAAATCGCAATCCAAATCGCAAAGTGCTTTCGGCGGCGTGCTGCCTGTTCAAATTTTGTGTTAGTATTCATTATTTAAGCTTTTGGTCCTGTTGAAAACGAAGTCCAAAATCCATTATTTCTCAAATCACGTTCCCAATCAAAATTCATGGCAACTTTAACTTATCAATAGTCCGTGCATTTTTTAACTACTTGATAATCAGTTAGCTGCAAAAACCAATTTAGGAGGTAACTTAAAGTTACCTCCTAAATAAACAACCTGATAATCAATGAAATATAAATTGATTTAAAATATCTGTTTTGATTCCAAAAAATATTGCACGGACTATTGACTTATGTTAAAGCTTCGGATTATTAGAATTGGCAATTTTCCTTTTCAAGCTCCTGGCACAATACCATTTTATTATGACCACGATCGAACAGCTCATCAAAGAATGCAAAGATTTCTATGACGGCATTCCATGGTACGGCAATAATTTTGAAGAAATAGTTAATGATATCACGCCAGCAGAAGCACTGGCCGTTCCTGGCAATGGCCACTCAATTGCACGTCTGCTTTTCCATATGATTAAGTGGCGAAAATCATTGACCATAAGACTGCAAGGCAATGCTGATTTCCGGGCAAAAGATTCCGATGCTGATAACTGGATCCCCTTAAAAAACTTAGATGCAGAAGCCTGGGAAAATGCTAAAAAAGAATTTGGCCAACTCCAACAGGTTTTGATCGCTGAACTGGAATCCAGGGATGATGCTTTTTTGGACTCGGAATTTTTACTAGATAAAAAATACAGATTCCTGGTGATTGGTGTTATCCAGCATGACATTTACCATTTAGGGCAAATTTCTTTATTGAAGCAACTACTGCGGGCAACCAACACAAAGAACTGATTTTCATTTGTTTAAAACGATTTGTAGTCCAAATAAACAAGCTGGAATATTGTAGAACACCTCAAAACCTGCCTGCCATTCCTTAATGTTACATAAGATATTAAATCGGGAAAATAACCAGTGTTTATGAATCGGACTAACCTTCTCACCAACTTCTTATTGCTTGTTTTCATTTCTTTCAGTAGTTGTTCTAATTTCAGACCAACTGACGACAAAGCAAACAGGGATGAAACAGAAGTCTCAAACCAACTTCCACCTGTCAAACAGACAGCTCCTTTTGTTTGGGAAAATGCCAATATATATTTTTTGCTGACCGACCGCTTTAATAACGGCGACACATCCAATGATGTGAATTTTGGTCGATCAAAAGAAACCGCCTTTTTGAGGGGAATGATGGGAGGCGACATCAAAGGCATTACCCAAAAGATAGAGGAAGGGTATTTTGACGACCTTGGGGTAACGGCTCTTTGGTTCACCCCTGTTGTTGAGCAAAACAAGGGCGTGGTGGACGAAGGTACGGGAGCAACATATGGCTACCACGGTTATTGGGCACAGGATTGGACAGTGCTCGATCCTAATTTTGGAACAGAAGAAGACCTCGAAGTACTTGTCGAAACAGCCCATGCGCATGGCATCCGTATATTACTGGATGTAGTAATCAACCATACTGGTCCGGTAACTGGGCTCGACCCAGTTTGGCCAAATGATTGGGTTCGAACAGGCCCAAAATGTGCATTTACAAGTTACACCACAACCGTTAATTGTACGCTGGTGGAAAACCTCCCAGACATCAAAACAGAAAATAATTCGGCAGTTGGCCTCCCTAAATCTTTGTTAGAAAAATGGAAAATCGAAGGTCGGCTCGACAGGGAACTGAAAGAACTCGATGCGTTTTTTGAAAGAACGGGCCATCCCCGTGCACCGCGTTTTTATATTATGAAATGGCTCACCGATTATATTCGAAAATTTGGCGTGGACGGCTACCGAGTCGACACTGCCAAACACACAGAGGAATCAGTCTGGAAAGAGTTGCGGGAAGAAGTGGATATCGCGTTCGCGGAATGGAAAGAAACCCATCCTGACAAAGTACTCGACAAGAATGATTTTTACATGGTCGGTGAGGTTTACAATTACAATATTGCCACTGGGCGTCAATTTGATATTGGCGATCAAAATGTAGATTATTTTGCAAATGGCATGACCAGCCTTGTCAATTTTGGATTCAAAACCGATGGGCACCACAGCCCTGAAAGCATTTTTTCTGATTATTCGGCTAAACTTAGCGGCCCTCTCAAAGGCAAGAGCATCGTCAATTATATTAGTTCTCACGACGACGGAAGCCCTTTAGACAAGGAAAGGAAAATGCCCGTTGAAGCAGGGACAAAACTGCTGCTATGTCCTGGCGCCGTGCAAATTTACTACGGGGACGAAACGGCCCGGTCACTCATTATTGAAAATACAGGTGGCGATGCAACTTTGCGCTCGTTCATGAACTGGGATGAAATCGAAAACAATACAATGAGAAATGGCCATGCCGTAAAAAATGTCCTGTCCCACTGGCAACGGTTGGGCCGGTTCCGCAAATCCCATCCAGCAGTCGGTGCAGGACTACATGAAATGATTTCAGAAACTCCTTATTTTTTCAAAAGGGTTTATCAAAATGGTGAATATACAGACAAGGTCATTGTTGGACTTGATTTAGCCAAAGGCAAAAAAACTATAGAAGTCAATGGTTTATTTGCCGATGGAAAAGAACTTATTGATTATTATTCTGGTGAAAAGGTGAAGGTCGAGTCGGGCAGGGTGGTCATTGACACGGATTATGCAATCGTTTTGCTTGGGAAATAATCAAAGGTGTCACCTTTGGCTTAACCTTCAACTTCAAATGAAACATTAAAAATTTTGAGGATTTAACATTTTCCGCTTGGAAATATCGAAGGGGGGGGGGGTATTTTTGGCTAATATTTTAGAATAAGACACCCAAACAGAATTTTCACACAAATTATCGGATGTTTGAAAATCCTGACCATTTACACCCAAGACTACTGCTTATTAATCCTGTCATGGATTTTCCGGTGCGCGGTAAACACCTGCCCAAGCACCAAATCATTTGCCTCTAAATAAAATACTGGTAATGTCCCCTATGGGCACGGGTTACTTGCTGCCCTTTATTAATTTGGTAGGTGTAGAAGATCCACAACCCTTAATTGAAACTAATTTATTCATCATTTAACTAAAAAAATCAACCATGAAAAAATCATTTTTTCCCATTTTATTATCTTTGCTGATGACTTCCTCAATTTTTGCCCAGAGCGATGATCACTTCGTATGTGGGCTATCACCTGAAATGGAACAAGAACTGACCGGTCCGCTGCCTCCCGCACTTGACATTTGTTTCGACATCAGCTTTGTGCAAGAGACCTGCACCTTTGTCTATATCAACGTAAACGTGCATTTCTTTTTGGACGACAACTGTGAAGGAGAAATAGCAACGGTGCCGGGAGTGCAAGGAGATTTATCGCCACAAAACGCTTTCCAATTGGCAGAAGACATGATCCAAGATGCCAATACCTTCCTTGAGGTGATGAGCAATAATGGCGAAGGCCAATGGTTTGCAGCGCAACACGATGCCGAGGTAACTACACCTCAATGTGTCCCGGTACGTTATGTGCTCAGCGGTGTGGAAATCCATTGCGATACTGATGCTCAAAGTACAGGAATTAATTTTTCTGAATTCAATGGTTATATCACTAACGGAACTTCCGAGGTCAACATTTTCATATCCAATGTCGCCGCAGGCCCCAATGGGTTTGGATCTAATAATAGCAACAATATAGCTATAGAAAATTTTGGTGGAGGTGCGCTCAACCATGAGATGGGGCATGTCCTTAGTCTAGGCCATGTATTCCTCGCCAATAATGGAGATGGTTGTGATGATACTTGGGATCCCAGTTGGGAGTGGGATGCGGACGGTGACGGCACAATTGACGTTTCAGGTTCGGCGTGCTGGCTCAATGATGAAGCACACAACCAGTACAACGGGCAAAATGCCTGCGATGCAAGCCTATTTGACCCAACGGCCCCTTGTTGTGAAGCAGTAAACCAGAACAACAACCTGATGTCTTATGGCGGTTTCTCTATCAACCCCATTTATTCTGCTTTGACCCCCTGCCAGATCACAAGGATGCTAACCGACCTATCGGACAATATGTGCGACTATGTCGCAGGTGTAGGGGGTGCCTGCCCACCCCCCAAGGCAAATATCGGAACCATACCCACATTGGCCCAAACCTTGGACTGCCCTACTTGTTTTTACCTCAGTAGCAGTTTTAACGAAAGCCTTTACGATATACAGATCACCGATGAATACGGGAGCACCATTACTAATACAGGCCATATATCTGGCGAAGCAAAAAAATACTGCATCAGGCCGACCTTTGGGGGAAATTGGCCTGTTGGGTTTGAGACCGGGAAAACTTATACCATTACCCTGACAGTACAAAACGATTGTGGTGACACCGACACGGAAGGATTGACATTTACATTACCACCCCCATGTAGCATTGGCCAGGATGACCCACAACCCCCAAACTTCAAGTTCAAGAACCTGTCGCCCAACCCTGCGACCAATTCCGTGAGCATTGATTTCGACCTGAATTCGATTGGCGACCTGAACATATACGGAGTACACTCAAGTTCATCAACCGGGTATGGCCTTGTGGCTCAGTACAGCCTTGGCATCGGGGACGGACAGCAAGTGAGCCTGAACATCGGGGACTGGCTTGTTGGTGCAAATTCAGTGGTGTTTGAGTTCGAAGGGGGAATCCATGTTGCGAACCTTATAAAACAATAGACATGAAAAAAACAATCCTATTCTTGTTTATGCCCGTGCTGGGCATCTGCCAACAAACAGCTTTTTTTGAAACGACCATCTACTTTGAAGATGCTGTCGGGAACAGGGATTCGATCATTGTCGGGAACGATATTGGTGCAAATATTGAGTTCAATCCCCAGTTTGGAGAGCAAGACATAAATACACCGTTTGACAGTGTTTTTGAAGTTCGGGCAGAACATTATCTAGATGTCAGTTTTCAGATATTGTCCAAAAAGATCATTGGCAGCGCAGAAATGGTACACCCTGCTTATAACTGTTTGCTTGCCGTAGAACCGATCACCTTTTATGTATATGCAAAATACCAGCCCATAACGGTCAGTTGGGACAAAAACCAGTTCAACAACAGTTTTTGCAGGACGGGCACTATACTTACTTCACACCTATTACCGCAGGTATCTATATTCTGGACAGACGAGGAAGGGGCATTGGAACGGTCATCGTGCATGGCAGAAGATTCTACCTATTCCACTTATCTGGCCGATTTCTATGGCTTTGGTTTTTATCGCCTCGAAGAAATTGAGGGGATGGGGCAGGATACCGTTTTTGGGCTGTTGCTTACTTTCTTGCAACAAGGGGCATCGATAAGCCCCTGTACAGCCACGGTAATAGTGAGCACCTCCGAAACCTATCAGGAAGACGTGAAGGTATATCCGAACCCGACTAGCGGCCACCTGTACTTCGAAAAAGAAATAACGGAGAACTACGTAGTGATGGATGCTTATGGCAGGCCGGTCATGGAGGGGAAGGAAAACCCGGCTGACATGAACGATCTGGTACCTGGCATCTACTATTTGAGGTTGGGGAATGTGGTGAAGAAAATAGTGAAGTATTAGGTATCCACGAATAGTCAAGGTCGGGCATTGCAGATGGGGGCATCACGCCACAAGCGTGGTGCCCCCATCTTTTATAGAAAAAGTCGAAAACCTTATAAAACAATAGACATGAAAAAAACAATCCTATTCTTGTTTATGCCCCTGCTGGGCCTCTGCCAACAAACAGCTTTTTTTGAAACCACCATCTATTTTGAGGATGCTCTGGGAAACAGGGATTCGGTGGTTGTTGGGCATGACCTTGAGGCAAATGTTGACTATAACCCCCAATTTGGGGAACTGGATATTGACACACCTTTTGACAGCGTTTTTGAAGTCCGGGCAGCGCGTTATTTTGATTTTAGTTCATTTTCGGGAGAAATGGTCTTGTCCAAAAAGATCATAGGCCATGCAGAAGGTTCTGTACACCCTACTTATAATTGCTTACCAAATGTAGAACCGATGGCCTTTTTTGTGCATGCAAAATACCAGCCCATAACGGTCAGTTGGGACAAGGCTCAGTTCATCAACAGTTATTGCCGGACGGGCACCATCCTTACTTCGCACATGTTGCCGATGGTAACCGAGTTCTGGAAAGAGGAAGAAGGGGCATTGGATCTGACATCGTGCATGGCGGAGGATTCTACCTATTCCACCTATCTGGCCGATTTCTATGGCTTTGGTTTTTTTCGGCTTGAACAGGTCGAGGGGTTGGGACAGGATACGGCATTTGGGCTGCTGCTTACTTTCGTAAGGCAGGGGACATCGTTCAGCCCCTGCACGGCCACGGTAATAGTGGGCACCACCGAAACACACGAGCCCGATGTGAAGGTATATCCCAACCCGACCAGCGGCCACCTGTACTTCGAAAAAGAAATAACGGAGAACTACGTAGTGATGGATGCTTATGGCAGGCCGGTCATGGAGGGGAAGGAAAACCAAGTTGACATGAGCAGCCTGCCCCCTGGCATCTATTATCTGAGGCTGGGGAACGTGGTGAAGAAAATAGTGAGGCAGTAGGAAGTAAAAGACCAGACCGAATTCAGAGGTGACACCTTTTTGGAAAGGTGTCACCTCTTTTTCACCCATCTCCTATCCAAACACCTCCGTCCCACCAAAGTGGAAAGCCCCCTCAATGGCTGCGTTATCATCGGAATCGGAACCGTGCACCGCATTTTCGCCAACAGATTTGGCGTATTTCGCACGAATAGTTCCCGGAGCTGCGTCGGCAGGGTTGGTTGCGCCGATGAGTGTGCGAAAATCGGCCACTGCGTTTTCTTTTTCCAAAATGGCTGCCACTATCGGCCCCGAAGACATGAACTCCACCAGTTCACCATAAAATGGGCGCTCTTTGTGAACTGCATAAAATTCTCCTGCTTTTGCTGAGGTCAATTGGGTCATTTTCATGGCCACAATCTTGAATCCCGCAGCTGCAATATCATTTAGGATAGCCCCAATGTGGCCTGCGCCAACGGCATCGGGCTTAATCATCGTAAAAGTTCTGTTTCCTGACATGTTGTTGAGTTATTTAATTTAGAGTTATTAGTTTTTGAGTCGGTGATGATGAGAGAATAAATTCAATCTATTTTTTTAAAACGGGCGCAAAAGTAAACATTCAGGAGTTTTCTGTTCAAACTGCCGCATTAATTTTGGAATAAATGTAATTTTTGGGAACTTCGCCGCCCTATTTCGGAACGCTATTATGGAAAATATCAAAGAGCTAAAAACGCTACTTGCTATTCCGAAAGATATTGTACTCACTTCGCACCGAAACCCTGACGGCGATGCCATCGGTTCTACCCTTGGCCTTCGTCACTATCTTGAACAATTGGGGCATACTGTGAGAGTGGCAGTTCCTTCGGAGTTTCCAGGTTTCCTTGGTTGGATGCCTGGATCAGATGACATCATGGTCTATGACACCTCTAAGGAAGAGGTAAAAGAACAGTTGGTGAAAGCTGATCTGATCTTTTGTCTCGATTTCAATTCATTGGAACGGATTGATAGGATGGGGGAAATCATTTCACCCTTACGTTGTAAAAAAATCCTGATAGATCATCACCTCTTTCCCGAACCATTTGCTGATTATGTCCTGAGCGATACTTCTGCCAGCAGTACGAGTGAGTTGGTACACGATTTCATCTGTCTGCTGGACGATGAAAAATTGATAGATCGCCAGGTGGCTGAGTGCCTTTACACTGGTATTCTTACTGATACTGGCTCTTTTAAATACTCAACTTCACCCAAGGTATTCAGGATGGTTGGGGATTTGCTTGAACTAGGTGTGGATGATACAAAAATCCAGGATCATGTATTCAATAGCCTCGATGAAAAGCATTTGAGGCTGATCGGACACGTTCTCAACAACAGGATGGAAGTGCTCCCTGAGTTCCGGACTGCTATCATGTGTCTCACAAAGTTGGATTATGACATGTTTGACATTCAGCGGGGCGATACAGAAGGGCTGGTCAATTATCTATTGCAAATGAGAGATGTAGTGATGGCCGTTTTCATTCACGAACAACCAACGATCACCAAACTATCCTTACGGTCTAAAGGTAAATTTTCCGTTCAAGAAATCGCTAGAAAACATTTCAAGGGCGGAGGTCATAAAAATGCTTCTGGTGGATATTCTTACATTGGCCTCCGGCCAACTGTTAAAAAATTCAAATCCATTTTACCAGATTATAAAGATGCACTTTTAAACAATGAAATATAGTCGAGAGAAAAAACATCTCGGCCCAAATAACAGATCAATGAGATTATTATCTTTTTTATTGCTTTTTACAGTTGTTGCTTTTTCATCTTGCTCCGAGCAAAATAATGTAACCCCTAATGGTTATGAGGTTATTCGCCACAATACACCAAGCGGCGACAAACCTGCGGTAGGTGATTATGCATTTGCACACATCTATGCCTTTGTCGATGGAGTACTGGAAACTTCGACCAGGCAACAGAACAGGCTCATGCCGGTCTTAATCTATACCAACGAAGAACTGGTAAAAATGAAAGAATCGGGTAAGCCAAATCCTGTCTATGATGCAATTTCAGTGATGAATGTCGGTGACAGTATTACAGTTAACTTACCTGTTACCGAGGAAATGAGACAAAATCCAAAATTTGCCAACACAAAGAACTTGCATTACGATATTGTCTTGGTGGAATTCAAAACAGCAGAAGCATATAATGCTGAACAGGCTGAGGCAAAAAAGGAGCAACAAGAACTGGCAAATGCAAGTAAGGCCCGAGAATCCGAAGTTGCCGCGAAGGTGACAGAAATCGCAGCTCAATATACAAGTGGACAGTTGAAGAGTAAAATCACCTCAACAGATTCTGGCCTTAAATACATGGTGCTTACCGAAGGCGATGGCCCTGCAACGAAAGTAGGTCAAAAAGTCTCCGTTAATTATTATGGGGCACTGACCAATGGCAAATCATTTGACAACTCATACAAAAGAGGGCAGGCTTTTCAATTTCCGCTTGGAGCAGGTCGTGTAATCAAAGGTTGGGACGAAGGTGTGGCACTTTTGAAAAGTGGCGACCTAGCAGTCCTGTTTGTACCTTCCGAGTTAGGATATGGCAAAGCCGGAGCAGGTGCTAATATTCCTGGCGATTCAGAATTGATCTTTTATATTGAAGTGCTTTAGTATTGGGATATTGAACATTTCTATTACATTAATACCCAATACCGCAATACCTAATCAAATTGTTTGATTGTCGAAATTGGTAAATTGTTGAACGGTGATAAAATTGGCAGCGAACCTAAATTATCTAGTTCCATTTAACAACATAATCAATTAACAATCAACCAATTATTTTCTAAAATAAAAACTGTTATGACCACCGAACAACTCGCTGCGTTGAAAGATAGGTTGGCTTTGTTAGGGAGGTATCTTTGACGTCGCTAACCGGCTTTTAATCATTGAAGAAAAAGAACAGCTTGCTGGCGACCCCAATTTCTGGTCTGATCCAGAACGGGCACAAAGCATCCTCAAAGTCATTAAGCTCAACAAACGCTGGGTAGAACAATTCGAGCAAGTAAAAAGCATGGTTGAAGATGCTGAAATATTACTCGAATTTCAAAAAGAAGAGGAGGCCACTGAGGAGGAGGTCAAGGCTCAGTATCAAAAAGCCATGGAGGCTATTGAAGACCTCGAATTCCGCTCTACCCTCAACGAACCCGGGGACGAACTCAATGCTATCCTGGAAATAAATGCTGGTGCTGGCGGCACGGAAGCGTGCGATTGGACTTCCATGCTGCTTCGCATGTACGTTATGTGGGCTGAGAAGAATAATTTTAAAACCTCCACCCTTCACCATGTGGACGGCGATACTGCGGGTATCAAGTCAGTCGGCATTGAAATCAGTGGTGAATATGCTTTCGGCCTATTGAAAGGTGAAAATGGTGTTCACCGGTTGGTGAGGATCAGCCCTTTCAACTCGCAAGGCAAACGTATGACTTCGTTTGCTTCTGTTTTTGTACATCCTATGATCGACGAAAGCATCGAGGTTGAAATCAATTCATCCGATTTGGAATGGGACACATTCCGTGCTAGTGGGGCGGGCGGGCAACACGTTAACAAGACCGAAAGCGCAGTTCGAGTACGTCATTTGCCAAGCGGAATAGTGGCCGAATGCCAACAAGAGCGATCCCAACACAAAAACCGGGCGAAAGCAATCCAAATGCTGAAGTCCCGGCTTTATGAAGCTGAACTAGAAAAGCAGCGGGAGGCTAAGGGCAAGGTCGAAGCAGGGAAAATGAAAAATGAATGGGGCAGTCAAATCCGTAGCTATGTGCTCGATGACCGCTGGGTGAAGGATCTCCGTACTGGCTTTAAAGTAAATAATCCCGATAAAGTTTTGAATGGTGACATTGACGGTTTCCTAAAAGCGTTTTTGATGGATAAAGCAGTTGAGGGAAGCAAGGAAGATGGATAATCAGATCAACTCTTCCTCTCCATGCGGGGCACTTCTTTTGCCACCATTTGTACTGTACTTCTGATCCGTTCCTCAACCAGGATAATCTTTCCTCTCCGAAGCATTTCGAGTGTTTGCGGCATGTAATGACGAACAGTTATCAGTTCAAGTCCTTCACTGTCAATAATAACTTTGAAGTCTTTTTCAATGCTTTCAGCAAATTGGTGAATTTTATTGTCAATGTTGTTGACGCATACGGCAAAACTGATTGCAGTGTTTTGCATGAGGTTCACTTGCAATCGGAACTCTGCTATTTTGGTAAACAAATAACTGATATGGTGTTCAGCTACAAATGAAAAGTCACGTGTCGAAATATGAATAAGGGCTTGGTTCTTTTCTACGGCCACCATCGGAGGATAGGTGTCCTCCGCCTCATGACCAATGAAAGTGCCTTCCTCATTAGGACTAATAAATGACTTGACATAAAGTGGGATGCTTTTGTTTTGGAGAGGCTTGATCGTTTTAGGATGGATTACCTTTGCGCCATAATAAGTCATTTCAATGGCTTCTTTATATGAAAGGCGGTCGAGTTTTGTTACATTTTCAAACAGGCGGGGATCTGCTGTCAGCACTCCAGGTACATCCTTCCAGATAGTCATACTTTCTGCACCGAGGCAGTACGCAAATATTGCAGCGGTATAATCGGACCCTTCCCTTCCTAAGGTTGTCGTGAAATTTTCATTTGTCCCACCAATAAATCCTTGCGTCATCAGAATGCCTCCCTTGCTTAGGATGGGATGGACTTTGGCCATCGTATTTGCCATGGTTTCGTCCCATTGCACCCAACCTTCCCGATATATGTCGTCAGTGAGAATAACATCCCTAACATCCAACCACTGCACAGGCAAACCAGTAATTTTTAGGTAAGAAGCTATTATTTTGGATGCAACAAGTTCTCCAACAGGAACAATCTGGTCATATATGAAATCATAATTAACATGAGGTTCTTCTTCTAATGTCCATTCAACAGATACAAACAAATCGTTCACTTCATCAAAAACGGAGTCCTTTTCATCAAACAAATCAGACATCACACGATAATGCCAATTCTTGAAACCTTCAAATAACTTTCCTGCATCCCCTTTTTTTCCGGCATATGCCGCTACTACTTTTTCCAGCTTATCAGTTGACTTACCCATTGCCGAAACTACAATGAGCAGTGGATCATTTTTGAATCCTTGCAGAATGGCAGCAGCATTTTTCACGCTATCAACATCTTTTATTGATGCGCCACCGAATTTGAAAACTTTGATCTTTTTGTTCATCCGTGCAATAAATTGCTTCAAGTTACACCTAAAAAAACGATTGACCGTCGGCATGTAACGCCAACGGTCAAACAGCAATATGCTTTATAAAAACATGGCAAAGATATGGAAGTAAACCAATCAATGCCAGTTTTTTTCAATCCTATCAATAGTTGCTTATCCTTCAATACTTTTGAAAAAGTTGATTTGATTTCAGATTGTCATAAATAAAAAAAGTTGACCCTCCGTTTGGAGAGTCAACTTTTATATCATTAAATAAATTTCAGTAATTAGTTAAGGCTAAAGTGCAATCCTTTGTTTTGGATCTTTGCCTGCAACTTTTTCAATCCTTTGTACTTGATCTGACGGACACGTTCTTTACCAACGCCCATCAATTCACTGATTTCTTCAAGACCGCAAGGGCGCTCCCTTCCGATTCCATAATACATGGAAAGTACTTCTGCTTCATTTGGCTGGAGGCCATTCAAAAGCATCTGTACTTCTTTTTGTAAGGATTCGACCTGTGCTACTTTCGTATCAGGACGTGGTACAGCTTCATCTTCCAAGAAATAGGTCAAACTAGTGTCTTCCCCATCTTGTACTGGTGCATCCAGTGAGCCGCAGTGATTGTTTGTTGCCAAACATCTTTCTACGGCATCTTCTGTCATTTCCACTTCCTTCGCAATTTCTTTGATACTTGGCTCACGTTCAAGGTGTTGCAAAAGATGATCCCTCGAACGGAGAACTTTCATCAAGTTGGATTGGTGGTTGAAAGGAACACGAATTTTACGTGATTTTTCACCCACAGCCTGCAAAATGCTCTGGCGTATCCACCAAACTGCGTAAGAAATAAACTTGAAACCTTTGGTTTCATCGAAGCGTTGTGCTGCTTTCAATAGGCCAAGGTTACCTTCATTAATAAGGTCCCCTAAAGAAAGGCCACAGTGTTGATATTGTTTGGCAACGGAAATTACGAATCGGAGGTTAGCATTGACGATGGTCTGAAATGCATCTTCATCTCCAGCTTTGAATTTGCGAAACGTATCAACTTCCTGTTCAGGAGTCAGCAAATCATAACGGGATACTTCCGTCATGTATTTTTCCAGCGATTTAGCGTCCCGCCGGGTAATGGACTGTGTAATAATTAAAGCTCTCATTTCCTATTTTAAAAAACTTAAGTGAATTGTTTTTCTAAAAAGCGGCGCAAGATAGCCTTTTAAAATTATTATCCGCAATTCACATGAGTTTTCTGGATGAAAAGGTTAAAAAATTGAGATTTATATACTCTTGATTTCAGCATTTACATTGTAATCTTTGACCAACTCCTCCGCAAACCGCTTGTGGCCTCTTGGTGTGAGCAAGTAAAGCTTACCGCCTTTCCTCGCTGCCATGAGGCTCAAAAGTTTCCATTTCGATACCCTATCGTGAACCATATCGGTCTTTGTAGCTATTTCAATATAACTTTTGCCTCCTGTCTTCAAGCCCGATATATCGGGTATAATTTGATCTTCACTATCGCCCTGTCTTGAATAATGTGCCGGGGTCTCGTAGTCCTCATGGTTGGCCTTAATGTTAGAAAAACCCCTTTTTTTTACCCAATCAAGTGCTTTTTCAAAATATTCCTGTTCCATAAATTCAGCGTTTTAGATTATTTCAGGTACACAATTTCAGCATTACAGATCGAACATTACAATAAAAGTCACCCAAACCGTTTGGTTAAAACATTATCATTTAACATGGAAAGATATAAGGTGGGAATGAAAAAAAGTGTTGTTTCTATATGCTGCATACCTAAAGGTAACGTAAAATTTACAAATAAGTTTTTTTTAAAGAAAAATTAATTCAATTTCAGATGAAAAATTTCTTGGCTTAAAACCATTTACCAACATCTCAATCCTTAAATGGTTTGTCCAATGAGCTGTCTAACCAAATAAACAGACTAAAAAGCGAATTTTTTCCATAAACCTTTAAGTTCTATTTCAAACACTATTTGACCATTCATTTTTCAAACACCCTATTAATCCACTCTCTTCCCGATATGTACCAATTATCTGAAAAGGTGAATTGATCAAATCTGCATAGGCTTTCCCTTTTTTGCTTGGATGCTCCGATTCGCCAATACATTTGTTTTGGAAAAGGATAAATTTATCTTTCAAAACATCCCAAGCGATCTGATAAACTTCTAATGAGCCATCATCCAATCTTCTCTCCAAAACCAGTAGAAAATTGTAGTCCGATAAAGTGATGTTCCCGGTAGGGTAATTTATTTTGTTAAAAGCCTTGATGGAACCATTGACGAAATCACCATGAAGCTCATGTTGCAGCAAACGCAACTTACGGAATACCTCGTCCAACAACCAATCCGATGATTCCCTTTCTTCCCAAGAAACCCACTGGCCTTTTTTAAGCCTGAAAAATTCTATCCCGCCTGGCCTCAACTTATAATCAAACATGGGAGAGTTGCGAGGGTAAAACCCTGGATAGTAATAGTCCTTGTTTTGATTAATACAATATTCAATCTCAAGCAACATCGTGTATATCCCAAGGCTATACTTGCTGAACTGTACATCATATGCAGCTTCCAGCGAAGCTGCAGAGACAGAACCCTTGTCAAAAATACTGAATGCCACCAATCTATTTTCAAAATAAACTCCTACTTCGTAAGTATTGAAATCAGATGGAAGCTGCCCCTTAAAAAGATGTTGAGCTAAACTGGGAACACTACCCCAGTGGTGGACTTTCGATTTATATTCTTGCCAAAGTGTTTCTATGGCTGGACGTGGAACAAATGGGCAAATCTTCACCTCGAATTTTTGGCCGCCCAGGCGCAATATCTTCCGCAACCTCTTTTTCCATTGAAACCCATTCAAACATACCCTTAGCATGAGGCATGGTTTCCATTCATTATCGATGTACCGTCCCAATGTTGAATAGACATGGAGATCATTGCGGAACCATCCGTTTGCCAACAAGTCATCAGTTTGGGCAGGAGTCAAATTCCTAACTTGGTATCGTGCAAAAAATACAGGAAGGAAGTGGATATTTGGTATAAATTGGGCCTTGTTGATAATGAAATAATTTATCTGCGAAATAAATTTGAACCGAGACACAAACATATGGGATTGAACATTCATTCAAGTTATCGGTCAATACAAACTTGTCTGCCTAATCGGATAAAAATACCACCAACTGATTTACTCACCATAGGTTCTGGCAAATGGCATAAGTTCAATTAGACAATTGTCGGTTGGTGTTTAATTGATTAGTCGAATGTGTGAAAAGGATAGCATAAAAAACCTCTAAGTTTGTGGCAGACCCAAAACAATCGAAACAATTAATACTATGCATTTTATTTATTCGGATTCCTGAAGAAAATCAGCGATCCGACAACATCAAAAATGATCTTAAATGAAACAGTTCTTTTTACTCACTTTTATTATGGTCCTATCTATTTTTATTGCTCAAGGCCAAATCACCATCAATGCAGATGACATAGCCCCAACGGGAGTTATAGCCCAACAAACAATTGATGAAAATCCAGACCCCGCCATATTGGAAGGAGGTGTTGGGAACATTGACTGGGATTTCAGTTCATTAGCAGATGGCGTTTCCTCTACTTTCGTATTCCTTGATCCAAATGATACTCCTTTTTCCGCTTCATTCCCAACCGCCAACCTAACCTCTGAAGTGGATGCTTCTGTTTATGCATACATGATTATGGATGACCAAAAAATAGAAATCATCGGCATTGAGGGAGAACTCATTTATCTAGGCCAAAGCATTCAAGGCAAACTGGAGTTTGCACCCGGCCAAAGTCTTATCCGCTTCCCTGCTACTTATGGCGATAGCTATACAGAAACCATTACTCAATTTGCACAGGTGCCTGGAAGTGACGTTGGTTTCCCATCATTTGATAGTGTGCGGTTAGTTACAACTGTTGACCGCGGAGTCGAAATTGATGCTTACGGCATGATGACCACCCCGACGGGTACGTTTGAAACCATCCGCTCATCGGAAACCGAAACAACTTCCAATGAGGTGTTTGTTTTGAGCAGTGGCAATTGGAGTTTCTTGCAGAGCACGGCACCTGAGACAGTTATCAATTTCAATTGGTGGGCAATCGATAACAATAATGGATTCCCAGTAGTACAACTACAATACACCCCCGCCTCTGGAAACAGGGAAGTCACCTGGCTAAAAGAATTTTTTACTGGCACCGAGGAAGCTTACTCTATAAAGATGGAGGTTTACCCAAATCCTGCCAAAGAATACTTGAACATTGAATTCCCCGAGCCGTTTTCTGGCAATTTTGAAATATTCGACATGCAGGGCAAGCAAATTTGGACAGGTTCAGCCAACAATAGTGTTTTTGAAAAAATAGAAATAGCCAACTTGAATCCTGGTAATTATATTCTAATATTTAAAGAAAATGGTGGCAATCGATCCGGCTTCAAAAAATTTGAAGCTGTAAAATAGTTTTATAACTAATATTTCCCTTAATTAGAAAGCCCTTGTCATAACAGTATTACTATTGACATGGGCTTTCTAATTAAATCACGTAACAATGCTTGTACCACTAAATCATGGAGTATAAGAATTTGGTACAATTGTTGGGCATAAGCTAACCTACCTCTCCTCGTTTTTTAATCTCCCTCATTTAAGATTCCCCCCTTTGTATTTCACCGCATCCACATTTTGAATTCGACCTGCGGACATCATCACGTATTCAACAACACATTTTTAAAATTTAACAAACAACGCTATGTTATTGAACACCCATACTAATTTCACTTCCTCTTCAGAACCTTCCATTCTCATTTTCATTTTAAAACCACCTCCCCTTTCATAGAGTCAAATAGCACCTAACTACCCTAGTCCCTATTGTAGCCAAGTTAATAAACGGACTTACTCACTTACAAAAGAAAAAAAGAAAAAATGAACAGGCATGCTGCCATGCTGTGCACCCTTTACTTTTTTCCAATTACCGAACTATGAACTTTTTTACAACCAGGAGTAACATATTCACAGCACTAGTCTGGTTGTTTTGTCTCATTCAACCTGTGGCAGCTGATGGCTTTGAAAACGCCACCGACGCCAGCAAAAATTCTCAGGCCCCTGACCTGGCCGAAGAATTTATGCCCATGCCGCCACCTTGTATCCTTATCCAAAATCCAGAATTCGATGCATCATTATCCAATTGGTTTGTATCTGGTAATGTCACCAGCACAACTGACGCATACGCCGGCACCCATGCTGCATTAATCAACACCTTCGCTTCCAACATTTACCAATTCCAATCAGGTATTACTGAAGGTAATATTTACACAGTCTCTGCATTCGCTAAAAGAGCTGGTTCCACCTGGTGGACAGGAATAGGTATTGCCTTTTATGACAGTTCAAATAACTTACTGTCAGACAATTACACTTCAGTACTTACATCCACTTATACCGAGCATAAAGTCTCAGCTATCGCTCCTACCGGTGCAGTGACTGTTGAAATATATGCAACCCAATTCGGATTCGGCACACTGACAGTGGATGAGTTTTGTTTAGAGGAGATCGTCCCCGTTATTGGGGAATGTATTTTAATTCAAAATACAAGTTTTGAAAATGATTTCAGCAATTGGTTCGGCTCAGGATCAGCGAGCATTGTTAATGATCCAAATAGTGGCGTCAATGCCGCTGAATTGATTAGCAACGGCACTAATATCTATCAAAGACTCAGTATACTCCCTAACCAAGATTATGAACTAAATGTTTATGCGAAAGCAGGCATCAATGCACCCACCTATGCCGAAATATTTATTGATTGGAGGGATGCCAGTAACAACCTCATCAATACAGTTTATCAGCCTGTTTTACCAGAAGTAACAGATTACGCTTATTTCTCTTTGAAGGGAATCGCGCCCCCCAATGCAATCTATGCAGATGTGGGAGCTTATAAAACCGGTTCGTCCAGCCGCCGGCTTTACGTGGACGATTTCTGTTTTAGCATTATTGATCCTTTGGGCGGCAACAATTTCGACCTGACCTGTGGCTGTTCTGATAACCTTTTACCAAATGGTGGATACGAGCAAAACGATGTCTCATCATTTAACTATTCCATTGAAGGGATTGATGCTGCTGCCTTAGTTGATGGAGATTATTATTCTATTGAACCTTACGAATCAGATATTTCATCGAATTATTTCTTTTACTTGGATGACCAAGCTGACGCAGTGAACAACCCCGAGGGAGATCATTTCATCTGGTTGGCCGATAATAATGATGAATGGCACGCAAATGTTGATTTTACAGATAACCTTCTATTAGAAAATGGCCAATCGTACACCCTTTGTTTGTATGCTGCTGCATGGACCGCTTCATTAAATGGAAGCGGATTGCCCGATGGCTATTCTGAACCACAACTTTCTGGTGTGTTAAACCTTGGGCTTGATTTTGGCAGCGGGTACAGGGAAGTATTTGCATGGTCTGTGCCTTCGGCCACTTCCTTCAATAATCTGAGCTGGACAAAACTATCTTACACATTTATTTATAATGAAACAGACCCTATCGGGAGCTTTGCACTTATCAATGACCGGAACAATGTCGGTATGGCCATTGATGCTGTTTCATTGACCCGAACAGATTGCTTACCCACAAAAGACTGCGGCATCAACGGATTGGTATATCAGAGATGGGATGGCATTTCGACCAATGACCTGAGGGAATTGTTATGGAATCCAGATTTCCCAAACAATTATGATTACAGTGGACTGATTACTAATTACCAAGCCCCTATCAATATTGGAAATAACTTTGGATCAAGAGCATTTGGATATATAGTTCCTTCTCTTACAGGCAATTATACGTTCAACGTGACCGGAGATGACGATGTCTTGTTCTATCTAAGTACTGATTCGACTTTTAATAACAAATCATTAGTTGCATACATTGACGGATGGACAAATATTACAGAACATAATAAATATGCTTCCCAGACTTCAGGCAGTATTTACCTAGAGGCTGGCAAAAAGTATTACACTGAACTTTTACACAAAGAGGGAGGGGGAGGAGATCACTTCCAAGTTCATTGGCGTACTCCCTCTTCAGGCAGTTGGAACATCGTACCCAACGCCAACTTGCAACCAATATGCAATCAAGAAATATGTGACAACGGCAGGGATGATGATTATGACGGATTGGTGGATTGTGAAGATGACGATTGCAGCGGTTCACTTGCAACTTCTTATACAGTGGTTGATGAAAATTGTGGTTCAGGTGGTGGCGAAATAGATTTAACAGTTGTCAGCACCGATGCACCATTTTCATTTATTTGGTCGGACATGCCTCTAACCGCCAATTGGACATACGAAGGGTCAACAGATGATGTATCAGGAAACTTGAACCATTCGAATATAATGCAAGGTACATTGACCTACCCCACAGACCAGATAGAAGGGCGCAATTCTGCCTATTTTAATGGTACTACCCGAATCAGGTATTCGATTGACAACGGCTTCATGGAACAATCCTTTACCGCCTTAACAGTTGGTATGTGGATTCGGCCAAACAATCTATCAGGCATCCAAACTATATTCGATGAAGGTGGCTCAACCGGCGGTCGAGGGATGGCCATTCGACTCAACAACGACAAGTTGTCGGCTGGGGTGAGAAACGGCGGAAATTCACTTTACTATGATGAGACCCATATATTACCAAATGATGGGCAATGGCATCATATCGCTGCAGTATTTGACAATGGCAACTTCACGGTTTACTTGGATGGTGTGCCAAGCGCAACCCAAGTTACTTCTTATTCGACTGTAAAAAACCACGGAAATAATGGAGGTATCGGTGGGAGCTTTGGGGGTAGCGTTTTAAACAGTGGAAGCACCAGATATAGGGGATACCTCGATGATGTGCGCTATCAGCTCTTTGGAATGACAGCTGACCAAATAGCTGATATGGCCAGGAACGATGGCGACCGCACCAATTTGTATGCAGGAACTTATACTGTAAATGTGGAAACCTCATCTGGCTGCATGTTTGATGAAATCATCACTGTAAATAGCTCGGCCAACCATGATGACGGAGGAATATTAAGTGGCAATGAAAGTTCGTGCGACAGCAATTTTGACCCATCGATCATTTCTTCAACATCACCTGCAAGTGGCGGTGGAGCCGGCACAACGGAATACCAATGGCAGGCGAGCACTGATGGTGTCATTTGGGTTGATATAGTTGGAGCAACTACCATCACTTACGATCCGCCTATGATCGCGGCCACAAGTCTGTACAGGCGAGGGGGCAGATTAGCTCCTTGTCTGGCATGGGTTTATTCCAATACTATCCAAAAAGCGATAACAGAAAATTTCACGGATGCAGGAGCAGTTGATGGGAAGGAAGAGTTTTGCAATGGGTATGATCCTTCTTTAATCACAGAAAGTATATCACCTTCAGGTGGCGTTGGTGGTTCATTGGAACACCAATGGCAACAAAGTACCGATACCATAACATGGGTTGATGTTCCAGGGGCAACAAGTACAACTTATGACCCTGCTTTCATTTCCCAGACCACCTATTTCCGAAGGGGGGCAAGGCGTTCACCCTGCACCGGTTATATTTTCTCTTCTTTTGTTGAAAAATTAGTAGTTGTCAATTATACCCAGGCAGGTATCATTGCTGGAGAAGAAAGCAATTGTGGCAGTTTCGACCCCGATCTGATTTCAAGCATCACAGCTCCTTCTGGGGGGATTGGGGGTGCCAATCAATATCAATGGGAGCAAAGTACTGATAGTATTACCTGGACATTGATACCAGGAGGGAATGCTGAAACATTTAACCCGACTACAGTTATCCTGACTACTTATTTCCGAAGAGGCGCCAGGCGATTGCCTTGTATGAATTTTGAATATTCAAATGTCATCACCAAAATGATGGTAATGAATTATACATCAGGGGGCATACTGGATGGTGACCAGTCAGTTTGCGGTGATTATGATCCGTTTAACATGGCTAGTATCGCTGCACCATCTGGTGGGATAGATGGAGTCTTGACCTACCAATGGCAACAAAGCCTTGATGGAGGCCTCCTCTGGATTCCTGTACCGGGGGCAACTTCTGAAGAATACGATCCTGGAGTTATTACCCAAACAACTTGGTACAGACGCCAGGCAAGAAGAGCGCCTTGTGCAGCCTGGATCAACACCAATGTTATTATTAAAGAAGTCAGAATATTACCTGCACCTACATTTTCAAATTATCCAACGGAAGTCAATGGTTTTATTTGTGAATGGGTGAGTTACGACTATGAGGCCCAGGATGAAAGCGCAGGAGCAACGTATCAATGGAACTTTGGCACTTATGCCATTCCAAATACAGCCACAGGCATTGGTCCACATTCGGTCACGTACAATATCCCGTCCGCGGTCGCTTCAACTCAGGTGACGACAGAATTAATAGTCACCATAAATGGCTGTGTAGGCGTCAGCACCATGGACTTTGATGTTCGACCCCAAATAGTAGTAACTGCTATAAACGTCACTGATCCAACCAATTGTGCCGTTGGCGATGGAGTAATCCAAGTGAATACCTCCCACCCAGCAGGGACTGTTGTAGAAGCAAGTATTGATAGCGGGACGACCTGGTACACAGAACCAATAAATATTACGGGTCTCTCCGCAGGCATTTATGAACTGTGGCTGAGGTATGAAAATGGCGAGTGCGAACAAGTTTGGGGAAATATCAGTTTAGCCGATCCTGGAAGTCTAACTGCAAGTATTCAATTGTCAGCTACCGAAGTTTGCAATAATGATTTTTTCACCGTCGAAGCAATTCCTTCGGGGGTCGGGCCTCCAACCTATGCATGGGATTTTGGCCCTGGCGCAAGCCCTGTCATTGCATTCGGCGCAGGACCACACCTGGTGACATATAGTACCGGTGGTGATAAAAACATATCCCTGATTATTACGGAAAACTTCTGTACTGGATTGGTTGACACTTCGATCACCATCGTTTCAACATTCACTGGTGGCGGAACCCTTACAGGTGAAGAAAACCTTTGTAGTGCTGGTCCTGGCAGTCAAATGACAACCGATGCGGCTCCCTCTGGTGGCTTCGCTGGTTCAACAGAATATCAATGGGAAATAAGAGAAGACGATGGTGCAGGAGGTTGGACAGCTTGGACAGAAATTGCAAGTGCAACGGCTGAATCTTATACACCAATCCTCATTTCATTAAGTACCCAATTCAGGAGGAAAGCAAGAAGATCTCCTTGCTTAGGGTGGGCCTATTCTGCAGAAGTGGAAAAAAGGGTTTCTGGAATTCCACAGCCGCAAGACGACTTATATGGTTCGGCATGTCCTGGATTTTTGTTTTATGATTATGTAAATCTAAATGACTTAAACCTGATTAATCCAACTTATTCCATTGCCGTTCCACCAACAAATGGCGCACTCGACTTGGATGCTGACGGTGAGTTTGTCTATACGCCCAACTCGTTTTTTTGCGGAACAGATGCGTTCACTTATACAGTATGCAATAATGGATCGACCTGTTGTGCAACTGCCATGGTCACCATCGACTTAGCCGACACCGAGCCTCCAGTTTTACAAAATACCCCAGGTGATATTGTAATATCTTGTGACGACGAAGTACCCTTGCCACCAATTGTAGATGCCTGGGAAAACTGCCAAAATGTGACTTTGGGGCTGGACGAAGCGACTAACCAAGGTGAAGCAGATAGTTGCTCTATTTACAGCTACACACGCTTTCGTACGTGGACGGCTAGCGACTATTGTGGCAATAATGTATCAGAACAACAGGCCATCAGTATAGAAGACCAAACTGCTCCTGACATCTATAGGGTTTACACCTTGCCGAATGGTACAAAAATGGTGGCAGGTGTTATGGAAAATGTATCGCACCGTTGGAAGACCATTGGTTTTCCAATCCAGTTCGCCAGCAAACCGGTCGTGTTTGCCCAGATCGTAACCAACAATGATAGTATTACGGTGAATGCCAGGTTGCGAAATGTTTCAACTGCCCAGTTCCAATTAAGGGTCCAGGAAGAGGAAAACGAAGATGACCTCCACGCTGTGGAAAGTGTAGCCTGGATCGCCGTTGAGGAAGGTGTCAACATAGACAATATTCCTTTTGAAATAGGCACTACCCTGTTGAGCAGCAGTTCAGCAAGTATCAACTTTAACCAGCCCTACCCTTCTCCCGGCTTTATCGGCACCCCTCAAACCAACAATGAAAACAACCCTATCACACTGAGAATCAATTCTTTGAACAGCACAAATGCAAATGTATTCCTGCAAGAAGAAGACTCTTTTGACCCTGAAATAAATCATGGTTTTGAGACGGTGGGCTACATGGCCATGGATGGGGCTGGTGACTTCTACAACAATGATGGGGAGGTGATTGGAGAGATCGGACAAATTTCTTTTGATGATAATTTGGTGACTGTCAATCTCGCCCACACTTACCACAACCCTGTAGTAGTTTTCGGAGGAATTACCATGAACGGAAACGAGGAAGGAGTCTTAAGAGTGGAAAATTTGACCACAGGATCATTTCAAGTACATATAGAAGAATGGGAGTACAATGATGGAACACACCTGATTGAAGATTTAACTTATTTGGTTGTTGAAGGCAGTATTCCTTTCGACCAAGTTGTGGATTGCAATAGTATTCCAGACATTCCAACAATTGGTGTGGAAATAGTTGGAAAAGACAATTGTGACAATTCAACACCTTTGACTGTGACCGACAGTCCGTTTCTTTTCGATTGTGTAAACGATACCATCTATACCCGAACATTCCATGTACAGGATGAATGTGGAAATGAAACTACGTTGGTTCAAGTTTATACTCTACTGGATACAATGCCACCCTCATTCACTGTTCCTGCTGATGTTACCATTACTTGTTTGACCGATGAAAATGACCTAAACATTACAGGTGACGTTTTGGACGAATACGACAATTGCGTCACTGGCCTCGAAGCCACTTACGTGGACGATTGGGCAAATGTAAATGGCTGTGTCGGTTACATCTTGAGGCGCTGGAGTTTGGAAGATTATTGTGGAAACAGCGTCTCTCAAATGCAAACCATCACACTATTCAACGACAATGACGCAGATGAGGACGGGCTACCTGATCCGTTTGACCTTGATGACGATAATGACGGCATACCAGATGTTGTTGAAGGAACTGCTGACACGGATAACGACGGAATACCTGACTCCCAAGACCTTGACAGCGACAACGACGGAATACCCGATATTATCGAAGCGGGCTTCACCGATGCTAATGGCGATGGCATTGTGGACACTTATGGTACGCCTGATTGGGATATAGACAATGATGGTCTTGCCAACGTTTTTGATGGAGACCCGAACGATCCCAGTGAAATAGCTTCAAGCAATTTTGATCCTACCAGCCCCATCACAGATGTAGATGGTGATGGTGTACCCAATTATATTGACCTTGATTCTGACAATGATGGCATACCTGACCTGATTGAAGCAGGGGGCATGGATACAGATGGAAACGGTGTCATAGAATATCCTTTACCCGGCGTTGCCGAAAGTATTTTGGATGCAGATGGTGACGGCTTCTCCGATTATTATGACCCTGATGACGACACCGCTTTTGGTATCGATCAATCTGGGGATATATTGGTCTCTCACAACAATGGGAGTTATATGGGAGGTGGCAGTGGATTTAACCCTGATTTTGATGGGGATGGAATACCCAATTTTTACGATTTGGACAGCGACAACGATGGTATTCCCGACCTGATTGAATCTGGAGGTATTGATACAAATGGAGATGGTATTATCGATGCGGGTGAATTTACAGATGTGAACAACAACGGTTTCAATGATCAGTATGAAACCACAGGCTTAATCACAACAGACCCAGATGGAGCAACGGAAGATGGCAAACCCGAAGATGATGACGGTGATGGTACAGCCTATAATGGAGGCGATGCTGATTCAGATGGCTCTCCAAATTTTTTGGACACAGATAGCGACAACGACAATATAAATGACATTATCGAAATTGGATATGCATCGTTGGATATTGACAACGACGGTGAAATAGATAATTTCTCAGATGGCAACTCTGACGGGTTCGATGACAATCAGGTTGGAACTATATTTACCGATGGAGAAGGTGCAACAGACGATGGAAGGCCAGAAGATTCTGGAGATGCGGGAAATAGCGCATATGGAGGAATAAATCCCGATGGTACTTTTGGTGAGTTTAACGGTGAACCGGATTTAGATGACGATGGCGACAGCATTCCTAATTTCCTTGATACCGATAGTGATAATGACCTCATCCCTGACAACCTCGAAGATAAAAATGGTAATGGCACAACCGATGAAGGTGAAACAGGATGGCTGGATACCGATAGCGACGACGACCTCATCAGTGATGGTGTGGAAGATGCCAACCATGACGGAGCATACGACTTTGGAATAGAAACCGATCCCCTAAATTCAGATACCGATGATGATGGACTTGATGATGGGGTTGAAGACCTAAATCAAAACGGCATGGTGGATGGCCCAGGGGAAAGTGATCCAAGAAACCCATGCGACCCATTGGTCAATGCTTCCTGTGTCGGTGTTGTCGTTGATGTAAAAATGAAATTGCACGGAGCCGTCATGGATAATATTGGCAGTCAAGACATGCGGGATGATCTTCGTGAAGGCAACTTGATCCCAATACAAGAACCTTATACCGACCTCCCAAATTTCAACCACGTGGGCGAAGGAGGGGGGGAGATATTGTACCCAGGGGTGCTATCCTCCACTGGCCCTGACGCAGTAATCGATTGGGTAATGATAGAATTGCGGTCTCCTATTGACCCTAGCAGTGTCATTGCTACTCGTTCAGCCCTATTGAAAAAAGATGGCACCGTAACAGATATGGATGGAACCTCCAAAGTATTTTTTAGCCAAGTTCCTAGTGGTTCTTATTTTGTTTCGGTAAAACATAGAAACCACCTTGGGGTTGCTACTGGTAATTCTATCATATTATCGCCATTTTCCCCTCCTATTGATTTTGTTGCCCCTAATGCAGACTTATGGGACAACTTCGCTGCGGCTGACCAAAACAACCAATTGGCATTATGGCCTGGAGATGTAAACAGTAATGGAAATGTTATTTTCCAAGGCCCGACAAATGATGTAATCTTCATTTTGTTCCACATAATGACCGATGTTGACAATGTTGACAATTTGGCCAATTACGTCAGTTTTGGCTACACAACTTATGATGTCAACTTAGATACTTATACGATATTCCAAGGCCCTAATAACGACAAAGCCAAAATCCTTTTCCACAGCATATTGGGGTCAGCAGAAAATATGAATCATTTAGCCAATTACATACTCACAGTTAAATTGCCATAGGGGACGGTTTACTGGAGTATTGGTTCCTACGGGCCAATACTCCAATAAACCAAAGAACTTATGAGAGGGAGAATTGGAAGCCATACCGACAGTTACTGTCGGTTGGCTCTTTCTCAAAATCTTTAAACCAATAGTCCGTGCAGGTTTTATAATTAATTGATTGTCAATTAGTTATAAAATAAAGAAAAATAAAGAATTATTTTTCAACATGCTGATTAACAGGATCTTACAAAATAATAATTATCTAACATTTTAGATTATTGAAAACCTGCACGGACTATTGTAAACCTGAAGCCTATTTAAACCAAAGAACTTATGAGAGGGAGAATTGGAAGCCATACCGACAGTCACTTTCGGTTGGCTCTTTCTCAAAACCCTGAACCCTGAGACCTAAGTAAACCAAAGAACTTATGAGAGGGAGAATTGGAAGCCGTGCCAGGTAACTGGCCGGCTCTTTTATTTGGCCCAACTGCACAGAATATTACTTATCGCCGATCCGTTCATTCCATGCCCAGATTAGAATCAAGGTCAAAACTTGGCAAAATTGTAGCCTTTCAATAATTTCGTGCCTGAAGTAAGACATACAAACAGCCACAACAACTTCGGTGAAATGAACTTCTTTAAATTGATTGCCGTCTTAATTTTTGCCCAACTGAGCATTTCTCTTACGGCTGGCGAAGCCACTTACCACAAAGCGACCGCCTTGCCTGGAGATGGTGTCTATTCCTTGTTGAGGCGATATAAACTGGATGCTCACTCTTGCAATCATTCCAAGTTTTATGATATAAACAACCTTAAAAATGGATCTCCATTAAAGATCGGTGTTAAGTATCAATTGCCGATCCTTGTTTACAAATACAACGGCAAGACCATCCGTTCCTCTGTTGGCATTGACGACTGGAATACTGCAAAGGAAATCGAAAAATACAATGATTCGATGCTCCAAGATGGCTACCGTGAAAAGTCCTTTAAAAAAGACAAAATCCTTTGGGTGCCCTATCACCTGCTCAATTGCCCAATTGATGATATTCCCATCATAGAAGAAAAGCCCTCTAAAATAATCAGTCAAACCAATGGCCTGGCCACTAAGCCAGTATCTGGTCGCAACTTTCCCATTTTCGGGAAAAAATATGCTTATACGCCACTGAAATCCCAAAAACTGCTAGGGAAAGTATTTTACATAGAAAGTGGTCATGGCGGCCCGGACCCCGGTGCCATTGCCAAAAAAGGAAAACACCAACTCTGTGAAGATGAATATGCTTATGACGTGTCGCTCAGGCTTGTCCGTAACCTAATTGCGCACGGTGCCACCGCATACATGATTACCCGCGACCCCAATGATGGCATACGTGATATAGAATATCTTGATTGCGACAATGACGAAGTTACCTGGGGGAATCTAGTCGTTCCAAGTCCTCAGAAGCCACGTTTATTCCAGCGTTCAGACGCCATCAATGAGCTATTTGACAAACACCAAAAACAAGGGGTCAAAGAACAAAAACTGATTGTTATCCATGTGGATTCACGAGGTAAGGGGAATCAAACCGATCTATATTTTTATTATCATCCTGACGACCCAAATGGCAAAAAACTGGCAACCAAAATGCACAAGAGCATGGAAGCCAATTATAAAAAATACCGCAAAGGCAGAGGGTATGATGGCAGTGTAACTTCGAGAGACCTTCACATGCTCCGCGAAACAAAAGTAACTTCCGCATACATTGAAATTGGTAATATCCGACATCCCACCGACCAGCAAAGGATCATTGTCCCAAGAAACAGACAGTTGCTCGCAGATTGGTTATTCCAAGGGTTAGTCGAAAACTGGTAACTTTGCAAATTATCCAAAACCTCAGAAGCGACGCTTTTTAGAAAAGCGTCGCTTCTTGGCTCTTGAAATTTGCAATAATAAATGAGGAAAATATTCCACTTCATAGGTTCAGCATTTATCTACACCTTTATTTTTCTGCTAAATACTGGCATCTTATTTTCTCAATCTCTTCCCATTGTCATTGACAGTCAATTTGATGACTGGACAGCTGAGGCCATCGAAATCACTGATGCTACAGGTGACGGGGACAATATTGACCTGCTCCGTTTTGAAGTAGCCAATGACGAAAACCATCTTTTTTTACAAATTGAAGTAAAAGATGAATTCGGCCTGACCGAAGGCCACAAGCTTACCCTCCATCTCGATACTGACTTGAACCCCAACACTGGCACTTCATTAAATGGGATCGGTGTCGACCTGGAAGTGAGGCTGGGCGAAAGGGAAGCATTTTATAAATTGCCAAGCGGCCAGGGTTTTATGTCGCTCAACGATTTGATATTCCGTCACCAACCGACCGTGACCAATACTGTTTTTGAAATTTCCCTCGACCTGAGTGCTTTATCCAATGCAGGTTTCAGCTTGTTCAATGCCAATGGTGTCAGCATTGTTTGGAAAGACGAAACTGGCCAATCAGGTGATGTGATGCCTGAAAATGGCATTGTGTTCACTTATCTTTTTGATGACAGCCCTTCGCAACAACTTGAGTTGATCGAGCTTGAAAAAGAAAACCAATCAGCAATCCGACTGCTTTCTTGGAACACTTTGAACACTGGCCTCGATGACTTTGACCGCAAACCTATTTTTGACAAAATAGTTGGTCTTTTAATGCCTGACATTGTTACTTTCAATGAATGCTGGGACATGAATGCTTCACAAGTTGCAACTTTTATGAATGCCTCCGTCCCGCTCGGAAATTTTCAAAATTGGAATGCCGTAAAACTCGATCAGGGCAACGTGACCGCATCACGCTACCCTATCCTACAAAGTTGGTCGATATTTCCCGGCCACCGACTAACTGCCTCTTTGATTGATATCCCCAATAACATAGACAGTTTCGACCTATTGGTTATCAATGCCCATTTTAGATGTTGTGACAATGATTATCAGCGTCAGCTTGAGGCAGATGCATTTGTTCAATTCATCTTAGATGCCAAAACACCCGGTGGTATAATTGATCTACCAGAATTTACTCCATTCGTTTTATCTGGCGACTTAAATTTGGTTGGGGAACAGCAACAATTGACCACGCTTCTCACTGGTGAAATTGTAAACACAGGTCAATTCGGACAAGGTGGACCGATGAATTCCAATGGCAGTGATTTGCAAGATGTCATAAGCCGACATTCTGATGATAGGCTCGCTTATACGTGGCGCAACGATTTCAGTAGTTTCCCTCCTTCCAGAATTGATTACCATATCACTTCAGAGTATTTACAAGTCGAAAATACATTCACCCTCGAAACCTCTTCCATGTCCCAAGCCAGGCTCAATCAATATGGTTTACAATCATTTGATGTTGCAGCAGCATCTGATCACTTGCCTAAAGTTGTGGACTTATCAATGATTCTAGAACCCTTGGCAACGACCGATGATGCATTTGCTTTAGATCTGATAGTTTCACCTAATCCGAACCCTGGATATTTTTCTTTGGATTTTGGAATAAAAAACAGTCAGGAAATTGACTTCTACCTGTTCGACCCCACGGGCAGGACTATAATATCCTGGCAAGAATCTTTTACGCATGGCCAGCATTCAATCGGGTTCGACATTTCCCAACAAGCTCCTGGTATTTATTTCTTAAAAATGAAAACCAAAAACGGGATTGCCATATCAAAAATCATCAAGCTTTAACCGATTCGAGAAGCGACGCTTTTCTAAAAAGCGTCGCTTCTATTTTACCAGACCAATTTTTCCCACAAAACAATGGAAATCCACAAACACGATAAAACGGCACTCCTATTTGGGGCTACCGGAATGGTCGGCTCACACCTTCTCCAATTCCTGCTTTTGGATCCGGCCTACCAAAAGATAATTGCATTTACCAGACGACCTTTGGCATTCGAACACGAGAAATTGGAAGTTCACCAGATTGATTTTGACCAACCAGACAAATGGCATCAACTTGTCGGAGGGGATGACCTTTTCCTCTGTCTCGGCACCACTATGGCCAAAGCTGGCAGCAAAGAGGCTTTCCGGAAAGTGGATTATGAATATAACTGGAACGCAGCAAAAATGGCCCATAAGAACGGTGCCAACCAATTACTGCTGGTGTCTTCCGTCGGGGCCAGTATCAACTCCCGTTTTTATTACAGCCAAATAAAAGGTGAATTGGAAAATGCAGTGCAGCAGCTTGACTTTTGGGCAACTCATATTTTCCGCCCCTCGGTCCTTTTAGGTGAACGCAACGAAAACAGGTTTGGAGAAAAACTGGCCGGAAAAATCGGGAAAGTATTTGACCGCTTTACTGGTGGGTTGCTTTCCAAATACAGACCCATCGAAGCAGATATTGTTGCCAAAGCCATGATCGGTGCTGCCCAGGGTCTTAAAAAAGGAGCACATATTTACCCCTCCCACTGGCTGCAAAAGCTTGCCGAGGAGGTCGATGCAGGGCAATGATGTATAAAGATGACACCTTTTGGAAAGGGGTCACCTTTGGACTAAATATTTCATTCTTTTACAGCTCAAACCAAACCTTCAATTATTCAGATATGGACAAACCAAGTAAATCATCACAAATAAGGATCAACATTGGCCTTAACGAATCCAATGTGCCAGTGGCAATAGAATGGGATGCTGACGACAGTGCCAACAAAGACAAGCCCCAACACTGTAAGGCGCTCCTTCTTTCCCTTTTTGACCGTGAAACTTTGGACACTATAAAAATAGACCTTTGGACAAACGAAATGCAGGTCAACGAAATGGATCGTTTTTTCTTCCAGACGTTACGGGCCTTGGCGGACAC
This sequence comes from Saprospiraceae bacterium, assembly GCA_029263015.1. GTDB lineage: Bacteria > Bacteroidota > Bacteroidia > Chitinophagales > Saprospiraceae > UBA6168. The sequence goes on along the minus strand of JAJCYI010000138.1, from coordinate 26,133 downwards.
CTACTTTAAGGCTACTCAAAACAATGTGATGGCAACCGATATGCAAAAGTTCGTTCAGTATTTTGGTGAAAAAACAGGGGTTTTGAAGAGTGAAAAATGAAAAATGATGAATGATGAATGGTGAATGGTAAATGGTGAATGGTGAATGGTGAATGGGTATTAGTAAAATATTTCCCAATTACGATGCAGTCACAACCAAGAACTAAAAACCAAAAACCAAGAACCCTTAAACCCTTGATCCAAAAAACAAATGGCCGCACCTTTAAAAGGTGCGGCCAAAGTTTCATAACCCGGAGTTATCCGGAAAATCATTGTATAATCGGAAATGAAAACGTTGTTTTATTAAAACACCGTTTCATTCAGTCCACATTACGGTAGTATTCCTTCAATTACAAAGTTGGCGATATTTCCACTGTTCAATGGATGGCTCAACGTAGTGTTAAAGAGCATCATTGCACGGTCGTTGGAAGGCCCTTGGTAGATACATTTCCCGTCCAGGTTAATATCCGAACGCATGTACCCCAACCTGATCCAGTTAGCGATTATGTCGTAATCTGGATCATAATCTGGACTTGCTGGATCGAGGAATTTTTCCGTCTGATCTATTACAATATCAGCAAACAAGTAATTAATATCATTGAACGGCCCTTGATAAACAGTACGGCCGTTGGCGTTGAAATCACCGCCCCATAAGTAATTGAAGCTATTGACCGCAACCTGTCCAAAATCTCCATAAGTCGAAGTGGATGGATCTGTAAAGTCAACTACAGTTACGATAGGGCTAAGATCAAGTGCCTCTGACGTCATGATCCCCAAGTGGTTCCTATGCCGCACCACTACGTAGTAAGGTCCAGCCGGAGCATTAATGAATCCAAGGTCGGATACACCATCCATGTCAACAATGTCACCGTCGGCTTGCAACAATGCTGCCCGGGTAGTGATAACGCTGTCCAAGTTGGTTGAAGAACGCAATTCTACGAATACCCAGTCAACAACTGCATCTTGGCCACCAACAAGTAAGATAGATGCACCATTTCCATCAATTACTTCCAAACCACCGTCAGCAACGTGAACAAATGGTGTGTCAACATTGGAAGGAACAAGATCATCTACAATACCTGTATATGGTTCACCGATTGGGAAGTCAACGTCGTCCCTTAGATCAGCACGCATTGGTTCAGGGTAAGAGACTGAATTTCCAATATGCCCACCTTGCAGGTAAACGTCGATCGCAAGTTGGATTCCGATACATGTAGGCCCAAGAACAGGATCACAAGGATCAAGTGGATCACCGTCAAAGACGCCATCACCATCGGTTTCTTCACCGTTATTGATTTCGTCACCGTCAGGATCTTCCTGGTTGTCCAATGTTCCGTCATTGTCAGAATCACTATCACAATTGCTATAATCGATTAGGTTTGGTGAACCTGCATTACCTACTGGCGATACCAGACCTAACGCTTCTTCGAGGTAGAACCAACTGTCGGTAACGTTATTTACCGTGAGGTAATCCTCCCAAACGTCTGTCAATTGGTCATTGTCATCATCAAGATCGGTATCATTATCATCACCATCGAGGTCAAAGTCGCAAGTTCCAGTGAAACATGCATCCTCAACCGTCAAGGTCATTTCAAACGTCGTATCGTTACAAGTACTTGTCCAGATGAGTATCCGGTACATGTACCCATTCAAACCTTCAACCAGTGAAATATTCAGGTCTTCACTTGTTACGCCGAAGTATGTACCACTTCCTGTAACATCACCATTGTATGAACCTGTAGTTCCAGTAGATTGGTTATCTGCCAAATTGGCCCAAGAACTACCACTATTATCACTTACTTGCCATTGGAAGTTTAATGCTCCAGAAGAAGCAGCAGGCAATGAAATCTCTGAATCGAGAATGATACCAACATTACTACAGATCGTTTGATCCGTTAGATCAGTGTCAATGTTGATAGGTCCTTCCACAAACAATTGTGCAAGTGTTGAGAATGTCCACTCACAAGTTCCTGTTCGTATCTTACAGCGGTATTTATAATTGTATAATCCCGTGGTATTACTGATCGTCAATTGATTGGTCGTAACACCAGTATAGACTCCAGTATTCGTAAGGTCAGCCCAGACGAAGCCATTCACTGAAACTTCCCACTGGTACTGAGCAGTACCTACACCGGTTGCATTATCGATAGCAACTGTAAATTGTACGGCAGATGAAGAACACAAGGTCACATCATCAGGTTGGTCGGTGAAAGTCAACGGACCTTCAACTGCGATCAAAGCACTGTCTGTCGTCAAAGTATCACAGGTTTGTGTCCAACCCTTCATCCTAACATATGCACCGTTCAGTCCTGAAAGCGGTGTAATCAAAAGTGTATCGCTATTTGCACCACCAACGATGTTGGTGCCGTTCCAAGAATCACCATTTGTCAAATCTTCCCATGTGCCACTTGGCAGCAGTATTTGCCACTGGTACTCAGTCTGTAAGTTCTGAGGATCGGCTGGGTTGGTGATCTGAGATAGGAACAATGCCTCTGCATCATCACAGTTCTGTATGCCAACTGGTTGTAATGAAACGGAAAGTGGTCCTTCTACATTCAGCACTCCTGGAAACGAGAATACTTCCGTACAAACACCTGTTGTTGCTACCAAGCGGTAATGCCATCCATTTAAGCCTGCCACATTTACGACAGTCAATGTCGTTGTGGTAAATCCTGCATAACCAGGAGCACCAGCAGCAACTATGTCAGTATAATTAATTCCATCTGAAGATTCTTGCCATTGGTAAGAAATTGTTCCAGAGTTACCAGCCTGAATACCTGCCAAACCTTCAAAGGTTACGGCTTCAGCAGAACACTGCGTAATATCATCAGGATGGTCGGTAAATGTGATAGGTCCTTCTTCTACCAACAATGCAGCAGCTGAATATTCTATCGCACATTGTGCAGTATTGATACGGCAACGGTATTGCAAAGAATCAAGTCCTGAAATATCAGCTATACACATAGTATTGGTACCAGTGCCATTGTAGGTACTTGAGTTTGAAAGATCAAACCAAGTTGAACCATCAGCTGAAAACTGCCATCTGTAGAAGATGCTACCAGCCCCATCATTTTCAGTTGTAATATCGAAACATACTGGATCGCCAGAACAAGCGGTCACGTCAACAGGATCAACAGATACCCTGATGTCCCCTTCTACTTCAAACTGTGCGTATTCTGAATAAATAGTATCACAAAATGCTGTCCATGCCGCCAAACGAATCCGGTCAGCATTCAAGTCATAACCTACTGTGTCATAAGTGATTGTAGTGGTAGTTGCCCCTGCGATGGTATAGTCGCCACCATTGGTCAAATTCGACCAGTTAATACCGTCGTCATTACTATACTGCCAGTTGTAACTAATAGCAGCCAGACCAGCATTCACAGCTGTTGAAGTAAACGAAACGCCTGAACCTTCACATTGTGAAGTATCAATAGGTTGCAGTGTGAAAGACAATGGTCCTTCGAGGAACAAAGTAGCTGCCGATGAAATTAAAGTATCACAGTATTGAGTCCATACAAGCACACGGAATTGGTTATTATCCATTCCAGCAGTTTCAAATGGAGTTAGGAAACTTGTTGTCACTCCATTTACTCCATCACCTCCAGAAGCAATCAATCCGTTTGTCAAATCAACCCAACCAGAGCCATCATTCATTTGCCACTGGTAAATAAGGTGAGTAGTATCACCAGCAAAATCTGGGGATGCATCAGAAACAACAACCTGGAAGAAAACTTCATCACCAGAACATTCCGTAATATCATCAGGCTGGTCAGTAATAGTGACTTCACCCTGTACAATCAATTCGGCTGAAGAAGAAACCAACCTGGAACATTCTCCAGTTGAGAATGCCAAGCGATAGCTGCGATTGTAAAGACCAGTTGCACTACTAACTGTAAGAGTCGTAGTAGTATAACCACTGTAAACCCCACCATCGGTGCCAGCACCAATATCGGAATAGTTCACACCGTCAGAACTTACTTGCCACTGATAAGACAGTGTACCTGAGAATCCAGGATCTGCTGTGGAAGTGAAAGTAGCCCCATCGTTGAAACACAAGTTAACATCCTGAGGATTTGTAGTTACTGTGATCGGCCCTTCAACCAACAACTCGGCTGAAGCTGTATAAATAAATCCACAATCACTTGTTGAAGTAGCCATACGATAATGCGATTGGTGCAATCCAGCTACATCCAATATAACAAGTGTACTGGAATTTTCACCACTATAAACGCCACCTATGATGTCAACCCAAATTACATTATCAGGAGAATATTGCCACTGGTACAACAAGACTGTCGAAGTATCACCAGCATTATCGATCAAAGCGTTGAACTCAACCGGATCACCAGAACAGATTGATGTATCTGATGGGTTGGTGTTCACAGAAAGTGGACCTTCCACAATCAATCGTGCTTCTGTTGATTCAACATTGATACAGTCAGAAGCGGTTGCTACTGCACGGTACCAAGTATATTGGAGACCCGTTGCATCATTGATAATCAAAGTATCACATCCATTTGACATGGTCGCACCGTTTGAGCTTTGGTCGTAAACCGGATCCGCTCCAATGGTCAGTGAATCCCATGTTGCACCTCCGTCAGTTGAGTATTCCCAAGAGAAGAAAAAAGTTCCTTGTGGAATCGTTGCACAAGCCACAATAATAGTGTCGTTGCCTGCACATATATTAATAGGCGCAAAAGGTGGTTCTTGTGTAAATGTTACATTTCCACTTACGTCAAGGGTCGCCCCATTTGAGTAAATGGTAGTACAAGTTCCTGTCTCAATGGACAGACGATATTGGTTACCATTCAAACCAAGTACATTGGTAATGGTCAAAGTATCAGTCGCTACAGTTGAAGTATCAGTATCAGTAATACCTGAATAGACACCAGCTCCGTTTGAGATATTTACCCAACCAGAACCATCATTCACTTGCCAGAAAGAAGTAGAAATTCCTCCTCCCGGATTGGTGTAATTTGTAATGAAGAACACTTCATTTCCAGCACAATTTGACACGTCGTCAGGATGATTGGTCACTGTAACTGGACCTTCTACATCAATTGTAGCATCCAATGTAAATACCCTATTACAAGTATTGGTATAAATGGCCATTCTTACCAGCCAGCCATCCATGCCTACATCTACATTATTGATTGTCAAATTAGTAGTAGTGGCATTGCTATAGGTAACACCAGCTGGTTCGTTGCCTGAAGGCACATCTAACCAACCATTTACCCCATCATTTATCTGCCACTGATATTGTAGTGTACCTACTGCGCCTGCATTGGCACCAGCAGCTGAGAAGGTTGCCGTTGAATTATCACAAACCACAAAATCTACAGGATCGACAGTCGCCGAAACTGGACCTTCGACCTGGAGCAGTGCACCAGTTGAAAATACAGTATCACACTGTTCGGTCCAAATCTTCATCCGATAGTAACTTCCATGAAGCCCTGCTATCGGATCGATCGATAAGGAATCTGTATCTGTTCCATCATAGACCTGGCCATCATTTACATCACCATATGCACCACCAAGGCCAGTTGTACTGATTTGCCACTTATAGAAAATAGTACCATCAAGGCCAGCATTTGCTGCTGAAGCCAAGAAGAATGTCCCATCTTCCGAACATTCAACATTCGGATCTGGTGCTGGATCAGACGTAATCGATATTGGCCCGTGTACTTCGATACTAATGGAGCCAAACATCGAATCTGGCGCAATAGCACAAAGGAACGAGTCAATGACAATATCTAATGTATAAACAGTAGATGCCGTTGGCACCACTGCGATTGTATCACCTGTTTCATAAAGAAAAAATGAATCAATGGTTGTACCGTTGTCCAACAAAACAGTATATGGAGACCAGCCGCCTACTATATCAACGGTCATATAAGCCGTGTCAATAACATCGCCAGCACAAATTGCATCAAATCCATCCACAAAATTCAAGGTAGCCGATTCTACATGAATCGGATCACAGGGATCACACAATGCAGAGGTATCAATTCCGACGTCAAATACACCGTTACCGTTTGAATCTTCCAAACCATTCAAGATGCCATCCCCATCACAATCGTGACAGCTCCAGGCCGATGGTGCATAATTGTCAGTATAATTATAAAAAACTAAACTTGGACTAAACTGTATTACCTGAAGGTCATTACCAGGGTTAGAGTTCACCGAGTTGGGTGGACAGAAAGGATCTGATTCAGTAGGTGTCCCACAATCTATTAAGTGCATGGTATCTGGACAAGCCCCGTCCCTGTTGAAGGTAAAGAGCAATGTTTCCACACCAGCTTGATAAAAAATAGGATAGGTTGGCTCTGCTTGAAGCAAACCATACGAAACGTAATCCCTGGTTGGGTCTTCAGCAGGAGCAGTAACGGTGGCATTTTGTTGCCATAAACCGCTAACGCTCGTCAGCCCCGACCATGAAAAGCCAGTAGGCATAACTACCGTAACCTGACCCGATCCAGTAATGGTCGAAGAGTCAGGTGAAACACCGTTTGGCGTAACATATACACCCCAAGTGTCATCATCCATGAGTTGTAGTTTCATCTCAAGCTGTGCATAAGCCGAGCTGAAGCCCAACACCATGAAAGATACCAAGAGTATCAATTTTGTGTAAAGGTTGGATTTGTACATAATTTTCTTTTTTAAAAATGATTTAAGTATGTGGACTTTAGAAAACTAAAGCATTTAAGGTGGGAGGGACCAATGGGCTTAAATAGAAAAAGGGCATTTCCGTCCCGTAAAATACGGGACGAGAAGGCTGCCCGAAAAAAACACTATAAACCCAAAATTTCTTTTATTAATTTGACTGGAAATCATTCTTTCCAGTATTATATTTTTCAAATAATTTCTTTTTGATCCCTAATGAAGTGTCTTCTCGCAACCTCTCAATCATTCCCGCAACACTTGTAATTACAGTAAGAGTGAGCAAAACCAGCCAGTCACAATGATGGACAATTCATCATTATGTTTAGGGAGGATTGCTTCAACAATATATTAGGACCTGTAATAAAAGGAGCTATGCCTTTTGGCCATTTACTTGGGGTTTATTACTAGGTTCCTGCGAAATAAAAAGGGTATAAAACAAAGAATACGCTCAACATGGAGCTGTATTTCTAAAACTGAAGAGAAGTAAAAAATCTTCATCAATAGTTATTTGTTCAAGTTCTTGTATGTTGCCTGTTAGGCAGCATGTCTTAAAAAAATTACAGGGGAAAATCTGACAGGGGGGAGAAAAACCTTGGAGGATAGAATTTTTTTGGGCAATTCTTATGCCAATGTGTTTGGTTAATTGAGAATTGAGAATTAATAATTGAGAATTGGCTTAAATCATAGCTCGATAAATGTGAAAACAATATTAGGGCAAATCAGTTTTTAATTTTAATTTTAGGAAAGCAATTATCAATAGCCATACTTATCTTCCCACCGCTCCTTTAACCATAGCCTGATTCGCTGTTCCGGAGCATTGGCTGCAGGGTCGTAGAATTTATTCCCACTTATTTCTTCTGGTAAAAATTCTTGGTCAGAAAAATTCTTTTCAAAATCGTGCGCATACCGATAGTCCTTTCCATAGTCGAGGTCTTTCATCAATTTGGTGGGTGCATTGCGAAGAGGTAATGGAACTGGCAAATTGCCAGTTTCACGGACTGTTTTCTGGGCTTTTTTGATAGCTAGGTAGGTCGTGTTACTTTTGGGTGAAGTGGCCAGATAAACAACTGACTGCGAAAGAATAATCCTCGCTTCCGGCAAGCCTACTGTTCGAATCGCATCAAGACAGGTGGTTGACATCAACAGGGCATTTGGATTGGCCAAGCCTATATCTTCAGCAGCAAAAATAATCATCCGTCGTGCGATGAATACAATGTCCTCTCCTCCTTCGATCATCCGTGCCAGCCAATAAACTGCTGCATTGGGATCGCTGCCACGCATCGACTTGATGAATGCACTCACTATGTCATAGTGCATTTCACCTGTTTTATCATAAATCGCCAAATTTTGCTGAATGCAATTTTCAACCAACTTATTGCTAATCAACAGCTTTTCATCCTCTTTTTTCAAATTGCAAACCAACTCCAAAACATTCAACAACTTCCGAGCGTCGCCCCCCGAAAACATCAATAGCGCTTCATATTCCTGAACTTCAACCTCCATCCCCGACAAATATTCATCTTCCAACAATGCCCGATCAACCAGCCCCATCAATTCATCTTTTGACAAATGTTGCAATACATAAACTTGGCAACGGGACAACAATGCCGAGATGACTTCAAAGCTTGGGTTTTCTGTCGTGGCACCAACCAAGGTGACAACCCCTTTCTCAACTGCACCCAACAACGAATCTTGCTGAGACTTGCTGAACCGGTGTATTTCATCAATAAAAAGAATGGGGTTTGGCGCATTGAAAAACCGCTGGTTCTTCGCCTTTTCGATCGTTTCCCGAACATCTTTGACTCCAGAATTTACCGCACTTAACGCATGGAATGGTCGATCCAGTTGACAGGAGATAATATTTGCCAAGGTGGTCTTTCCAACACCTGGAGGGCCCCAAAGTATCATGGAAGGTAGATTACCACTTTTGATCGCTTTCCGCAAAACAGCACTTTCACCAACCAAATGGCTTTGGCCAACATAGTTCTCCAAGGTGGTCGGGCGCATGCGGTCAGCAAGTGGTTTCATATTTTTTGAATTGAAACTGGGGATGGTTCATAAAATATGCGAATCAAGGGTTGAAATTCCATAAAAAATCAGTGCTGCCCAACCATTTCCATAAAATGTGGGTGGATGAAATTGAATGGCAAAGAATTAACCCAAAATTCCTAACAACCTCGTAAACTTTGGCTCATGTTCCTTTTGTGCTCATCCAACCACAGAGGCTACTCAGTCTAAAAAAATGGCTTTTTGACAATTAGAGTGTTTTTGGAGGTCAGAGGATGTAAATTTTTCTCTGTCATTTGCATAACCAACTGTATTCCAACAGGTTGCAAAGCCCCTGACAGCCGAGGATTTATATCCTCGCAATCCTACCACCAAAACTGTCAAGAAACCAAAAAAATAAACTCAATAAATATATGTCATAAAAAAGCTGTGCCTCTTCCGTGTGCCCTGTGGTTTAATCAGCATACTGGAAATATGAGCGTAAACTTTAGATACAGAGTCCCCCTCCGGCCTATCAATCCTTCCGCCCCACTTTGGCCAAGGTGACATAAGCAAGCCGGAAAGTATGCCAGGTAGCAGTGGCCAACATCCATATACTGATAAAATAAAAGGCTGGCCGTGCATACCCGAAGAGGGTGGCAATCAGAAATAGCCAAACATTGTTGTTCATCCGGCTGCCTATCAGGCGGGAGAACCGATCAATGGGGCTGAAATCATAAATTTCGTACTTATGGATTTTTTTGAACAGGCCCGGCACAATCCGCTCTACCCAATAGGAGACAAAAAGAATCATGGTATAGCAGGCGGCAGGGGACGACCAATCTCCCTGTGAAAAAAACCAGCCCAGGGCAAGGTACCAAAGCGCATCAAAAATGGTGTCGCTCACATGGTCGAGCAGGTCGCCAAATTTACTGTATTTCAGTAAGAACCTAGCCAGCTTGCCGTCCACGCCATCCAGTATCCCTTTGGTGGCGGCCAAGACCACACCCAACAGGAGGTGGCCCGTTGCAAAACAATATACGGTGACAGCAGACAGGGCGATGCCCAAAAAAGTGACATGGTTGGGGATGACGGGCGTGGTGGCGAGGAGTTTGGTTATGCCAAATTCAAAGGGCGGGTGGATGTATTTTGCCACAAAATCATTGGTGCCCTTGTGAACGGTCAGTTTCAAGTACCTATTGGCATCCCCGTAATCTGACGGGGTTTCCACTTGGATCAAATAGGGAGGTATTTGCCTTCTGAGGCTTTTGACATAAGGATTAAAACGAGCAAAATCAAAACTTGGGAATAGGTTTCCGTCCAGCCCTTTTTTGATGATGCCCATCAAATCCATCCCATCGCTGGCTTCGAGGAGGGCTGTTTCGTTCTTGGTGAAACAGGCTGCCGCCGCAGGGTTGAAATTGTCGGAAGGAGCCAGCGCCACATAAGGGCTTGATTGTATGAGCCGGGAAATAATCCGCTGGTCGTTCAATGCATTACCGTACAGGGCAAGTATGGGCGTGCTGGAAGAATGCAGCAGACTTATCAATGACTCATAATCATTGGCCGGGTTTGGTTTCACAAAGGAAACAGCAATGGTCTCCGGTAGCCGGTGGCAAAAATGCTGTGAGGGGCTATCGCCCGCTGCCGCCAGAACCACAGCCTTTTCAAAGCCCAATTTGTCCAGTTCCCGGATGTTCCTTTCCAGCATGGTCAGGCCCCAGAGCTGTTTGTTGCTCATGGGATGGCGGGCATCTATCCAAGCTGTTTTGATTGGTTGGTCCTTCATAGTTTTTAAATTTGCTATTTAATTCTACTTTAAGACTTTAGACCGTCAGGCATTAGATTCAGACCAAGCGATTGAACCCGTCACTTACAATACATTTGTAGCCGTTCAAAATATAATGGCAGCCAGCAGAGGAGAATATATATTCTCCTCTGTCACAAGCCCGGATTTACGACCCAGTTTTGAAGGGGTACTATATTTTTAATTAAATGCTGTAAGACCTTTAACCAAGCTTCTTTTCAGGCATTCAGCATCTAATGTCTAAAGTCTTAAAGTAACGTGAATTAAATAGCCCTTTTCACATCTTTCCCCAAATTGACCAGTAACAGGCCAATACATATCCAAATAATGACCCGCAGCCTTCTGACCAATTGCACACTGACCCCGATCTCAGGATCATAGCCAAGCAGCATAAATATCACCCCGTAAGATGCTTCCATAAAACCAATCTGACCGGGTATAATCACAAAAACGGAGACCAGCAGGCTGGTCAGCCCTGCCATGACAAAGGCCAGTTCGGGCATGTTGCCCAGCCCCATGACCAGCATAATGAGCCATATTTCAATAATGCCCATCAGCCGTCCCGTGAGGTGCATGGAAAGGACAAAAAGAAAAGTGTTTTTCCCTGTTTTGAAAAAACCCGAAATATTGTTGTTCAGGTTTTCTGCCTTTCCGAGGAGGTTCAGCAAGCCTTCCTTTTTAAAGTTGATCTTGTTGATAAATTTGGCGGCAGTCACAAAAAAACGCTTTCTGCTTTTAAAAAGTAAAAAGGTATATCCAGCTATTATCAACAAAATAGTGGCGGGGAGCATGATCTCCACCCAGAGAGGGACAACGTCGAATTTCAAACCCAAAAAAACAGCCGAAAAAAACATCATGATCAGGCTGCCATAAACGTTTATGGCCCGGTCAATAATCAGGGCACTCGCTGAGTTCATGGCGGGCATTTTTTCTTTGAAATGAAAATATTGCACAGAATCGCCCCCGATATAACTGAGGGGCAAGAGCCGGTCGAAAGCGGTGCCTATTATTTTGATGCGGATAATCGTCCAATAATAAACCTTTTCCCCCAAGTGGGCCAGCAACCGCCTGAAAGCCAATCCAGAGGCCAACAGCGTACATACTGACGGGATAAAAATGAGCAGTAAATAATATTTGAGCGAGGCCAGATTCGTGACGATTTTGTCAAAACCGAACTTATAGACCAGGTATATCAATAAAAATATTCCCACGATGCCCAACCACCTGAACTTGTTCATAAATATATATGGATGCGTTTATCAGGTTCAAAAAAAGCAAAGAACTTTGAAAAAATGCTCGTCAAGTCCCTTGACAATTTTCGCACAAAGTCCCCGCTATGTCCCTTTCCTTCATCTTTTTTCGGAACTGCTTATAGCCCGCACTGTTCCAGATTTCTTTAATGGAATTGTCATGGATATTTCCAAAAACATTGGTCCGTTCCCAATCCACACAGCACAGCACCATGTCCCCGTTGTGGAGTATCCAAGCCCGCCAAAACGGGATGGTGCAGTAATGGGCGTATTTCCATTCCAAGTCATCATTCGCCATTTCGGAGGTGTCTATAATATCAGGGTTGGCCCGGTTGTCGAGTTGACGGCCTTTGAAAGATATGCCCCGGGATTTCCAAAACTCCTTGGTTTCGGCCAACTGTGCTTCCACTTCTTTGGTCAAAACTGCCCAGACTTCGATTTTGGGGTGCTTGGCCCCCAGTTCATCTTTTATTCTGACCAACCTTTCAATGTTCTCCACTACCTTTTCAAATTTTGGCCCCTGCATAATGCCATCGTAAATCTGTTTGTCCACACCATGCACACTGAACACGATTTGCTCTAAGCCAGCCTTTACGAGATTATATGCCATTTGCTCGGTGAGCAGCCCCCCATTGGTGATGATCTTGGCTTTTGGAAACATTTTCCTGCCCCGTACATCCCGGATGAGCTGGATTTTTTCATGCATTTTTTTGTCCACCAAAGGATCGTTCTGCAAATAGGGGCTAAGTACTTTGCAATTGTTTTTCACCGCCTCTTCCACAATGCGCTCAAAAGTGGCATCCTTCATCCGTCCTTTTATCCGGTTGTCTTCCCGCCCCATGGGGCAGAAAACGCACCTGGCATTGCAGCCGTATATGGTTTGCACTTGGATAATCTGGGGGAAAGAGGGCGTAAAAGTGGTGAACAAATTGTATTTGATATACTCCATAAAAGGCACCGTGGCAGCAGATGGGCCAGAAGGCATCATTTTATGCTTTATCATCTTCAATGTTTTCTTCATTTTCAATTTATTAATGTCAAAAAAAAGTTTGCCTGCCAAAAAAAAGTATAGCAGGTAAGGGAACTTGAGTTTCACAGAAATCTTCTGATTGTAACGGATTGCTGCGAGAGGTGTGAATCATTGAATTTTTGGGTTTTATTCCAGTTTGACGGGAATGCCCGCTTCATGGAAAGCATTCGCATTTTTTACAACCTGCTGGGTATTGGTACCGTGGTGAGGATACCGCTCTGAAGATATGATGGAAATTTTTGGCAGTGGGACTTGCTTCCTTTTGGCAACATGGGTCGGTCTTCTAACACGTCCTACTTTTTCCGCTAGGTTATTTTCTGTTACTAACATTTTTGGATTTTTGACATTAATTGTTAAACAAGTCTATTGTCTAATGTCTAATGTCAAGATTCAAGTAAATCAAGGCTCAAAGAAAAGTACTAAAAATGTACATATGTTTTGTCACTGTTCGTAAAGAAGTTAGACCTCAATTTTCCGCTTATTGGCTGCACCGAAATGTGCCTGAACCGAAAACACAAAAACAAAGAAAGCCATAATTGCCACATATCCCAATGCCATTGGCATTTGACCAATAATGGCAAGGCCCAAAAAGATCAAGGCAAATAAATCCCGTTTTCCAAAAGCAGCTGCGACTCGCATAAAGCGGTTAAAAAAACCGTCGCCATTCTGAAAACTATATTCAACATTCAACAAAGTCCCGCCCGACTTAAACCGCAGCAAATAGAGGTATAGACTTACCAAGGCCAATACCACAAAAACAACTGCCAATATGCCGGCAATCCGCACTGCATCTGATGCGCCATTCCGGTATATCCCGATGACGATCCCCGCCAAAGCAATCAAATAAGATGAATTGTCAACCATTGTATCCAGCCATTGCCCAAAGGGCGACGATTTAAATTTCAAGCGGGCCAACTCCCCATCTACACCATCCAAAATCGAAGTGAAATGAAATAAAGCTCCACCAATTAAATAATTCCAATAGCCCCCTAAAGCAAGAAAGAACCCTGTCAAAAGACCGATCAATCCTGTAACAGCAGTAAATTGATTAGGGGTAATCGGTGTATGGGCCAACACCCTGCTGAAACTTGTGGAAATGGGTCGGTTGAGATTTCGGGAAACCCAACCGTCTGTCGGTTTGGTGAGACTCCGAATAAGGGCTTTTTTGACGGATTTTATTTCTTCCTTGTCAAAAACAGTATGGCATGCAAGTCCTTGAAAATCAATGGTATTGACAGTGAATCCATCGCGTTTTGCAAAGTCCAACCAATCTGTAACCGTGCGAGGAATAGCTTTGGTCTTTTTCAAAAACCCTGCAGGAAAAAAAGCAGCATTCTGATTATCCGACACAGCAACTTGTCCTTCATGCCGAGTCCCTTCTTCGATCAGTTTATGAGGGATTTTTTGGTCGATCACCAACGGGGCTGCCAGCACCAGGAGTCCCGTTTCTATTTTATCAATTGCAGTCTTAAAACTGTCTGTAAATTGAAATTGTATCGTCCATTCTTTGTTCCTATTAATCACATCTTGCAACCTTTCTTCTTCTGTATAAGGGAGCAATACAGTGTTCACTCCTGCCCTTTCCAGTGCGTGGAAAGTCCGTTCCATCACCAAAAGTCCATACACCTTGGTATAAGCTGATGGGTGGTCCGATTGGAGGATGATGGTAGTAATGGTCATTTTAAAAAATGCGTGTTTAATGGGTAAAGTAATACGGATTTCCCAATCCGCACTTTTTGCTGCCGGATTTGGAAATCCGCACTACTTTAAACCAAACCTTCATGTGGTCCCATAAAGGCCATCACCCCAGCGATGATAAGAAATATCCAAGCAGCAACGAAAACAGCAATGAATTTTTGGCGGTCTTTCAACATTTCAGGAAACGAAATTGGCTTGCCTTGAAATTTTCCACGAGGACGGCTAGGGAAAAAGAAAGTTTTATAAGTTTCGATACAAGCGATGGTAAACCCAAGGCTACAACAGGTTATCACCACAAAATTATCAGTCAAATTGGCTGCCACCCATGCCCAGAAATAGGCAACCGCAGGACTCCGGAAAAATTTGAATGTCTCAAAACCCTCGATCGGTGCATCTTTCCAAGCTCCCCCAAATGCGGAAACCCAGCCACCAACACTCAGGAACAACAGAATGACGTATGGATTCCAGTTCAGCTCGCCAGCTTGATGGCTGCGCCACAATGTGACCAACAACCAGCTCACCAGCACGATGCCTCCAACATAGAAAAAAGCGGCGATATAGCGGTCACGCTTGCTCTCCACTACCCTGCCGAGTACGTGTAACTGCATGGGAATGAAATACTTAGATTGATCTTCAGTGCGAAGGAAAGTCTTCCAGATCTCCATGACAGCCCGCTCGGCAACGTAGGTTGTCCCCCATAACAGGAAGATAGAAGTGGCAAAAGTCAGGCTGGTATCACCTTCCAGTTCAGTGATGTGCCAGACAAAGGGTGCAAAAACGAGAGAGGCTATGGTGCTGCGAAAATATTTTCCCCAGCCAAAACCTTCGTGCGGGGAATCCTTGTACATCCCCCAAGTAGAGGTATGCAGCCCAGCAAAAAGTCCAGTCAATAGTACGATGAATAATTGCATGTTATGTTTTTTAGTTGGTCAGGTTTCAGGAGATTAGGTTTTAGGTTCAGGGGTCATTTTTCGGGGCGCAAAGGTAGGAAATGCATTTGTTGTTTTACTGTTGGGTTCGCTTTCATTTTCCATGAACATCAAGGAAGTTTTGGAACTTCCTTGATGTTGGATACAGCAGTGGCATACGCTTCTTCAATGAGCACCAAATCCCGCTTGGCAAGCGCTAAGTTGAAAGTAGGTTCTTCGCCATTTCGAAGTGCATCAAAAAAGTCATGGAACATTCCTTTAGACCCACCAATGTCAGAAAAACCTGGAAGGATAAATTTCCATTTCCTCCCTCGAATGAAAATAAAAACACCGTTCGATTCAAAGGTGACCGAACCTTTGGTCCCATAGATTCTGGACAACCTCAATCCGTTTATCAGTGCATTTATTTCCCATGAGTAAAGCATCGTTCCAATTGCCCCCTCTTCATATTTCGCCACCACTTGCATACTCCTTTCCAATTGGTTATCAGCAATTTGTGGCTTAAATCCAGTAATATTTTTGATTTTTAAACCAAGATTGGAAATGAAATTGATCCAATGGATGCCACCCTCGAACAGTGCGCCACCGCCAACCGTTTTCCCTTCGTTCCGCCAGTCATCTTGAGTTTGGGTTTTGGTAGCATTGAAATACATGAATTTGATGTCGCCTATAACATCTGTTGCAAGGATTTGCCGAAGTTTTTTAAGGACTGGCTTGTAAAAATAATTCTCCGCCACCATGACTTGCACACCAGTCTTACTGCGTTCAGCAGCTACCAAGTCAAAGTCAGTTGATTTGAAGAATGGGGGCTTCTCCACGATAACGTGCTTCCCGGCACGAATTGCTTTTAAAGCAAGTTCCAAATGACTATCAGGCGGGGTAGCAATCAATACCACATCTATGTCTGCTGATAATATAGCTGCTTCATAAGAAGCAAAATGGCCATTCCCTTTCCTTTTCTGGCAAAATTGCCGAGCCTTCTCTTCTGATCGGCTAGCATAAAACAACCGCACATTATTGAACCCTTTCAGTGTTTTTGAATGCCTGATTGTCACGCCACCGCAGCCAAGGAAGGCCAAGTTGATAGGTTTGTTCTTGTCTGTTTTTTTAAATTTCATTTTCCGAAATATATATCTAAAGCGATGCTCTTGAGAATGGATGACTTATTTATGAACCAAGAACCTATAAACCTCACCTCCTCGCAACCATTTCCCCTACCCGCAACGCATTGGCAGCAATTGTCAAACTAGGGTTCACTGCTGCAGAAGTCGGCATGAAACTGCCGTCCAGCACAAACAAATTGTCCACTCCCCGAAATTGGCAATTTTCATCCAGAGCTGAAGTTTTGGGGTCGCTCCCCATCCTCACTGTGCCAACTGCATGGGAAAAGGTGCGGATGTGGTGAACATAATGTGTCAGCGCCCCAGCCTTGGACATAATTTTTTTTGCAGGGCCGATCAGCTCTTTTATCGCTGCCAAATCACGCTTGGAATACGCGTGGCTGATGACAGGTTGCGGTAATCCATATTTATCTTTTTGATTGGGGTCAATGGTCAGTGAATTAGAAAATTGAGGTTGATCCTCGGCAATCGCCAACAGACCGGTGAGCAGGCGAACACCCTGGCTCAATAATTTTCCCAGCGGCCCCGGCACTTCGTTCTGAACCAGCCCCATTGGAGGGGTGGGAATTTGCTGCAAACTACCAAGCTTACCCTTTATTTTTGCGCCAGGATGACCATTGTAATAATCGAGGATGGCGAGTTGTTTGTGGAATCGGTTTTCCTTATCAGCTACGCCTGGAAAAATGCCAAATATGATGCAATTGACATGTCGCATTAAATACCGGCCAATAACTTCTCCACTAGGGTTAACTCCCTGTAAACCAGACGATAACAATAAATGTGGCGACCCCAATGCCCCAGCAGAAAGAATGATGTTTTTACCTTGAAACGTCAATTTTTTGCCTGTCAATTTATCAACCGCAACTACCTCTTTTATTTTTCCATTTTCAAATTTCAGCTGCGTAACAACCGTATTATTTTGAAGCTCCAAGCCCTTGTCGATCAGGTCGGGAATCACCATCGTTGCCAGGTCATTTTTTGCACCGATGGCACAGGCAAACGTATCGCAGGTGGTGCAACTTTCACAGGTATTCCGTTTTTTGTCTTCGTAATTGATGGCCAGCGGCAACTGAAAAGGCTTTAAGCCAAGCTGCTGTGCCCCCCGTTTCACTTTTTGAGAAATAACCGCCAACGGGGGTGGCCCTTGTGGAAAAGGTTTGCCACGCGGAGGCTCCGTCGGGTCAATCCCACTTTCACCGGAAATATTCAACAACTGCTCTGCTTTGGTGTAAAATGGTTCCAGATCATGATAATTGATCGGCCAACCAGTTGCATTCCTTCCTTCCAAAATTCCATTTTTTTCAAAATCCCCTTCCCTAAACCGGAACGAGACACCACCATAAAAAAGGGATGGCCCACCCACGCAGGAGTATAGCCCCATTATTTTTTTATGCCCACCTTTTACAACTTTCAAAGGCGTGCTTTTATCATAATTAGGCGTCAATTCCAGCGACCCTTTCATCGACCAATTTTCTGGGCCCCGCTTCACCCAACCGCCCCGTTCGAGCATCAATACTTTTTTTCCTGCATTTACAAGCTGATGGGCAGCCATTGATCCGCCAAATCCACTGCCTATTATTATGGTATCGTACATTATGGTATCGTACATTTGAGTGAATAGTGATTGGTGGGATTAGTGATTAGTTACCAATAATTAGTTTTTTCTGTAAATTCGGCGCAAAGGTAGTCCTTCGACTTATTTGTCAAAATGATTTTGGTTAGTAGTATTTCAGGGTCGAAATATCATGTCTCTTCGATCGGACGGAACAGTCATCCGATCGGATATCAATGTACCAGTTGAGGAATTTAATACCGCTTAATGCTATACACTCAAAGGATTATGGAACAATGAAAAACTGATTGCGTATTTATTTTTTCTATTCAAAAACCGTTTTTTGCAAAATAAATTAAACCATTATGAGTGACTCAACCAACAACGGAATACTAGGCATAGGATCAAGAATAAAGCACCCAGCTTATGGGGACGGCGTTGTGATCCGATTGCACAAAGTAGCTTATGAATGCAGCTTCATGACCTACGGCATCAAAATGGTCGGCAAAGAATACGATAAGTGGCAGGTCATTGAAGCGGTAACTGCAGAAACTGGCGTGACCTTCAACGAAGTCGAGAAATCATTGATGAAAATCCTGCGGGCGTGGTCGGACATTAGCGAAGAAGTACCGCTTGGTGATCGTTGGGTCGGTGGGACGATGATCCTCAAACCAGAAGACGACAGCCTCCAGTCTAAAGAAATTCCAATCGAGTCATTTTTCCATAAAATAGTAATGGTACGTGACCGCCTCCGGGTCATGGAGCAACGGATCAATGCCAGCAAAGGCCTCAATGACGAAGAAAAAGTAAACCTCCAACAGTACATCACCCGAATTTACGGAAGCCTCACTACGTTCAATGTTTTATTCCAAAACAGTCGTGAGCAGTTTCATGGAGAGAAGACGAGGTGAGTTTTTGAGTGTTGATTTATGATTTATAGAAGCGCTCGTTGGTTTTGGAAAATTCCCTTCTACTTTTAACCACATCTTTTGGCAAGTGACAAATTATGACATTAGATTGCACTACCAAAACATTTTCATAATTTTGGGCATTACAAAACAAAAGACAATGAATAACGATGGATAAATTATGTAAATAAAAGGTTTTCAGCCCCTTAAACTTTCATTGATCCATCATTTTAAATAATAATTCGTTGTTCAATTTACTGGTCAAATGAACAAACTGCCCATCCTAATATTGTTGGCCCTCATGGCAATTAGTGGTTGTATTGTCTTTGAAGGCACCTACCCAGCCCTGCCCCCTGGCATATGGAGGGCGACACTTAAGATCAATCCTGAATTCGTTTCCTTAAATCCAAAGGCCAAGCCATTGCCTGATAAGGTTGATATGAAATTTCAGGATGTTGAGCCAGGAATCCTCCCATTCAATTTTGAAGTAGTTTATGACAACGATTCGGTATTCCATATTGAAATCATCAATGGAGAAGAACGCATCATGGTGCCCAAGGAACACATTTCTTTTGGGCGAAGCAAAGCGCGCGCACAAGATACGATCCACATCGAATTTCCAGTTTTTGATTCTTACATATCTGGGGCTTTTGCAGGCAATATAATCGAAGGCAGTTGGGTCGTTCGGAACAAGGAAAACTACGCTATTCCATTTGTGGCAACGCAAGGCAAGCCCTACCGTTTTACGCCACTTAAAAATGAGCCTTCAACAGACCTCACAGGCAAATGGGAAGCAACTTTCGGCCTTGATGAAGATGAACCCTACCCTGCCATTGGCGATTTTAAGCAGGAGGGCAATAGGCTTACCGGTACATTTATGACCGAAACGGGTGATTACCGTTTTTTGGAAGGAACCGTGCAGGCGGACAAGTTTTGGCTTTCTGTTTTTGATGGCGCACACGCTTTTCTATTTGAAGGTAAAATACTGGATGACAATAATTTAACGGGTGCTTTTTACTCTGGCAAACATTATGTCACCACTTGGGAAGCAAAACGGAATGAGCACGTCACATTGACCAACCCCGATTCACTGACCTACCTTTTGCCTGGCTATGAAACCTTGAGTTTTTCTTTTGAAAATCCCGATGGTAAAACTATTTCTTTGGACAACCCTGAATACCAAGGCAAAGCTAAAATCATTCAAATTCTCGGCACTTGGTGTCCAAACTGCCGTGATGAAACCACTTTTTTAGTGGATTATTTACACAAGAACAAAATGGATGACCTCGCCGTGATTGCCCTGTCATTTGAAAAGCACAGGGACAAGGACAAAGCCAACCAGATAATTCGCACCTACAAGGAGAAATTTAGGATGCCTTACGAAATTGTCCATGCTGGCAGTTCTGACAAAAAAGAGGCAGTCAAAGCCTTGCCCATGCTGAACCATATCCTTTCCTACCCAACTATGGTTTTTTTGGACAAAGACAATAAAGTCAGGCGCATCCACACTGGGTTTTACGGCCCAGCCACCAGCGAATATGCTGCATTTGTGGAGGAGTTTGACAAGTTTGTGAAGGAGATGGTTGAGTAACGGAAGTAGAAAGTAAAAAGTAAAAAGTAGAAAGTAGAAAGTAGAAAGTAAAAAGTAAAAAGTAGAAAGTAGAAAGTAGAAAGTAGAAAGTAGAAAGTAGAAAGTAGAAAGTAGAAAGTAGAAAGTAGAAAGTAAAAAGTAGAAAGTAGAAAGTAAAAAGTAAAAAGTAAAAAGTAGAAAGTAAAAAGTAAAAAGTAGAAAGTAAAAAGTAGAAAGTAAAAAGTAGAAAGTAGAAAGTAGAAAGTAAAAAGTAGAAAGTAAAAAGTAGAAAGTAGAAAGTAGAAAGTAGAAAGTAGAAAGTAAAAAGTAGAAAGTAGAAAGTAGAAAAATAACTCATCACTCTAAGAAACTCAGAAACTGAACAATGCCGAACTTTAACAAATACACCATCATCTACTCCATTGAAAACCAACTCGTTGCAGAGAATATCGCTGCTACCCTGCAAGCACAGGGGAAAGAGGCTATGATCCTTGAGAAACATCCTTTAGCACTCACCGAGCAAATAGGCAGTACCGATGCGCCAATCGAAAGTGCCATCATTTTATTGATTACAGATAATTTCCTGAAATCTACTGGCTGCATGAACGGAGCCCTTCATGCCGCACATAAATGGAGCGAAGAAAAAAGGCTCACCCCCCTCGTTTCAAATGGAGAAGTCGAGGACCAGGATGGGAGGTCGATCACGGTAGAAACCAAGTTTGAACGGGTAGGCGATATTATCCATTACATGAATTATTGGCAAGAAAGATACTTGCAACTACGCAAGGAAAAACGCAATCGGGAACCGAACGAAGACTTGAACGAGCAGCTCGCAGTGGTTAAAGAAATATCTGCTGAAGTTGGGGAATTTTTAAGATATATCAGAGGGATTGGATATCAACAACATGAAGATTTTACCGCTAGCATTGGGCAAACCAACGGAACGGAATCATCGGACAATTCCATTCCTGAAGGCGCTGCTATACTCCAGTCAAAGAAGGAAAGGAAGAAGGCCAAATCCAAGGCAAAAACCGAACGTTCGCTTGTGGAAATGATAGAAAGATCTTCAGAAGAATTGATGGCTGAAAATGCTGAGATCGATCAGAAGGTCTCCGTGGAAGAGATGGATGAAGAAATCACAGAGCAAGTGTTAAAAGAAATCCCAGGCATCGACCTACTTGATAGCCACCAGCCTTCCGGTGAAGCTGGACAAGTCCAGCCTGTTCCTATAGAGAAATTGATGGAGGAGAGCAATGATGAATTGGATGGGAATAGAGAAAAATTGGAACACTCAAGCAATTTTACAGAAAATGAAATAGAAAAACTGGATGATGAAAATGATGAGTTATTGTCGATTCTGGATGAGGTTTTTCTGGAAAAATCAGATACTGACGATTCCAACATCGATGAATTCCATTTTGTCACTGACGACCCAGAAAACCCGAATGAAATTGATTTCAACTCTTTGTATGAGGAAGATGAAAATGTTGCCCTCTCAGCAGAAGAAAAGGAGTTAAGCCAACAAAGGTTGGACGAGAATGAAGTGCTTTCAGATATTATTAAACCTGAAATGGAGGAAGAAGCTCCTCCAATCAGCGACAAAATTGATGTTGGTAAAATACTCAACGAAGCGGTCGAGCTGTTCCGAGACAAGCAGATTCCAGAAGGCATTGCACTCTTTGCTTCATCTGTCGAAGAACATTCACAAAATACGACACTTAGATATTATTATGCATATGCCCTTGGCAGGTACGCCAATGATGCAGAAAAAGCCAAATCGCAACTGGAATTGCTACTTAAGCAGGACAATAAGCATCCTGATGCCTGGTTCTTGTTGGCCGAATTGGCAGAAAACCAACAGGATTTTGATGGCGCAAAAAAGTGTTTTGAAAAAGTAATAGAATGTGAACAGGCCTATCCAAATGTTCATTACCGGTTGGGGCTTTTGATTGCTGGGCATTTTAACAATGAAGAGAAACAGGCAGCTGAATGTTTTAAAACGGCCATTGAAAACGATGCGGAAAACGCGGATGCCGAATACGTGCTGGCAACCATTTTAAACGAACATCTTGACGAGCCAGAGAATTCTATCAAGCACTTCAAACGGGCATTGGCTTTGCACCCAAACCACCCCTTTGCCAATTACGATTTGGCGCTGGTTTATTATCATTTTGGAGATAAGAAAAGAGCAGCAGAATTCTACTCCATTGCGACCGCCGTCAATTCTGAGTTGAAATCCGAGCAAAATGATGCCGCTTTTATAGAAATAGGAGAGAATCTCGAATCAATTATTGAATCGGCTGAAATACCCCAAAATGAAATTTCCGACACCCCTCCTCAAAAACCTGATTTCGAGGATGATCCGATAGAGGGCCCAAAATCAATGGATGATATAGAGGAATTCAATGAGGAAGCAGAGGTGCAATCATTGAGCACAGAGACCAAAACGGTCTTAATCACCGGCGGGACTTCTGGCATTGGAAAAGCCACAGCAGCGGTTTTTGCAAAAAATGGCTATCAAGTTATTATCACTGGTCGGCGAAAAGAAAGACTCCAAGAAATTTCGTCTGAATTTTCTACAAAATACAATACGCCCTTCCGTGCGGTCAATTTTGATGTGCGGGATCAAAAATCGGTAAAAGACGCATTGGATAGTTTACCAGAGGGTTGGCAAAACATCGACATACTCATCAACAATGCAGGCCTTTCTAGGGGACTTGAGCCAATCCATGAAGGAAACCTTGAAGATTGGGACGCAATGATCGACACGAATGTAAAAGGCTTATTGTACGTTACCCGAGCCATCTCCCCCCACATGGTCAAACGGGAAAAAGGGCACATCATTAATGTATCATCCATTGCAGGCACGGAAGTTTATCCTGGCGGCAATGTTTACTGTGCTTCCAAAGCTGCCGTTAGTTCCCTCACGCGGGCTATGCGCATAGACCTCCACAAGCACAATATCCGGGTGAGCCAAGTTGCTCCTGGTCATGTCGAGGAAACTGAATTCGCACGTGTTCGATTTGACTGGGATACAGAAAAAGCTGCCAAAGTTTATGAAAATTTCCAGCCATTGACTTCCAACGATGTTGCCGAAACCATTTATTTTATTGCTACCCGCCCCCCCCACGTCAACATTCAGGATATTTACATGTTCGGTACTCAGCAAGCCAGCGCTACGCAGATCGAGCGGTCAGGGAGATGACCTAGATTGATGAATGGTGAATGGTGAATGGTTAGGGAAAACTTTCCGAACTTTGCATCCAAATAAAATTTGAAAATAAATGGTAGCTGAAAAAAAGACGGCCTCTAAAAAGGCCACACCAAAAAGAACAACTGTTAAAAAAGCTAAATACAGCAAAGATCAATACCTCTCTTGGTATGAGTCAATGCTCCGGATCAGAAAATTTGAAGAAAAAGCATTGCTGGGTTATAGTCAGCAAAAAATCCGGGGATTCCTGCACGTTTATATTGGACAAGAAGCATTGGCCGCTGGCATTGAATCAGCTATCACAGCAGAAGATGCGGTCTTGACTGCCTACCGCCAGCATGGTATAGCTATTGGGAGAGGATGCAGCACTTCCGCTTGTATGGCCGAGCTTTACGCAAAGGAAACTGGTGTGAACAAAGGCAAAGGTGGCTCCATGCACTTTTTCTCAAAAGAAAACCGCTACTTCGGGGGCAATGGGATTGTTGGAGCACAGATCCCAATTGGCACTGGAATCGCATTTGCAGAAAAATACAAAGGCACCGATAAACTCTGTGTGACCATGTTCGGTGATGGTGCCGCCCGTCAAGGTGCGCTGCATGAAGCGTTCAATATGGCCATGACCTGGAAATTGCCCGTGCTTTATATCTGCGAAAACAACCATTATGCAATGGGGACTTCTGTGGAGCGTACCAGCAATATCAAAGAAATTCACAAACTCGGAGATGCTTATGGAATGCCGAGCGAAGCAGTGGATGGCATGACACCCGAATCGGTCCATGAGGCTATGAAAAAAGCCGTTGCGCATATCCGTGCTGGCAAAGGGCCTTATTTTCTTGAAATAAAGACCTATCGCTATAAAGGTCACTCTGTTTCCGACCCTGGGACTTACCGTACTAGGGAAGAATTGAGATCATACATGGATATTGATCCGATCAAAGTCACTGAAAAGACCATCCTCGAAAATAAAATTGCCACCGAGGGCGAAATCCAAGCTATCAAAGACAAGATCAAGGAAGAAATTACCAATGCAGTGAAATTTGCGGAAGAATCTGATTTCCCTGATGGAGCTGAGCTATATTCTGACAATTATCAACAAGATGATTATCCGTACATGAGGGATTAAATAAAGACCTCCGTGTTACTGATGGTTTTACAACAATTTAGGAAAGAAAAAGGGCTGCTAAAACTAGGTTTTAGCAGCCCTTTTTCTTTTTCCCGATCCCCCGATCAACATTTCTCCAACTTTCCTTACTTTTGCGCCACTTTTTCAAAACCCAACCGTATAGGAGTTGGCAATTTACTTTTACACGGTACATTTGGCAGGAAGGAAACAGAAGATCCCGTTACTCCCTGTTGGAAATTAATAAAGACATTGTTCAATGGCTAAACGTAAGAAAAACAAGAAGAAAAAAGACGATGAAATACTCCTTGACATCACGGAAGTAACAGGTCAGGCGGAAGACTATTTCGAGAAGAACCAGAAACCCATACTGATCGGGGCCATCGTATTCGTGCTGATCGTTGGGGGGTATCTTGCATATAGCAACCTTTACTTGAAGCCTCGTCAAGCAGGTGTAGTAGAGCAAATGGCTGAAGCAGAATATCAATTCCAGCGTGATTCATTTGGCCTTGCACTGGCCAATCCAGGCGGAGGGTATCCTGGTTTTGCTGACATCGTAAAAGACTACAGCGGTACCAATGCGGCCAATGCGGCGCTTTATTATTCTGGTATTTCCACATTGAACCTCGGTCAATATGACGCTGCCATTTCCTACTTGGAAGAGTTCGATGCGCAAGGGGAACTGTTGCCGATCATGAAACAAGGCACACTTGGTGACGCTTGGTCTGAGAAAGGTGAACTGGAAAAAGGCTTGAGCCATTACAACGATGCTGTCTCTGCTGGTGACAATGATTTATTGACTCCTTATTATTTGAAAAAAGTGGCCATGCTCAGTCAAAAATTGGGCAACAACCCAGACGCACTCAGTGCTTGGGAACGCATCAAAAGCGATTACCCATCTTCTAATGAAGCACGGGAAGCTTCCAAATACATTACTAGCCTGAAATAGCAATATTTCAATACAATCCAATAATTTTTAAAGGCAAGAGGATAATCCTCTTGCCTTTTTTTTATTTTTGTTTTCTCTGCCGTACACTTTTTTGAATTTTACCAAATGTCGCCGATCGGACTGCCGCTTAGGCAATCCGACCGATCTTTGGAATAGTAAGTAGGTGAACTCAAATAATCGACACTTTTGGCGGGCTCTTTTTCCGCCATACTTTGTTAAAAAAAATGACCGTAGCTATGGCTATGCTAATTTTTTTTGCCTTGTCTGACGAAAAAACCTGCCTGCCGGTAGGCAGGT
>JAJCYI010000137.1 GCA_029263015.1 Saprospiraceae bacterium | reverse complement strand
CACTCCCCCATAAACATCACACCGGACTGTTTTTTTTATTCCTATTTTTTTGCCAAAAATAACCCCAAAAAAAAAAAAAAAAAACAACCTGACAGGTCTGGATAAACCTAAATTTTATAATATGAAAAATTCAATTCTTCTATTCTCATTCCTATTCCTTGCCTCCTGCAACCACGCCCAAAATGTACACCAGAATGATAAAAAGGACACCGGGCAGTCGACTTCCTCACAAGGTGTACCCGTCAATAAAATTATCAAAACGGACGACGAATGGAAGTCACAACTTTCTGAAGAGGAGTATTATGTATTACGGGAAGCAGGAACAGAAAGGGCATTCACGGGAGGGTATTGGGATAACAAAAAGGAGGGAAAATATGTCTGCCGTGCCTGTGGAGCCGACCTGTTCGACTCAGCAACTAAATTCAAAAGTGGCACCGGCTGGCCAAGCTTTTACCAACCTGCCAATAATGAATGCATCACTGAACACAAGGATGGCAAATTTGAAATGACCCGCACCGAGGTTGTATGCAGCAAGTGCGATGGCCATTTAGGTCACCTCTTCAATGATGGCCCAGCACCGACAGGACTCAGGTACTGCATCAATTCCGCATCGCTGAAATTTGTGGAGTGATGGGTCATTGTTTCATGGCTTCATTGTTTTACAGTTCCAATGAATTAGTCGATCAAATTTACGGTCGAATGTCTAAATGGTTGAAAATCAACGATTAAGAGACTATTGATAAATTTGGCAAGTAACTTTGGTCTGACTTTTTTGTAAAAATTACTTCCATTTGGCCTGACATTTTTAGATAATATCTTCTTCTTTGATCTGACTTTTTTAATATAAAGGCTTAATTTTGGTTTGATAAAATTAAAAAATGAAAAGAACCATAGAAAAATATTTAAAAGATTGGGCTGTTTCCGACAACCGGAAAGTGCTGTTGTTGAGGGGGGCAAGGCAGGTTGGCAAAACCTGGTCAGCCCGGCATTTGGGGGAACAATTTGAATATTTTTTGGAAGTCAATTTCGAATTCGATCGGGAGGTACACCTATTTTTTGAACAGAGTCTCAGCCCCGATGATTTGTGCCGCAACCTCTCCATTTACTACAAAGTTCCGATCATAGACGGGAAGACACTTGTTTTTTTTGATGAAATCCAAAGCTGCATTCCTGCAATCTCCTCCTTACGCTTCTTTTATGAAAAACGCCCAGAGTTGCATGTATTGGCCGCTGGGTCGCTGCTCGAATTTGCGATGGAAGAACTGCCTTCCTACGGAGTAGGGCGCATCGAGTCGCTTTGGATGTACCCTATGTCTTTTATAGAATTTTTGACGGCGGGTGGCGAGGGAAACTTAGTCAGGATTATTGAAACTGGCAGTCCGGAGAAACCGGTCAACAAAGTATTCCACGAAAGGTTAATCGGATTATTGAGGCAATTTATGTTGTTGGGTGGATTGCCGGAAGTCATTCAAACCTTTTTCAATACAAACGACTTCGCAGCGTGTTTGCGAATTATAGACCAACTGTCAGAAGGGTTAAAGGACGATTTCTCAAAATATAAAAAGAGTGTTCCAGTATCTCGATTACGTCCAATTTTTGAATCTGTTGCTCACCAAACAGGAAATAAATTCAACCTTGCCAAAGCATTGCCGGAAGCGAACCATGCCCAAATTAAAGAAGCAATTATCCTACTCGAAAAAGCGGGACTAATTTATCAAATAAAACACACCGCAGTTTCGGGCTTGCCGTTGGGGGCATCATCCGATCCCAAAAAATTCAGGTTGCTGCTTTTCGATCACGGTATTTTGCAAAGAATTTTAGGTTTAAATCCTTCAGACCTTTTGGTCTCCAACAATTTTTCAAATATTTTCAGAGGCTCTTTTGCCGAATTGTTTGCAGGGTTGGAGTTGATCAAAAACGGAAACCCATTTGTCCGGCCTCAGCTTTATTATTGGCAGCGGGACAAACGAGGAAGCCAAGCGGAAGTAGATTACATTTTACAAATACAAAATGAAATTGTCCCGTTGGAAATAAAATCAGGCAGGCAAGGGAAAATGCAGAGTTTACGTCTTTTCCTTTCCGAAAAAAATATCAAAATAGGGTATCGGGTTTCTATGGAAAATTTTGGCGAGTATGAAAATATTGCTGTCATCCCGCTTTACGGTTTGTCTTATTTTTCGAAGAAAAAATGAGGTGAAGGTTCTTGAAGGATAATATCTTTATGCCTCCCAACTAACTAAAAACCAGCCATATAGCCACATGCTTTCCTGCTGGGTGTCCTGTGCCGTTGCTCACACCAACACATCCTCCTCATCGATCACTTTCCCAGCATGGCAGCGAATAATTCGTGCTGGAAAATTTTCCAAGATGCGATAATCGTGGGTAGCAAAAAGAACAGCAGTGTCGTTTTCTTGCGCCAGTTTGCGGAGCAGTAATAAGATGTCGTCAGAGGTCTCAGGATCGAGGTTGCCGGTAGGTTCGTCAGCGATGATGAGTTGGGGGTTATTGAGCAGCGCTCTTGCGATAACCACGCGTTGTTGCTCTCCACCAGAAATATTGTGCGGCATATTATTATTCTTACCCTTGAGGTCAACTTTTTCCAGCAGTTCATCAATGCGGTCTTTCATTTTATTCTTGTCCTTCCAGCCCATGGCTTGCAGCGCAAACAGGAGGTTTTGTTCAATGGTGCGGTCGTCCAAAAGATTGAAATCCTGGAAGATGATGCCGAGTTTTCGGCGGAGGAGGGGAATGGATTTCCGGTCGAGGGTTTTCAGGTCGTGCCCTGCGATGCTCCCTTTGCCAAATCTCAATGGCAAGGCAGCGTACATGGTCTTCAATAGGCTCGATTTGCCACTGCCAGTTTTGCCTATCAGGTACACAAATTCACCCTTAGAAATATTCAAGTTTACTTTTTCCAGCACCTTGTTTTCTTGTTGGAAGATGCCGGCATCGTTCAAGTTTACTACTATGTGTTCGTTCATTTTAAAATAAAAGTAAAAAGTAAAAAGTAAAAAGTAAAAAGTAAAAAGGGAACAAGGACCTAATACTGAAATTTTTGTTATTCACCATTCAAACATTCACCATTCACCATTCAAACATTCACCATTAACCTCCCGTTCTCAATAATAAATTTTTCATAATCGCCTTCAAATAATTTGGCAAATTCTTCACCCCTTTCAGGATGTGTGTCGGTGATAAATACTTGTCCAAAATCTCCTTTTACGAGCAATTCGACCAAGTGTTTAACGCGCTGGTCATCTAATTTGTCGAATAGGTCGTCGAGCAAGAGGATGGGCATGGTTTGTTTTTCATTTTTTAGACAATCAAATTGTGCCAACTTTAGCGCAAGGACAAAAGATTTCAGTTGGCCTTGCGAGGCAAAATTTTTCAGTGGTCGGTCGTCCATTTTGAATTGCAGGTCGTCCTTGTGAACACCAATGGTGGTTCGAGCGAGGATGCGGTCTTTTTCAGCACTTCCTTTCAGAAGTTCAAGTAACTCATTTTCAGTCAGTTTAGACTTGTATTCACACTTGACTGTTTCGAGACCACCACAGATAATTTTGTAATATTCATTGAAGACAGGTTCGAATGATTCAACAAAATCGTTTCTTTTATCGTGCAGATAATTGGCAGGTTCAACCATTTGTTGATCATAAACTTCCAGCAGGGTAGGGTCGTAGTTGCGTTGCTCTGCAAACTGTTTCAAAAGTGCATTCCGCTTTTGCAGGATTTTATTGTAATTGACGAGGTGGTCGAGGTAATGGCTGTCCAATTGGCAGAGGGTATTGTCCAAAAACCGTCGGCGCACTTCACTTCCCTCCATCAACAGGTTGGTATCGTCGGGCGCTTTGAACACAACAGGGAGCAGCCCCACATGATCTGCAAGGCGCAAGTATGCTTTGTCGTTCCGCTCAAATACTTTTTGCTTGCTGGGCTGCACCTTGGCTACGATCTTTTCTTTTTTCTCTTTTAAATTAAAATGCCCTTCCAGTCGAAAGAACGATTCTCCCTGCCGCACCACGTTTCGGTCCGTGCCGGTAAAATGGCTTTTCCCCATACACATGTAATATATGGCATCCAACAGATTGGTTTTGCCCATCCCATTTAGCCCAGCGATCAGATTGAGACGGTCTGAAAATTCTAAAGCTTGGAATTGGTAGTTCCTGAAATTGGTGAGTTTGAGTTGCTCCAGGTGCATGGGGCAAAGGTAGGGGTTGTGTCTAAAACTCCGCGAACGAAAATTTAAGATTACATGATTTTTGGTTTTTGATTTTAGATCGGAGGCCTCAAAATCTAAAATCTAAAACCAAAAATCATGTAATCTTAAATCAAAATAAAGCTAATTTACAGCTTACAGAGCTTGGCTTCATGATCTGAAGCCTGTTGGTTTCACAAAGTTTTGTCAAGAACAAAAAAAAAGGCAGCAACCTACGGTCACTGCCCAAAAACAACTTCTATTGAGATAAAGGCTTTCCAAATTTGATGGGATCTTTAACGCACTGCCACAGCTCCGTCGCTCATGATCCTGGTAGAACCGTTTGGAAGCGGGATAAGGAAACCTTTTCCAGCATAGTACAAACGGATTTCATAATTCTTTCCTGTTTTCTTTTGGCTATTGAAGTAAGTGACCGAAAGTGGTTGTCCCTCATAAATAAACCGGTAGCCAGTCGATCCAATTTTACTGTCAGGGAATCCGGGGTTGCTTTCGTTTACGGGTACAACTTTCTGATTGTCAACATCAAATACCTGTAAAATAAATGCTTCATCAAGTATAACTTCGGGGTTTGGATGTACAAGGTCAAAATCGATCAAAGTGTACCGCCAACCATCATTATTGATTTTGCTAAAATCCTTTCCTTCCTTTTGATCCCTTAAAGCAATGCTCGTGAAATTCACTTTTGTATTGGAAACAATTTCAGTCATCCTCGCTTGTTTCCTTGTTTTTATCAGCACTTCCATTTCCTTGTCAATAGCCATTGGCGCTGGCGTTCCAGCAGGAAATGGCTCATTGTTTATTGACAGGCTTTGATTATTGGATTGGATTCGCTCTTTGTCAAGATCCACTGAACTTTCCAAATCTTCAATATTATGATTGGTCTCTGCGACTGCTGCTTCCTTGATCTTTATTCTATTCTTTTCTTTCTCACGCTCTCGGTCAAGTGTCAGCATTTTGTCCAACAATTCGTTCCGCTCATCAGCAAGTTCTTTGATCAACTTTTGATCTGCTGAATTTCCATTTTTCAATTGGCTGATTTCCCTTGTCAGTTCAGTGACACTTGAACTCAACTTTTGTACTTTTTGGTTTTTTGACCTTACTTTTTCTTTCAGCACATTTATCTCGGCTACCAAGCCATCAATAGTAATGAGGAGGCCGCTAATGCTATCTTCTTTTATTTCAATCTCCTCAATAAGTTGATCAATGATGATCGCTTGTTCTTGGATATTTTTTTTGTTTATCTTGTTTTCTTTGAGCAGCAGGTTGAAATCAATTTTTAAATTATTATACGCATCTGTTTGAAATACGAAAGCTGCTGTTGCGGTGAGTGCTAGGGTTGTTGTTGCGATCAGTATAAGCCTTCTGTTAAGGGTGTTCATTAAAACTGCGGTTTTTGGTGGCAGTCCTGACAATGTAAAATCTGTGTGCTGTCAACGGGCCGTCACTCGGTTGTTTATGTTCAGGGAATCCAAAGGTTAGTGCAGCCCAGAATGTTTGAAAATCGATGTGTTTAACGCTTGTTTGTTTATGTAATGTTTCAAATTCCTCTAATTAATTTCAAAAAATAAATATCTGTAATTTGCTGATAAAGAGAAACAAGAACATATAACGTTTTTTCAAACATTATTCCAATTTTTAATTTTTATAAATTTATAACATGTTTTCTATGAAAAAAAAGGTTGTAAAATATTGAGTATTAAAACCTTATCCCGACCTTTGTTTTTTTTAAGATTAATTGTAATTCGTTCATAAAACTACTTTCTAGGAATGCCTATACTGATCTTTTTTATTACTCATTGGTTTTTGTCCCTTTTCTCCCAAACGTTCTTCCATCATCGCTATGCCTCCCATAAAATGTTCACTATGAATAAATTATGGGAAAGGTTTTTCCATTTTATCGCCTATGTTGGGCAAGGGTCGTCTTATTTGACACCAAGTGCCTATGCGATCATGCACCGGATGCACCATGCTTACTCCGATACCGAAAAAGATCCGCACTCCCCACATTTTTTCAAAGATGTGATGGGCATGATGATGCACACTCGCGAAATTTTCCACGGTTTGGTGACCAATACCATCAAAGTCTCCCCAAAATTTTTGGGCAATTACCCAGAGTGGCCCGCACTCGATCAATTTGGTTATGGTAACTTCTCCCGTTTGTTATGGGTTGTTTTCTACATCGTATTTTATATAAATTTTGCAACTGCATGGTGGATGTACCTATTGTTGCCTATCCATTTCCTGATGGGACCGATACACGGGGCAGTTGTAAACTGGTGTGGTCATAAATATGGTTACCAGAATTACAACAATGACGATGACTCGCGCAACACTATTCCTCTTGACTTCTTAATGCTGGGGGAATTGTTCCAAAACAACCACCACAAACATCCGAACAGCCCCAATTTTGCGAACAAATGGTGGGAATTTGACCCAGTTTATCCTGTCCTACGGATTTTTCACAGCCTTGGTATTATCAAATTGCGGAAGGTGAATGGATGACGGGGAAGGTGAAACTGGAAATTAAATATTAGGAAATTGAGGTCTTTCTGAATAATTGGGTTCTTAAAATTTCTCAAATTTCTAATTTCCAATTTCAAAATATAAAAACCGTTAGGTTATTCAATCCTTGATCACTTAATTTGTGCCACTATTTTTTAAACCCAGACAACAAATGTGGATTGTATTTGAATCGAGGGATGGCTCTACTACCGTTTTGTCAGAAGAGTTTGGCGTAACTTATCACTCCAAGTATGGTGCTATCCAAGAAAGTAGGCACGTTTTCATTAAGGAAGGATTACATGCTAAATGTATCGGCCAAAAAGAGTTAAGCATACTGGAAGTAGGGTTTGGCACCGGCCTAAACGCTTTACTCACCTGCCTTGAAGCTGAAAAACTAAGCCTTAAAATTAACTATACAGCCATCGAACCAAACCCCGTCCCAGATGAAATAATTAAGCAGCTTAATTTTTGTGAAAAGCTCAAAGTTGAAAATGGCCATTGTGTTTTGCACAAATTGCATGGAGCAGATTGGGAAAAGACAACAATCCTCAACAGCCAATTTTCCTTTGCCAAATACAAGCAAGGAATAGAATCGGTGGCGCTTAATAGTTTTTTTGACATTATCTACTACGATGCATTTGCACCTAATGCACAACCCGAACTTTGGGGCCAGGATTTAATGCAAAAGATGTATGAGGCACTATTGCCTGGCGGCATCTTGGTAACTTATTGTGCCAAAGGGATATTCAAGCGGACCCTGAATTCAGTTGGCTTTAAAGTTGAAACCTTAAAAGGTCCTCCCGGAAAAAGAGAAATGATCCGGGCTATTAAAAAACCTAAAACATGCACCCTTCCTATCGATCCAGATACCTCGCCCTCGAATCCGAGTTGAACATACTGTTCGAAGAACTGTCGGGATTTTCTTTTGAAGATTTGGATAAAAAGCCCTACCCAGGTGCTTGGTCAGTTTTGGAAATCTTGCAACATGTTATTATTGTAGAAAAGCAATCGTTGGCCTATATAAAAAAGAAGACGAGTTATCCTGATACCTTAAAAGATGCCAAGTTTACTGAACACTTCCGCAAATTTCTATTGTATTTATACCTGCGTGCCCCGATCAAAATAAAGGCACCTGCTGTGGTCAGTGAGGAGCGGTTTGACCAAGGGATTTCTTTTGAAGAACTGATAGAAGATTGGCGGGAGGCCCGACAAGAACTAATGGATTTTCTTGAATCTGTTCCTGAAGAATGGGTCAACAAATTGATTTACCGCATTTTTGTAGGAAGGATGACCTTGGATGGAATGCTGCTTTTTTTTAGAGAACATTTTGGTCGGCATAAAAAACAGGTAAAAAGGACCTTAAAAATAACCGCTGCAATGTAGTGCGAATTTCCAGATTCGCTCACACGCATGTGAGAATCTGGAGATCCGCACTACTATTCATTCACCTAACATATTATCCGACATGAAAAATTTGCTATTTCTATTCTTTCTTCTTTGCACCATGGTGGCTTGTGAAGAAGGCAATCAAACACCTGTTAACGACATGAGTTACCCCGGCATTGAAGTATCTTATCCTGAGACGGCAACAGGAGATGTGACCGATGATTATTTTGGCCACGAAGTCGCTGATCCATACAGGTGGCTGGAAGATGACAATGCGGACGATACCAAAGATTGGGTGAAAGTGCAGAACGAAACGACGAATGGATATCTTGATAAAATCCCGTTCCGCAATGCCGTTCGGGAGCGGTACGAGGAATTGTTCAACTATCCCAAATTCTCTGCGCCGTTCAAGGTTGGTGAGTATTATTTTTTCAATAAAAATGATGGTCTCCAAAACCAATCTGTCATTTACCGTCAGAAAGGCTTGGAAGGGGAACCTGTTGTATTTATTGACCCGAACAAAATTTCAGCAGAGGGGACGACGGCGATCAGCATAGCTGGCCTTTCAAAAGACAACAAATATATGGTGGTGAGCCAAAGCGATGCTGGGTCTGATTGGCAGAAATTTTATGTCTATGATGTGGAGTCCATGCAAAAAACGGAGGATGTGATCGAATGGGTGAAATTTGGAGGTGCTTCTTTTTGGAAAGATGGTTTCTTTTACTCACGTTACCCTGAACCCAAAGATGGGGAGGAGCTGAAAGGCAACAACCTCATGCATTCTGTCTATTATCACAAACTTGGAGACCCCCAGTCAGCTGATAAACTTATTTATGAAGACAAAGAAAACCCCACCTATTATCACTTTGGATATGTGACGGAGGATGAAAATTACCATGTACTTTTCCAACAACCTGGCACAGATGGGTTCAAAACCTTGTACAAAGATTTGGGTTCTGATGCAGGTTATGTCACCTTATTTGATGGCTATTCTAATAAAAGTAGTGTGGTCCACAACATTGGTAGCAAGTTTTTGGTGTTGACCGACATTGATGCTCCGAACTATCGCCTTGTCGAAGTTGATTTAGATAATCCTGCTCAAGATAATTGGAAGAATATCATTCCTGAGTCTGAGAATTTGTTGCAGGGTTGCAATACTGGTGGAGGGAAGTTGTTTGCTAATTATTTGAAAAAAGCAACTGACCGCATTTATGAAATGGACTATGACGGCAGTAATCAGAAGGAAATAAAATTACCCGGTGTCGGCTCCGCCAATACTCCTGGGGGGCGTGAAAGTACTAAAATCCTGTTTTATGCATATACTTCCTTTTTGTACCCGCCCACCATTTTTAAGTATAATGTCGAAACGGGTGAGTCTTCGCTTTTTCAGCAAACACCCCTCAAGTACAATCCTGAAGAATACGTAGAAAAGCAAGTCACTTACAAAAGCAAAGACGGTACGCCCGTTACCATGTTTTTGGTACATAAGAAGGGGCTGGAACAAGATGGTAACAACCCCTGTTTGCTTTATGCTTATGGCGGCTTCAACATCAGCCTTTCGCCATCTTTCAGTACTTCCCGAATTTTATTGTTGGAAAATGGCGGCGTATTCGCATTGCCGAACCTGCGTGGTGGTGGAGAATATGGAGAAGATTGGCACCAGGGCGGCATGTTGATGAAAAAACAAAATGTATTTGATGATTATATCGCCGCTGCTGAATATTTGATTGCAGAGGGATATACCAAAAAAGAAAAGCTGGCCATCCAAGGAGGATCGAATGGTGGACTCCTGGTAGGTGCTGTAATGGCACAACGGCCTGATCTTTATGCAGTTGCGTTCCCAGCGGTGGGCGTGATGGACATGTTGCGCTATCATAAATTTACGGTTGGAAAAGGTTGGATTCCTGAATATGGATCCTCAGAACAAAGCGAGGAAATGTTCGATTATCTTCATGGTTATTCTCCTGTTCACAATCTAAAACCAGGAGTTGAATACCCTGCCACCATGGTGACAACTGGCGACCACGATGACCGGGTGGTGCCTGCCCACTCATTTAAATTTGCCGCCATTTTGCAACAAGCACACGAAGGTAAAAACCCAGTCCTGATCAGGATTGAAACGGACGCCGGCCACGGCGCTGGCAAACCAACTTCCAAGATCATTGACGAGCAAGCCGATATTTATTCATTTTTGTTTTACAATACCGATACGCCGGTGAAATATATTAAGGGGTAAACTTCATTGTTCTATTGTTTCATTGTTCCATGGAACAATGGGCCTTGATGCCTATCTGTACACAATCTAAATTAGCCTTCACGCTCCCCTTCGCAAAACTCCCCTTTGTAAAAATCATTGGACATAATACATTTGTGACTGCTGTCAGAAATAGAAGGTGCGTTGGTAATTTTTATTCTGACACTACCAACTTGTAAATAAATCTGCATCGAATATGGGCTGGTTTTCCAGATTCTTAACTTCATCCATCGGCCAAAAACTGATCATGAGCCTGACGGGGCTGTTTTTGATTTTGTTTTTGATGGTTCACCTTGCAGGAAACCTGCAACTGCTCGCTGATGACGGCGGGCATTCCTTTAATGTCTATGCCGATTTCATGGCGCATAATGGATTGATCCAATTTGTATCGAAAGGAAACTTCTTTTTTATTGTTTTACACGCAGTTCTTGGGATTTCGCTTTGGCTGCGTAATCGGGCGGCTCGTGGTGGTCAGAAATATGCTGTAACCAATGTCAGGGCCGTGAACACCCACCCTGGTTTCGCCAAAAATATGGCAGTACTTGGTGTCATTGTGTTCGTGTTCATCCTCATCCATTTGTACCAATTCTGGTTGCAGATGAAACTCGACAACGTGGCTTTGGTATCTTATGAAGGTGGAGCAGAGTTAAGTGACCTTTACGAAAAAGTAAAGATTGCTTTCCTCAACCCCATGTTTGTCATTTTTTATGTGGTATCAATGGCCGTAATCGCATTCCACCTTTGGCATGGTTTCCAATCTGCTTTCCAATCGCTTGGCTTGAACCATAAAAAGTACACGCCAATCATCCAGTTTTTGGGAAAAGTGTATGCGATCTTGGTGCCATTGGGTTTTGCGATCATACCGATCATTTTCTATTTGAAGAACAGTTGATTAGTGATTAGTTAAGTAGTGATTTGTGAACAGTGAACAGTGAACAGTGAACAGTAGGCAGTAGGTGTGCTAATGTTAAATGTAGCAGCAAGAACCAAGAACCAGCAACCAGCAACAGCAATCAACAATTAAAACATGAGTTTAAATAGCAATATTCCTCCAGGTCCCATGTCAGATAAGTGGACCGACTATAAAAGTAAAATGCCCCTTGTTTCACCTGACAATAAACGCCGCTTGGAAGTAATTGTGGTAGGTACTGGCCTTGCTGGTGCATCGGCGGCGGCCAGTCTTGGTGAAATGGGTTATAATGTGAAGTGCTTTACTTTCCATGACAGCCCACGCCGTGCGCACTCCATTGCTGCGCAAGGTGGGATCAATGCAGCAAAGAATTATAAAAACGATGGCGACAGTGTTTACCGCCTATTTTACGATACGGTAAAAGGTGGCGACTACCGCAGCCGAGAAGCCAATGTCCACCGCCTCGCAGAAGTCAGCAACGACATCATCGACCAGTGTGTGGCACAGGGCGTGCCATTTGCCCGTGAATACAGTGGGATGTTGGACAACCGTTCTTTCGGTGGGGTGCAAGTGGAAAGGACTTTTTATGCCCGTGGCCAGACTGGCCAGCAATTGTTGATCGGGGCATACCAGGCATTGAGCCGCCAGATTTCACTCGGAACGGTCACCATGTACAACCGCCATGAAATGCTCGAACTGGTTGTTGTTGACGGCAAGGCACGGGGCATCATTGCCCGCAACCTTACCACTGGCAAATTAGAGCGTTTTGCTGCGCATTGTGTCGTTTTGGGCACAGGTGGATACGGGAACGTATTTTACCTGTCCACCAATGCCATGAACTGCAACGTGACTGCTGGTTGGCGGGTCGTGAAAAAAGGTGCCATGATGGCGAATCCTTGTTACACTCAAATCCATCCGACCTGCATTCCCCAATCAGGAGAGTACCAATCCAAATTGACCTTGATGTCAGAGAGTTTGAGGAACGATGGAAGAGTCTGGGTGCCAGCGAAACTGGAAGATGCGAAAGCCATACAGGAAGGTCGGAAGATGGGAAAAGACATTCCGGAAGAAGATCGTGATTACTACCTCGAACGCCGCTATCCTGCTTTTGGAAACCTTGTTCCGAGGGACGTCGCTTCTCGTGCTGCAAAAGTCGAATGCGATAAAGGACATGGCGTCGTGGCTACCGGCTTGGGGGTTTATCTCGATTTTGAAAGTGCATTTGAACGCTATGGCAAATCAAAAGCACATTCAATGAACCTGCACAATCCATCAACAGAAAAAATCAGGGAATTGGGTGTTGCCGAGATCGAAGAAAAGTACGGCAACTTGTTTGAAATGTACGAGAAGATCACTGGCGAAAACCCCTATAAAACACCGATGAAGATTTATCCGGCAGTCCATTACACCATGGGCGGCCTGTGGGTGGATTATAATTTGGAGACCAATATTCCAGGCCTTTTTGCCTTGGGTGAGTGTAATTTCAGCGATCACGGGGCCAACCGATTGGGTGCTTCTGCACTGATGCAAGGCTTGGCGGATGGTTATTTTGTGGTTCCTTATACCATTGGGCCTTTCCTTTCCAAAGAAATCAGGACGCCAAAATTTTCAACCGATCTGCCTGAATTTGCGCAAGCGGAAAATGCAGTAAAAGAGCGTTTACAAAACTTCCTCGACAACAATGGCAACCAATCCGTTGAGAGCTTTCACCGTCGCCTTGGCAAAATCATGTGGGAACATTGTGGCATGGCAAGGAATGCGGAAGGATTGAAAAAAGCCATCGGGCTGATCCGTGAATTGCGGGAAGAATTTCACAAAGATGTCTTCGTGCCCGGCACAATGGATGAGTTTAACCCAGAATTAGAGAAAGCCGCCAGGGTAGCCGATTTCTTTGAATTGGGTGAACTGATGTGCGTGGATGCCCTCAACCGCAAAGAAAGCTGCGGTGGACATTTCCGAGAAGAATCAAGAACGGAAGAAGGAGAAGCCAAAAGGGACGATGAAAACTTCGCCTATGCCGCTGCCTGGGAATGGCCGGACGTGAAAAACGATCCTGTCCTCCACAAAGAACATCTGAAATTTGAAGCAATAGAATTGAAAACAAGGAGCTATAAATAAGGGAGGGCTGGTTTTTAGTTCGGAGTTTTTTGTTCTTGGTTTGTCGGAATATCTGCTCAAGAATAGGTTAACCATAAACCCCGAACTCCGAACCAAAAACCCCAAACCAAAAACCAAAAACTTTTAAACCAACATCATGAAACTCAGATTAAAAGTTTGGCGTCAGAAAAGTGCAAATGATAAAGGGTATTTTGAAGATCATACCTTAGAGGCCAATGAGCACATGTCCTTTCTGGAAATGATGGACGTGATGAACGAAGAGTTGATTCAACAAAAAAAAGAACCAGTTGCATTTGAGCATGACTGCCGGGAAGGGATTTGTGGAGCTTGCAGCTTGGTCATCAACGGTCAACCACATGGCCCCATGCAAGGCACAACTACTTGCCAGTTGCACATGCGCCATTTTAATGATGGCGATACTATTCATATTGAACCGTACCGCGCCAATGCGTTTCCAGTCATCAAAGATTTGGTCGTTGACCGTTCTTCCTTTGACCGGATCATTCAAGCGGGTGGGTATATCTCAGTGAGTACTGGCCAGGCAGAGGATGGAAATGCTATTCCAATCAATCGGAACGACTCGTCCCTGGCTTTCGATGCTGCCACCTGTATTGGCTGTGCGGCCTGCGTGGCAGCTTGTCCAAATGCCTCTGCGATGTTGTTCACCAGCGCCAAAGTTTCTCACCTTGCCCTTTTGCCACAAGGCAAAGTGGAAGCGAGTCGACGAGCTTTGAAGATGGTGAACCAAATGGATGAAGAAGGCTTTGGCCGCTGCTCAAATATCACCGCCTGTGAAGCTGAATGTCCAAAAGGAATATCTATTGATAATATTGCGAGGATGAACCGGGAGTATTTGTCGGCGAGCTTGGTGGGGGAGGAGAAGTGAGATTTTTTGATGGTAGAAAATGGTCCCGTTGTTTTCAATCATCATAATGGAACCGGCATTGAATTATGGAACATTTTTGTGATATGCCTTTCTTCCCTGATACTTTATATACCAATCTATGTTCTTGGGTGATCCGTCGTGACCAAAATCCTTTTAACCCATGTTTGAGAGGTTCAGGTTTGCCTAATCCTTTGAATGGGTTTTGTATGATAGACTGAATCAATTCTTTGATTTTAATCACATTTTCCTTGTCATTATCTATCCAATATTCAAAGTCTTCCCATCCGTTTTTTGTGAATTCGATTATCATTATCCTTCAATTGGAAACGTGATGATTTCGCCATTTTTTAATTGAATAACAGATTCTTCTAACCTTGTTCGGTTCGCATTCGTGGAGAGGAGGTATTCAGTTTCCTTTAATGAATTATATTCTTTGATTGACATGATGACGATTGCATCATCATCATTATTATTTCTTGGAATAATAATGACATCCAAAGACTTGCTTACAGAATCAAAGTAATATTTCATTTTCGACCTCAATGAAGATATTGTTACTGCTTTCATTATTGTTTTATTTTGTACGTGTAAATGTACAATATTTTGTACCAAAATAAATAATTCCTTCTCATAAAATGAATTTTATTGCTTGTTCTCCATTGGGTTCTTCAATTTTATAACCCTATTCTCTACCGTACACTTTCTAAATTTAATCAATTCAAGTAGACTCAATTGACAAATTACTTGGCGGTGCCCGATCGGACCGGCGCTTAGCCGATCCGATCGAACAATTTAAAACGCATACACCATTTATTTCTGTGGTCATACTATTCCAAAAATCGGTCGGATTGCCTAAGCGGCAGTCCGGTCGGCGACATTTGGTAAAATTCAAAAAAGTGTACGGTAGAGAATAACCCTACTCCTTATACTCATCAGCAAAATTCTCCCGCATCAATTCCTTATACCCTTCCATTTCCTTTAAAGGGTCAAGTTCTGGATCGTCCCTAAAAAATTCATAACCTTTTCCGTAATAGATTTTTAATTCATTTTTCATCCCCTTATCAAAGGCCAATCTTAGATTGTCAATGGCTTTTTCATAAGCATGTTGAGCAGTGTTGGTTAGGGCCAGGTTATAGTGTGGCGGCCAGGATGAAGGGTCCAGTTCAATGGCCTTCTCGAAAAAATACTTGGCCTGTTTGTGATCTTTTTTTCCTGCATACAGACCGCCCATTGAATTTATCAATGGCATATAAGTGGAATCTTGCTCATATCCTTTTTTCAGAATAACCTTAGCCTGTTCAATGCTATCCAAATAAATATACGTGTCACCCAAATGAGAGTATGCCCAGATCATGGATGAATCCTTAGCTATGGCTTGTTGGAAATAGGGGATAGCATTATGGTACTCTTGTAGAAGAAAATACATATTGGCCATGAAGTAATAAATATGTCCGTTGGTGGGGTACAGATCCACAACTTCATTAAATATCTTCATCGCCTCATCTTTTTTTCCGAGAAAACCCAGTGGTAATATAGGTTCAATTCTGAATAATAATGACTCTGGACTATTCGCTATTGCTTGCATGGATTTTTCAATGCTTTCCTTATATTTCCCTTGAAAAAAATAATATCCGGACATTGAATACCAATAATTTCCGTCGGTACTATCAACCAATATTTCCTGCTCGAGTATTTCTTTTGCTAGGTTAAATTTGCCATTTTCACTATAATAAATTGCTTTTTCGTGTCTGGGTAAACGCCATGTTGGAGCATGCTCAATTGCCAGGTCAAAATAGTGAACCGCAGAATCAAGTTCTTGGAGGTTTCTCCAAAAAGTATCGGCCATCCAAAGATAAGTGTGCGGGGCATTGGGCTGCCATTTGAGCGATTCTTTAAAATGCTTTATCGCTAAAGTCCCTGATAAAATATTTTTCCATTTGCTACATTGCATATATTGGATGGCTCCTTTAAAAAGATACTTTCTGGCCTGTAAAATAGGATACATGTAGTGGTCTGGGCCCAATAACTCAGCTGCCCGTTCGAGCTTCACTGGTTGAGGTCCGTAATGCTTTTCAACCAATGTGGGCGAATACCAGATGTCCATTTCCAGTTCTGGTTTGAAAATCATCCTGTTCAGGAATTGCTGTGCATCATCCTGTAATGCAGCAGCATAGTCCCTTCTCATCTGGTTGTGCAGCGGTTTCAATTCTGGAATTGCTGTTAGTTCCTGATAGAGGTCTTCGGCACAGACTGCCGGTGGGTCGAAGAACTTATTGTCAACAAGGGCAGTTTTGAAAAGCTCGTATTTTCTTATTACAGAAGTATCAACTCCAGCAAGCAGTTCCTCTTCCAATCCCCTGTTTTCAATTTTCGAAAAGTTTTCTACCTGAAACCCACCTCCCTTTTTATGTTCAGCTAATGCTTGTTCATTGACAAGTGTTATCGACTCGGCCCTGTTACCGATTACAACTGGGATTTGTTGGCGAGGCGCAACCTGTTCCGTCACGTTGTCTTCAAGGTATCTGCCCAGTTCAGAAAGTGTGACCTTTAGATCGCTGTTATTGTCTGCCAATCCATAAAGACCTTCTGAGAGGTAGTAGGTGAAAGCTCCGTGCCCACCGCCCCATTGCTCGCCTTCAAAGCTATATTCATTGGGTTGGCAGGAAAGTACCTTGATTTCATTGCCAAATCGTTCCGAAAGGTTCTGGTTGGTAAGCCCAGTCCCGTTTATCGCACTGCCTGCGAGCTTTCCTGCTCTGCACGCATCTGTGATCAGGATTACCTTGGCCTTATTGACAATGGACAGCGTATTGACTATCCGTTTTAGGTCGTCTATTGAAAATGCGCTCAACATATAGGACTTTGAAGGTGAATCCCAAACCAACAAATACCCTGGATCTCCCAATATCGTATTTTCAACGTCCCCATGGCCACTGAAATAAATAACAGCCACATCACCCTCTTTTGTATCTTCTATCAGCCATCCCAATGCAGCCCCTATTTTCCCTTGGGTTGCATTTTGATTGACCAATAGTTTGATATTAGAAGGGTTTAATGAACCAGCATTGGAGTTATACAGCCAGTCTGCAAATAATTCAGCATCCTTGTCCGCAAACTGCAAATCCGGTATCCCCTCATCCTCATAATCAGAAATGCCAATGACCACTGCCCTGACTGTTCCTTCTGGATTATTGTTTGAGGGCACTACTGGGGTTACTCCTTTTTGCTGGGCTAAACACTGGCCAAGAAAAAACCAAAATGAAATAAAGAGTACTTTTTTCATGAAGTAAGGGTTTTGCAAATGGTTAAATCCTTATCAGGGACGTTTTTATTTGGTTCGGACATTTTGCAAATAATGGAATTGTCATTTATCAATACGTTGCATTTGCGAGAATGCCAAATATTATTTTGCCAAACTAATTTCTTTTAGTATTTTTGAGACGTGAATTTATCATTCATTCTTCGGTTTTCATAGCTTCAGATGCCTTATTCCAAATTAGAAAACAAAAGAATGAGTTAAACCTAACAAAAACTATTGATGATGAAAACCACCTTTTTTTCTTTCCTTGCCATCCTATCTTTCCTTATTTTTTCCTGCAATAAAGAGGATGAATCAGGCCCGGTTTCTGAAATCATTATCCCTGCAGATTCCGTTGATGCACTTGCTGCTGCCATTGATGAAATTGCACCCAATGGCGTGATTATATTGGCTGCTGGGGAACACTGCGAAAGCGGGACTATATTAATAGAAAAAACAATTAAACTAATAGGGGTGGATGTACCAGCAGGG
Organism: Saprospiraceae bacterium; assembly: GCA_029263015.1. Classification (GTDB taxonomy): domain Bacteria; phylum Bacteroidota; class Bacteroidia; order Chitinophagales; family Saprospiraceae; genus UBA6168. The sequence continues at coordinate 34,970 of JAJCYI010000137.1, read as the reverse complement.
GAGGATGGAGCAATATTAATAGTCGATACCGGCCCAATATATACATACGGGGAAACACTCGACCCTGCTATTTATGTATTTCAAGCACCTGGGACTCGCATTGAAAATATTGAACTCCGGCCTAAAGGGGAGATTGGTGGTACAGGCGTTATTTTTGAAGAATCAGAAGGGGCTATTTTGAGGGGCTGTACTTTCACCAAGCACCAGTACAATGTCGTTTCTCAAAACTCAGATAATGTTGACATTGATGACAATTATATGGAATGTACGGATGCATGGCTGCCATATTTAGCTGCAGAAATTCCTGAGGCCATTGGAATTACTATCGTAAACGGCGTGAATGTTCACATACATAACAATGTCATAAAAGGAGGCCTCATAGGCGCATGGGTGACCGATGACGGGGGGACAGTGGATAACAATACAATTACAAAAAGTTATATTGGTGTTATTCCATGTGCCGTGACACCAGAAACTCAATTGACCTTGCCAAAATCAAGTAAAATTATTACATCCAATATGCCAGGTACAAAATGGACCATAAAGGACAATTCCATTCATGAAAACCTTTGGTTTGGGATACTTTTATTTGATGGCTCTATTGAATGTCATGTGGAAAACAATGATTGTACTGGAAACGGATTATCTGAAGATGTACCTTACGTAGATGATGATGGTGAATTTATGTTTTTTGGCACTGGAGCGGATATTGAAGCTGGAGGTGAATCTATGGTGTTTGGATTTCCAACCGTTGCAACAAAAGATAATACAATAATTGTTGGAGCAGATAATCCTGGCGTTCGTGTAAAGATTTGTGGAACAAATAATTCTTTGGACACAAGTGGTGGAGCAGGGATAGTGTTAGATAGGGTTTCCTCAGAAAAGGAAGTTTTGGATTTCAGCGAATCTGACCAGGTTAGTGATAAAAAGGACGGCTCCTATCCAGCATTCTGAAGTATCCTTTAACTTAGCTTTAATCTTGTTCAATTCGTATCCCTGTTTTGCCTGTCCGATTTTTCCTTCTATAGCATTACGTTCGGCATACTCCTTTTTTCGTTTTCTTTTTTGATAAGCAGTGAGTTTCTTTTTTGGGCCTTTTGGGCTGGCCGTCAGGCGAACCCCCTTTTCTGCACACCATTTCCGGTTTTTGTTCGTAGCATAGATTTTATCCACCTGAACGAGTTCCGGATAATATCCATAGAGGCTTTTATATGTTTCCACCTGGGTGATCAGGTCGCTGCTTTCATTGTAGGCATCCCAGCTAAGGGTATCGGCCTTGACAAAACCATCCATCAGGGCAAGGCCAATCTTTGAACCGAATTCTACTTTTTTCCCTTGCTTGCCCCTTACTATGGGACGTACATGTGGTTGTGAAATACTGACGATCCTGTGGTCGCAACGCCTGGCTTTTGTTTGGTACATCTGCCGTTGTTGGTCGTTCAGCGTTTGGATAATCCAAAATTCACGCACTTGCCTGTATTTTAAGGGGGCGGCGTTCAACATATCCAACATCTTGTTGATATTGCGGATGTTTCTGTCAAGGCAATTAAGCATGTAACGAATGGCACTCCGTAACGTTTTTTTGTTCTTTTGCCTCTTTTTGGCTTCTATCAAATACTTCTTACGTGCCAGCTGCCTATACGTACGCGGCTTCACAATCATTCTGTCCCTTAAAAAGTCGAACAGTTCATCAATCATGGCCTCTGTCTTCTCCCGTGCCTCGTTCAACAGCCCAAGGTCGTTGGGATACCGAATGTATTGATCTGCAACGGTCGCATCAAGTTTTAACTTCCCTTTATTGGGCAGCAACTTGCCATCATCCGATCCCTTTTTATTTCCAACAGCAGCACGGATCAGTACATCTGTAAAGGACTCGAAAGCTTCACTGCCAAGACGTTTGCGTACTTCCACAAAAAGGCTCGGACCAAATAAAGGTTCCGTGCAAAACTCATCCAGTCCCAAAAAATACTGCATGTAGGGGTTCTCTGAAATGCTCAATACTGTTTCTTCGTCTGAATAGTTAAGCTTGTGCTTAATGACGAGGCTGCCGATCATTATCCTGGGATTAACCCCTACACTGCCCAGGTCAGAAAAATATTCAGAATAGATATTTACCAATAAATCCCACGGAAGCTTATCCCCAAGCTGAACCCAGCGGTTGCCTGGAAGCAGTTCCAATTGCTTAAGGTTGCCGAATTCCTTAAATTTACCTTGGTGCTGAGAAATGTATTTTAACATAATGCAAAGTTATTCAACAAATATACGAATAACCTTGTACATAAATAATAGAAATGTCAATTTATTCCATTCATTTCCAAGCAGTTATCTGCCGCTGAGGAAACCCTACTTAACTTGGGCCATTATGCTTGTTATTTTATTGTTTCTAAAAACGGTTCAAACAGCTACACGTTTTCGGAAATAATGTCCAGTAGGGGCAGCATGCAAACTTTTTTTGGTAAAGTAGGCGCTGCCTTTCGGCAGCGCTTACAAGAAAACCAACTATTAAATAATAAATAAAGAGCAGTAATTGGGACAACAGAAAAATTAAATGGAATTGAGTGTAAAATCATTTTGTAATTCTATCCCCTGATGGGTGTATTTCAATTTGTCGGTTTCGTTTGCCCCGGTGTCCGGCGCCTCGTAGAACGTCCGACACCTAACTCAGGCATAAGTGTCAGACGCCCTGAGAGGCGTCAGACACTGGGGGAAGTACTACCGACATTTTGAAATGCACCCCCCTGATTCATTTCAGATAAATTCTCTAAAATTAACTATCCACCACCCACCAGCAATATTCAGATATGCCTGCGAGGACTAAGCCTTCGTTCAATCAAAGGTGTGCATTAGTAAAATTTCCGACTTGTTGAGAAACGGGGAAACAAGCTGTTAAGCCAGTTCAGGAGGAGGTGTGGTGTTTTCTTTAAACGGGTTGGAGTAGTCGCAGGAATGAGGGTTTATTGCGCTTTTAAAATAGAAGGAACTTAGGATAGAACAGACAGGGTTGTCGTTGGAAAGTTTTTTTTCAGCTTTTTCTTGTTGCTCTTCTTCATTGTTGTCCTTTTCAAATTCTTGACAATCATCCAATAGGAAAGAAATGGATAAACTCTCTGCATCAACTATGCTGTAAAGAAGCTCTGCCGATTGTATGCTAACAAAAGCAACCAAGAATATTAAATAAATAAACCTCGTCATAGACGTAAAGATAGCGATTCAATTGGTAAATAGTTGGATATGAGTAACCATCCCTTTCAATCCATCTTTTCCCAAAGCAGGAGCTTGCCCTCCGCACCTGCTGATTGCAACAGGTAGCTATCTGGCACTTCATCCATAAAACTGAAAAATGTGGCCAGCCTGGTGCCAGTAGGTTTGGCGTCAAGCTGTTCCTTCACGTATTGGGAATAACTTTCGTAGAGTTCCTGCTGCATCTGCACAGAGTGGTCAATGCTATCGTCGGGATGGATGTTTTCATAAAAGGCATTGAAAAAATAAAAAGCGTCATACTGCTGAAAGTCAATTGCCGTGATATTTGAGAGGATAAATTCGAGGTTGGGCAGTTGGTACTGCTGCAAAAGGTCGCAGGAAATTGAGTAAAGATTCTCACGCAGTTCAACCCCAGTGAAATGCCCAGGGGTGCAGGAGGCTCCTACCATGCAAAACTTCCCAACTCCCGAACCGATGTCGAGCACCCTTGTACCAGCTTCTCGGACCAGGTAGCGGGCAGCCATTTTGGCGGTTTCGATTGGGGTGAAATGAATGTCAGCAAACCCCCTCATCTGCTGGGGGTAGATTTGGTGAAAGTCTTCGTCTTTGACTTCGATACCGGATTCTAAATTTTTGAAAATCATGCCCATCAGCCCTTACTTCGTCGCCGTTTCCAATAACCGTTTAATATCTTTTGGAGTCGAAACGATTTTCATAAAAGTCCCCATGCTCAAATCGGGAGATGTAATGGCAGGCACCAAGCGGTTGGCATCTCCAGCAGGTGTGTACTCGCCCACGACTTCAATGCCATTTTCAGATAGGGCATTTCTTACTTTGTTTTTTACTTCGGAAACAGTGCCGGTTGTTTCTGCCCCGATGGTATAAGGCTGGAGGTTTTGGGCCTGCACCAAAAAAGTACAGGTCAGGCAGGCGAGGAGGAGTATTGATAATTTTTTCATGAGTCAACTACGGATACTTTCAAATTGAGAATTAAGGGTGTTAAGAGAAATGTTGGCACTTAAAATTTCAGCAGCAGTATTTTTTACCCGGTGACTTATCAGCCAGACCTGACAGGTTTTCGAAACCTGTCAGGTCTTATTTCCAGCAAACGCTTACAACAAATTCATTAGTTCTCAATTCTCCATTTTAAATTACCTAAAATGTAAAAGCTACCTCAACATCAAGCTGGTTCATTTCAAGATCAATGGTCTGGTTGGGCACAAAATTGCCATTTGCCGGATCAGAAAGAACTGGGTCAAAATCAAGTGGATTAAACCCTGACACTTTTTTGTTCAAAGCATAGTTGAAAGAAAAATGCAGTTGGTTGCCATTGCTGCCGATACTTTTGCTAAATCCCAGGGCAATGTGGTCTTCAATGACACCTGGTGCAAGGATGTTGAAAAGTACTTCACTATCAGGGATAGGCTGCGCGCCGTGAGAATAACCGCCTCTGAATGTCCAATCTTCGTTGGGGGTAACTTCCAGACCAATTTTGAATATGGTCATATCCTCCCAGCCAAAACCCCATGCGTCGTCCGCTCCCAAAGGGCTAAAATTTGGGTTTGGATTTCCCATTGGATCAGTGGGTGAATTAGTCGTCAAATTCATCGGGTTGGCGACTGCTTTAATGTCGCTGTAAAGTATCTGCTTCACATCGAATGCCACGGTAAGTTTGTCGCTCACATCATAAGAAAGTCCTGCAGTCCAAGATGCAGGAATGTCGAAATCACCTTGCTCGGCAAAAAGGCCAGCATAATCATCGAATTCACTCATTACCATTTTAGTTTGATAACTGGCACCAAGGCGCAGGCCTTCCGCAATTTCACCCAAGTAGCCCAACTTGCCACCAAAACCGACACTGTTGTCTGAGTCATTACCGGTCAATTTGGTGGCATCGCTAGAGAAGCCGCCAAAACTGGCCAAGCCCTGAGCTTCAAACATTTGGTAAGCGGCAATAGCGCTGATGCCCACACTGTGTTTCTCGGTAAGTTTCCTTGAATAGCTAAAAGCGGCAAATAACTGGGCGAGGTTCACGCCTGTTGTTGTGGAACTTTGGTCGAAAAAGGTTTGGGTTGGGTAATCGGTGTTCATACCCCCGTTGCCAAAGATGGCGATGCTGAATGCATTTTCACCATTTGCGCCAAAACCCCAGTTGGCTCCTATATTGGGGATGGCGAAATTTTTGGATTCACTTTCCACCGTGCCCGGTGTAAGGCCAAAAGTGCCCGGTATGCCAGAAGGGTTGCCAGTAATTGTATATTTCCTGTTTGGATTGAAAAGGGCCACCCCGACGCTGTACTGATTTCCCAACAACGCCAGCCCAGCAGGGTTTCCGTTGATAAGAGAAAATTGGTACATACTCACTCCGACTCCTCCCATCCCTTTGTTCATTGCTCCATATCCAAGTGAAAAATAGCCATCGGTTGCAAAAACGGTCGTGGTCAGCAAACCACTTACCAATAACAGTGTAGCTGCAGTTTGTTTAAAATAATTTTTTTTCATTTTAATAGTTTTAAGACAATTAGGAAATAGATTCAAATGGTCTTGAACCAGGAAGGAAATTGAATAGAAAATTATTTGGTGATAATTGTTAACAGAAAACAACAGAAGGTGAAATTATGAACAATCCTAGATATCTTCGAATGTTCAATTGAAAATTTGACAAATCTTGATTGGTCAAATATTTTTTACTTAAAAAGAGAAGGTTGTGAGATGAATATTATAGGGGTTGGGTGGTGCGCTTTAAAGTACTGGTAGCGAATACAATGGTGTCCGACGCCTTAACCTTTTTGGTTCTTGTACAAATCTCGTTAAAGTATGGAATAGGTCCCTTTGGAGATCGGGAGAAAAGATTTCTGAGCCTCAGTCAATCCTTTGTTTTCTAATTTGATAAAGGTGTCGGACGCCCTCCGAGGCGTCGGACACCAGGGTGTATAGGAGTATGATTTACTGATGCTTAATTTGCACCACTTCGGTCGGGGCCTGGGATTTGTTGCGTTCGGCGACCTGCTTCATGGTGTTTTCGGCAATGTTCAGGAAATGTTGGGCGGTGATCGTTCCCTGTTCCAAAACTGCTGGTTTCCCTGTGTCGCCACCTTCCCGGATGCTCTGGACGATCGGGACTTGCCCGAGTAATTTAGTTTGGTACAACCTTGCAAGTTGCTCTCCACCACCTTTTCCAAACAAATGATATTTGTTGTCTGGCAGCTCCACTGGCGTGAACCACGACATGTTTTCCACCACACCGAGAACGGGGACTTCCATCGGCGGCATCCGGAACATATTGGCTGCTTTGATGGCGTCGGCAACGGCCACCCGCTGGGGCGTTGTGACGATAATTGTTCCGGTGACCGGTACTGTTTGGACTAGCGATAGTTGAATGTCACCTGTGCCGGGAGGGAGGTCAACGATCAGGTAGTCCAAAGATTCCCACAGTACATCTTTGAGGAATTGATTGATGATCCCCGCCAGACGTGGGCCTCTCATCACCACTGCTTGTTCTGGTTTGACGAGAAAGCCAATGGACATGACTGGCATGCCATGTGTTTCGAGCGGTAGGATTTTTTGTTGGCCGTTGGCTTCGCTGACTTTGGGGTGCTGGCCTTGCAATCCCAACATGGTTGGAATGGAAGGGCCATGCAGGTCTAAATCGACCAAACCTACTTTAGCCCCCAATTGTTGAAGTCCTAAAGCCAAATTCACTGCCACGGTGGATTTGCCTACACCACCTTTTCCCGATGCTATGGCAATAATGTTTTTGGCGGGAGCGGCAGGGGAGGCGGGAGTGCTTTCCTTGAAGTTACCTGGCCGCGCCATCATGTGGATGTTTACTTCAGCTTTTGGGTAAATTTTTTGAATTTCCTCAATACACGCAAAATTCAATTTTTCTTTGTGTTGAATGTCCAAAGACGGCAGGGCCAGGTGGATGTTGACATTGCTGCCTTCTGTATCCAACTTTTCAATCATGTGCATGGAAAAAATATCCCTATCTGTACCTGGATAGATGACTTGGCCAAGTGCCTCTATGATTTTTCCTTCTTCGATATTCATTAATGGAGGTGAGTTTTGAGTAATAGAGTTTCTAGTTTTGAGTAAAAAGGATGACAATCATAAGTGGACGTCAGACAATAGGTTTTAAATTATTTAATATAAAAATAATTTCGTAAATTATTGACTACCAGATGATTTTGTTTAATTCACCTTAATTTCTAATTTCTAATTTCTAATTTCTAATTTCTAATTTCTATATGCCTAAATTTCCAGCAGTCTTAATTGCTGAAATTTAGCAAGCGTGAAAATAGGGGCTTTCGTTGGGGGGTGCCCAAAGGTTTCTCAAACCATGTTTTTGCCCGTTTTAAATCGGAGTGGTTTTCTCCGTTAAAATGAAATTCATTGGCCTGAGGACTATACGTATAGTTTGCCTCCCATTCTTTGTGATGCAGACAAAGCGCTCGGATGGCTTTGACCATAAAGTGTACTTCCTCATCTGTCATAATGGGGTGGATGGACGCTCGTACCCAGCCAGGCTTGGAAGAATTATCGCCAACGTTGACTTGGTCAGTGATAGATTTTGAATGTTGTGGACTTACATGGAGCAAATAATGACCGTAAGTGCCAGCGCACGAACACCCACCCCGCACCTGTATGCCATATCGGTCGTTCAATAACTTGACTGCCAGATTGTAGTGCAGGTCGTCAATATAGAAGGAAACCACGCCAAGTCGGTCTTTGATATGCCCAGCGAGAATGTGCAGGTTAGGAATGTCTTCAAGGCCGCCCATTAATATTTTCAGCATTTTTTCCTCCCTTTCCAGTATTTTATCTGTGCCCATCTCTTCTTTCAGTTTGACGCAGAGCGCCACTTTAATGGTTTGCAAAAAGGCAGGAGTGCCACCATCTTCCCTCGCTTCGATTTCATCAATGTATTTGTGTTGTCCCCATGGGTTGGTCCAGTCCACTGTTCCGCCACCAGGGTTGTCAGGTATTTTGTTTTTGTACAATTCCGAATCAAAAATCAAAATGCCCGTTGTTCCAGGCCCGCCCAAAAACTTATGGGGTGAAAAGTAAATCGCATCCAATTTTTGCCATTCGTTTTCAGGGTGCATATTGATGGGGATATAAGGAGCTGAACAGGCAAAATCCACGAAACACAGGCCGCCGTTGCGGTGCATTATTTCAGCTATACTATAATAAGGTGTAAAAATGCCCGTGACATTGGAGCAAGAAGTAACAGCGGCGATTTTTGTTTTCCGGGATTCATGTTTTTTCAAAAGTTGCTTTAGGTGGTTCAAATCTACGAGACCTGTTTCATCCGCATTAATAACTTCTACATCGCTGATGGTTTCCAGCCAGGAAGTCTGATTGGAGTGGTGCTCCATGTGGGTGCAGAATATGATGGGGCGCTCATTTTCGGAAAGGTTTATTTTGGGTTGGAAATGCTCGTGTACCTTCAAGCCTAAAATACGCTGGAATTTATTGACTACCCCCGTCATGCCGGAGTTGGAAGAAATAATCACATCATGGTCTGTGGCGCCAACATGGTTTTTGATGATCTTCATGGCCTCGTGGTAGGCATGGGTCATCGTCGAACCTGTTACGGTTGTTTCAGTATGTGTATTGCCAACGAAAGGGGCGATTTCGTGCTGCAACCGTTGCTCAATGGGGCCATATAACCGACCGCTCGCCGTCCAGTCTGCGTACACGATTTTCTTTTTCCCGAAAGGAGTGTCAAAAGTTTGGTCAATGCCAATGACGTTTTTCCTAAAGTTAGAGAAGTAGTTTTCCAGCATGATTGGTCAGGTTGTTTGAAAAAATTGATCCTGTTAAGTTGAGGATTTCGGAAGTCAATAAAGGCCAAAAATAGGAAGCATTAATAAGAAAGTGAGAGCAGTGGATACATTTGTTAAATGTTCATGTATCATTCATGGCCGCCAACATGGTTTTGAATATTTGGCAATGGTAATGCCTCGCTTAATTAAATGCTGTCTAAATAAGGCAATGCCAAAATAAAAACTCCAAATATTCTTTTGAACAAATGAACCATTATTCATACATTAGCCGCAAATATTATGATGACCATAAAAACAAAGATAAGTACCAGGAATATTGACGGGGCAAAACTGGAAAAAATGGCGCACATCCTGAAAGCGATTTCGCATCCATTACGCTTGGAAATCATTGAATTGCTCGAAGAAAGACAGCCACAATCGGTTGCGCAAATTCTTGAACAGATCGAAATCGAACAATCTTTGCTGTCCCATCACCTAACCAAGATGAAAGACAAAGGAGTCTTGAATTCTTTCAGGGAAGGCCGGAATATTTATTACCGATTGGCCTTTGACGAAATTACCAAGATATTCGACTGCATGGAAAAATGTGACATTTTTTGAAAATCCCCAACCTCGACTACTGAGGCCGATAAATTATATCATTCATTTCTTAAATATTAAATCGAACATGGCAGAAGTTAAAACATTGGATTGTTCTGGGATGCTTTGCCCAATGCCTGTGGTAAAGACAAGAAAAGCCCTCAAAGCAATGGAAATCGGAGACGTTTTGGAGATGCTTTCTACCGATCCAGGTTCTATGCCGGACATGCACGCTTGGGCAAAACAGACGGGCCACGAACTGATTGAAGCCAAAGATGAAGGCGACAATGTATTTCGGTTCACCATTAAAAAAACACATTAATCATGGCTGAAAAAAAGAAAAGGTTGGCCCTCGTTGCCACCAAAGGAACGCTCGATTGGGCTTATCCTCCTTTCATTCTAGCATCTGCGGCAGCAGCAATGGACTGGGAAGTCGGCGTATTTTTTACTTTTTATGGCTTGCCCCTTTTGAATAAAGAGATTGATGCAAAGGTCTCTCCTCTTGGCAACCCGGCCATGCCGATGAAAATGCCTTTCGGCTCTGAAGGTTTCCAGAACATCAACTGGCCCATGCCCAACGCCCTAATGGCGAACATACCAGGCTTTGAAGGCATGGCGACTGGCCTGATGAAAAAAATGTTCAAGAACAAAGGCGTTGCAACCATTGAAGAACTGCGGGAAGCATGCGTTGACATGGACGTGCGCCTCATCGGCTGTCAAATGACAATGGATGTTTTTGGTTTTTCCAAAGAGGATTTTATTCCAGAAGCAGAAATTGCAGGTGCAGCAGCATTTTTGGCCTATGCCGCTGAGGCAGAAGTAAATATGTTTGTTTAATGGTTTATTGGTTTACAGGTTCAACGGTAAACCAATACACCTTTACACCGCCAAAGCATTTTGAACATTCGATTGATTGACGCAGACAGGGTTTCTTACCTTCGGTCACAGACCATTTACCATGCTCTGGCTTACGCAAAAAAGACAGATACGCCTGATACCATTGTGCTCGATGTTCCCAAAGACCCTTATGTCTGCATCGGGTTTCACCGGGATTTAGAACAGGAGGTCAATGTTGAATATTGTTCCTCAAATAATATCCCCATTATCCGCAGGGAGACGGGGGGAGGAACGGTTTATCTTGATGACGACCAGCTTTTCACGCAATGGATTTTTGGGCCGAAACAGTTGCCTGTTAAAATTGATACCCGGTTTCAGCTTTTTATAAAACCACTGGTTGAAACTTATAAGTTCTTTGGAATCAATGCGCATTTCCACCCGCCCAATGATGTCCACGTTGGGAATAAGAAGATAGTCGGCACGGGTGCAGCGGCCATCGGCAATGCAGAAGTAGTTACAGGAAATTTCTTGTTCGATTTCGATTGCCATACGATGGCGAAAGTGCTGAACCTGCCTGATGAAAGTTTTCGGGGAAATGTGTTGGAAAGCCTCCAAAAATACATGACTTCCATAAAACGGGAATTGAACGACCCGCCAAATATGGAAGAAGTCAAAACCGCCTATATTAATAACTGTGCGGAAGTATTAAACAGGAAAATAATACCCGGAGATTTTACCGACGAGGAATACCGGATGATGGATGTACTGGATAAAAAATTTACCACAAAAGAGTGGCTTTATCAAGACTCATCGAAAAAACACCGGCCTCGCGTAGTAAAGATCCACGCCGATGTTTGGTTGTATGAAATTAACCACCAAACAGGGGGCGGGTTAATTCAAATGAGCATACGCACCAAAGGCAAGCGAATTGACCATGTTTCCATAAAAGGCGATTTTGATTTCCGGCCTCCGCATAAATTAAAAGGACTGGAAAATGTCCTCCGATATGTGGAATTGTCCGAAGAGGCATTGACCGAATTAATAGAGGCATTTTATATGCTGCACCGGGTAGAGTCTCCCAACATATTAATTAAAGATTGGGTCGCTGCAATTCTGCAGGTCAATAAATAAGTAGTCAAGATTAAATAATTTCCGAATTTTAGCGAGTTGATTTTTTGGTATAGCAAGGCAAAAAAAGTGAGCATAGCCTAGCTACGTGAACTTTTTTTTAACGCAGCTATATGAAAAGAGCAGCCGATAAAAACGGAAAGTATTTAGGCTCGACTACTTATGTCAAGCATTAAAAAAAAGAAAAGTGCATGACGAAAAAAAAGAATATTTTGCCTCAGAAATGGCACTGCTTTACTCCAGCAAGCCCAACGAATGGCTATTATTGGAAATATTAGAAACCAACGAACAGGGTAGGGCGAAAAAATTAAGATTGCTAAAATACGCAAAAAATAAAGATGAACTATATGATTTTTTAATGGACGAAGTGGAAGATTGGACTTGGGACAAAAATTATATTTTCGTTTATTCAGACCCCGGAAAAGAATGCGAGTTGTTTTAAATAAATGTAAAATATCAAATGATTAATGTAAAAGTGACAGCACCCGTTTGCCAGTGAGTTTTGTTCATTTGTAATGACGCGCACTTTTACATTTAATATTTATCATTTGATATTTTACATTTTAAACTAAACCATCAAAATGGACGACCACGAAGGCAAAAAAATCCTTGTCATTCAAACCCACGGCGTAGATACGCCAACCCGCACTTACTCGCCGCTTTATTATGCTGTTGCTGCTGCTGCCATGGAAATGGAAGTGATGGTCTGGTTCACGATGAACGGTACCAACCAACTAAAAAAAGGCGAAGCGGAAAAAGTTGAATTAGTGAAAGGCAGTGGTGTTACTTTAAAATCAATGCTGGAAATGGCAATGGACAATGAAGTAGAGCTACGCGTTTGCCAACAAAGCCTGACCCTTTGGGACATGACGCCCGACGATTTAATAGATGGCGTTGGCATACTTGGGGCCACCAGTATTATTGACCTGGCATTGGATTATGACCATGTCATGTATTTTTAAAATTAAATGTAAAATGATAAATCTAAAATTTAAAAATGGACGGCACATTAAAAATTTGGAATCCAGTTGCCATAATGTGCACACTTTTACATTTATTTTTTATCATTTTATATTCTACATTTAAAAGCATTCATCATTATATATTATGGCACACGAAAAAATAAACGAATGTGTGGTTTTTACCAACCTATATTATTCCGTAGGAGACAATACATGGGTACGGGTAAATGACGATGACACTGTTACTATTGGCATGACCGATGTCGCCCAATCCCTTGCTGGTCCGATACTCCATGCCAAAGCCAAAAAGGTTGGTGTCGCAAGAAAAAAGGGTAGGCCAATAGCCACCGTCGAAAGTGGTAAATGGGTAGGCCCGGTAAAGTCGCCAGTGACCGGAGAAATTGTTGCGGTCAACGAAATCTTGGTAGGTGATGCCCAAGTGGTCAACCGAAGCCCATACAATGATGGTTGGATTGTAAAAATGAAACCTGAAAATATGGAGGGGGATTTAGCTGAACTGCTTACGGGTGATGCTGCCGTGGAAGCTTATCGCGCTAAAATTGAAAATGATGGGGTGACATGTACGCACATTGAAGGCACGGATGAATATTTAATTTAAAATTTAAAATGATAAATGTAAAAGTAAGCGCTGTACTTGAATATTGTGTTTAGAGTATTAGGATGCCCCCATTTTTAAATTTATCATTTATCATTTTAAATTTATCATTTTTAATAAAATGACGGCACTTGATATATCGGTAAATAAGTATTCTGATGTTTCCTATGAAGAAAAGGAGCGCCTGTTCGAAGAGGCGAAGGCAGATGGCAGATGGGATCACATTTTGTATGGCTGCTATGAATGTGGCATTTGTGTAGCTGCCTGTCCTTCCGCTCGGTTTTATGATTTCAGTCCTCGACTGATTGCACAGGCAGTATCGAGAGAGGACGTTGATTTGGTCTACACCCTGATGAACGATAGTGTCTGGGATTGCTCGCAATGTTTTTCGTGCGACCGTTGCCCACGGCAAAATTCACCTGGCCAAATCATAACTGTATTGCGGGAAGTAGCAGTACGCAATGGGCTACAAACCGCCAAGCAGGCATTGGAAGGATATGGCCGTATTATTTATAAAATCATGTCCACTGGCTCCCAGGTATCACCTGATATGTTGCAGCCAGATGCTTTCCCAGATTGGGGAAAACACGTGCATGAAATTTCTGAGAACCTGGACGTATGGCGGAAAGCCCTGCCACCGGAAACTCTTCATACCATAGAAACAGGCTGGAAAGTTGACGAAAAAACGATCATTGAACTCTACCTCATCTGGCACATGACAGGGGTCATGGATTTGATCGAAGGCATTGACGAAGGGCTGTTCATGATTTTGGTGGACGTAATGGAAGAGCGGCTTGAAGAGGCGGGATATGATGTTACTTTTGATTAGGACAATTTAATTTAAAATTTAAAATGATGAATTTAAAATTTAAAAATGGTGCAGGTAGGTATTCTGGAGAAGTGTGAAATGTGGTTCAATAATTTAATTTTTAAACGCATTTGCTTTGGGAAAACGGAATTACAATCTCGAAGACAGGTTAATCAATTTTGCCGTGATGGTTCTTGAGTTAGTTGAACAATTACCCAATAAACCTGCTGCAAAAAATCTTGGTGGCCAACTTAATAGGTCGGGAACATCGCCCGCATTGAATTATGGCGAAGCACAAGCAGCAGAGTCGGACTCCGATTTTTTACATAAAATAAAGGTTTGCCTCAAAGAATTACGGGAAAGTCAGATTTGCTTAAAAATAATTGAACGAAAACCTTTTTTAGAAGGAAAAATCGTTAACCCTGTTTTGCAAGAATGTGGGGAATTGGTTGCCATTTTTACAACCATTTCAAAATCAACTAAAAATAGAATTGAAAATAACATCAGAAATAAAAATTCCTGATAAATTTAATTGATACGTGATTATTTTAAAATGATAAATTTCTAAAAAACAGACATGAGTTGCTGGTTTTCCGACTTTCCTTTCGTGGCGTTTTTTAATTTTTAATTTATCATTTTTAATTTTTAATTAATAATAATGATACACCTACCAGTATCCAAAGCAAGCGAACGGATTTTCAAAGCAAATCCTGATGAGGCTCCAACGCACGATATGCGGGAAGAACTTTTCCAACTGGAAAAAGAAGGAGAGTTGGAGGTCATAAGAGTGCCGGAGCCATATATGGAAGTCAGGACCAAATATGGCAGGATGAAAAAAATCCCGCTCGAAAAGACTTGGCACCACAAAAGTTGTGGACAATGTGGCCATATTCCTGGCTACTCCACTTCCATTTTTTGGTTGAACAGGGCTTTTGGCCTGGATTACTTTGACCCGACCGACCAGACTTCTTGTACCGCGTGGAATTACTACGCCTCTGCAACTTCCAACCCAGAAGCACAAGCTGCCGTTGCTGTTCGAAATTTTGCAGCAGCAGAAGAGGTTGGTTATTTTCCGCTCATCCATTGCGGCACCAGTTTCGGGCATTACAAAGAAGTGCGCCATGCGTTGATACACCAGCACGATTTGCGTAGGAAAGTAAGGGACATTATGAAGCGGTTGGGCAAAAAACTGGTGCTCCCAGAAGAGGTGGTGCATTACAGCGAATGGGTCTATGCGATGCGTGACCGTATTGCCGAAAGGCAGGTGATTGATATGAGCAACATTACCGCCACGGTTCATCCTGCTTGTCATTACCATAAACTGATTGAGGAAGACGCCATATATAACGAAGAAATATACGGCGCACAGCGCACTGCCATTATTACCGGGGTGCTGGAAAAACTGGGCATCAATGTGGCCGATTATTCCACTTGGTTCGACTGCTGCGGTTTTGGGTTCAGGCATATTTTGGTATCGAGGGATTTCTCTCGTTCCTTTTCGGTGCAGCGCAAAATCGAGGTGATGATAAAAGAAGCCAACCCCGATGTTACAGTAACCCATGACACAGGTTGCGTAACGACCCTCGACCAAAGCCAAGTGGTAGGCAAGGCACATGACAAACAGGTCGGGCTGCCTGTAATGTCAGATTCACAAATGGCCGCTTTGGCGATGGGTGCGCACCCTTACAAAGTATTGCAGCTGCATTGGCACAATACCAACAACAAGCCCTTCATGGAAAAAATAGGCATTGACGTAGAAAAGAAGTGGGCAGAATTTCAAGCTGAATGCGACAAAATCAAGTCAGGTGAAAAGGATTACATGACTTGGGAAGATGCTGCGAAATAAAAAAACAGACATTAGACATTTAGACAAAAGACCTTAGACAAGAGAAGAGACTTTTAAACTTACTGGAAAAAAATATTTTTATGTCTTATCTAATGTCTAAAATCTAATAGTCTAAAGTCTCAACTAAAATCAATAATCAAAACATGGCAAACCAAAACATCCTAATCATCGGCGGGGGCGTAGCAGGAATCGAAGCCGCCAAGGGCATTGCCGATTTGGGCTACAAAGCCATCCTCGTTGAAAAAAGGGACCGTCTCGGCGGCAATCCAGATGAACAACAGTACGCTGCTTTGACGCCAGACTTGAGGGACACCCAAGAGGCGCTTGATGAAATGATGGCGCCCATGCTCAACAACCCAAATGTTGACATCCGTTATAATACACTTGTCACGGGCGCTTCCGGCTCAGCGGGCAATTTCAAGGTAAAAGCTATATCTGCAGGAAAAGAGGTAGAAATGGAGGCGGGCGCAGTCATTGTTGCTACTGGTTTTACGCATTTTGACCCAGGGCGGGAGACCCAAAAATATGGCTATTACGAGCATGACGATGTGCTTACTTTGACGGATGCGGAGAAGTTGCTCAAGGCTCATAAATTCGTGCGCCCTTCCAACGGCGAAGTACCTAAACGCATCTGTTTCATCCAATGTGTCGGTTCTCGTGACCGCCAGATTGGCAACGAATATTGCTCCAAAGTGTGCTGCGGTATTTCCTCCAAACAGGCCATCGAAGTACGCCAGCAAGTGCCTGGTTGCAAGGTTTTTATTTTTTATATTGACATGCGGATGTACGGTTATTGGGAGAATGAAATCTATTGGCCGGCTCAGGAAAAATACAAAGTCAATTATGTAAAAGGAATGGCCACCGAGATTGTCAAAAGAGGCGACAAACTCTTGGTGAAGGGCGAAGACACCACGATGCGCCGACCAATGGAAGT
Source organism: Saprospiraceae bacterium (assembly GCA_029263015.1). Taxonomy (GTDB): domain Bacteria; phylum Bacteroidota; class Bacteroidia; order Chitinophagales; family Saprospiraceae; genus UBA6168. Next base: position 18,270 of record JAJCYI010000137.1, on the reverse strand, counting down.
CGAGATGGACATGGTCATTTTGGCGGTAGGTATGGAACCGAGCGAAGGCACCAAACTGATGGCCGAATATTTTGGCCTGAAGCAAAACAAATATAATTTCATTGAAACAACAGGCGGGCCATTGGATACCGTTTCGACCAATGTGCCGGGGGTATTTGCCGCAGGCGCATGCACGGGCCCGGCTGATTTGGAAGACTCGGTTTCGGCAGCGGGCTTGGCGGCCATGAAGGCGCTTGCTTCGGTTAGGAAATCCCAGCCGGTACTGGCTTAGGGAATTTAAGGTGATGGATTAAAAATGATAAATAGCCTTGTAAGATGAGCTATTCATCATTCATCATTCATCATTCATCATTTTAATAATAGAGTTTGAGCCAAATAGTCGACACCGAAACCGCCAAGGAATTCATGAAGGAAACCTTGGAAAAGATCGAGGAGAAGCACCTTGTGAAAATCGCCGATGCCTTGGTGGTGAAAAGTGGAAGGTTCAAACAAAGGTTTGGGCAAGAAAATATTGCGCGGCTTTCGGAAATAGAATTGCAGGAAACCTTTCGGCTTATATTTTCCACCAAACGGAATATAAAAAAATTGCTTGAGGAAGTAGGCATTGATAATTTCAAAAAGCATATCCAAGAATTGCTTTACGGAAGCGATGCCGTCCATATCCGTTTTCAGGTATTTTGCGAACGGGTGGAAAGTCTTCCTGAACATCTCCGATATGATCTCGCTGGGGAATTACTGCATTATACTTTCCCCGACAAATATTGGCTATGGTGTCATTGGATGTGGAACCCGAAATTAAATACTGGCTCCCTCCCTTTGGTCACCACCGAAGATTTTGATTTAAGTGCTCCAACTGTGGGCCAATCATATCTGAATGTTGGGAAAGCAGTTGCCTTTGTACACGAGGTTGGGAAAGCGGCTGGGTTTCAGACCATTAGCCGAAATTTGTTTGGCACCAATGTTTATTTGAGCTGTGTTTATGTGATATATGCATATACCGTTTTGCGGATGCGCATGACGCAGGAATTTAACCAAGTAATGCCAAATGTGGCGGAATTTTCCAGCCGGATTTTGGGCGTTTATGAAATAAGAATAAACCGGAAAAATTAAATTTAAAATATCAAATGATAAATAATAAATGTAAAACGAGGCTTCATCGTACGAAGTAAGGTTTCTAAATCGAATAGGTGCTGCCATTTTTAGATTTTACATTTATCATTTTGCATTTTACATTTTTAACTGTTATGCCAGTAGATAAATCGCAAATCATAGAAAAAGAATCGGTCACGGTCGAAGGCATCGAGCTATCGGCGAACTGGAACCGGATGTTCGAACAACGGGTCATTTTCGATTATGATACCGATGGCTTGGACAAGGTGACCGATTTAGCTGGGGCAGAGTCCATGGGCTGGTGTTACCAATGTGGGCAGTGCATTCCCGTATGTCCCGTTGACCAAGTTGGCGAATATGGCCCCCAGAAAATATTCCGCAAGCTCCAGTTGGGGCTTGACCTATTTACGGATGATGATCTTTGGAAATGTACCACTTGCATGAATTGCCTGCGTGTATGTCCCAAAGAAGTGGACATGATAAAAATAATGCCAGCAGTACGGGAAGAGGCCGTCATGGAAGGCAACGTTCCAGACGAACTGCAAGAGGTTTTTGAAAATACTTTTGAATATGGAAACCCCATGGGCGAGTCGCAGCGCAAGCGGGCAGACTGGGTAAAAGACGCTGGTGTGGAAGTGCCGATTATGAAAGAAATAAAACGCCCCGTGGATTTACTCTGGTTTGTCGAATGTTATCCGGCATATCATGGGAGGGGGAAAGATGCTACCCGTGCCCTCGCCCGTATATTTAAATTATTGGGGACAGATTACGGCATATTGGGAGCGGAGGAGAAATGTTCTTGCGACTCCCAAAGATTGGCTGGCGAGACGGGACTTTTTGAAGAATTTGCCGAGCACAATATTGGCCTTTTCAATAAATATAAAGTCAAAAAAGTATTGGTCACCGACCCCCATGCCCTCAATGCTTTCCGCAAGGAATATCCAAAACATGGTGGTAAATTCGAGACCATCCATTATACTACTTATCTCGCGCCATTAATGGAGAAATTAACTTTTACAAAAAAACTGGATTATAAAGTCACATTCCATGATCCCTGTTACCTCGGTAGGCACAATGGCGAATTTGATGCACCAAGAAATTGCCTCACCGCAATTCCTGGCATTGAACTGATTGAAATGGGACGTTGCCGAGAACAAAGTTTTTGCTGTGGCGGTGGCGGTGGCGGCATGTGGCTGGATGGCTTCATGGCCGACCACGTGAGCGAACGCCTTTCTGAAAACAGGGTGCGGGAGGCAGTTGCAACAGGTGCGGATGTGCTGGCAATTTGCTGCCCGTATGAAGTTTCCCGATTTGAGGATGCGGTCAAATCAACTGGCAATGAGGGTAAACTTTTAGTGAAAGACATTGTGGAATTGATCGAGGAAGCGCTTTGAAATACACACAATTGTTTTTATGGTAAAATGTCTAAAATCTATTGTCTAACGTCTAATGTCCAGTAAAAATAATTTATGAAAAAAGTAAAAAACTTCAATATCCGGACTGACGTATCATACGCTACCGATGAAGGTTTTTGGCTGGACATTGACGGCAATACCGCCCGCATTGGCATGAGTCCATTAGTACAGGAGACGACAGGCTCCTTTGTCTCTATCAGGATAGAAGATGTTGGCACCTCCATTTCAAGAGGAAATAGTTTTGGAAGTGTGGAAGCGGAAAAACACGTCGGCCATTTAAAAGCGCCAATGACGGGAAAAATAATAGCCGTTAATGAAAAAGTCCTCGAAAACCCACGCCTTATAAATACCGATCCATATGGAAAAGGCTGGCTGATTGAAATGGAAATAAGCGAATTAAATGAATTAGAGGGTCTGTTGTCTGGTGATGATAAAGTGACGGCTTGGTTTGAATCCGAAATTACCAGATATGAAAAAAAAGGCTGGTTAGCTGAACCCATAAGTGAAACGCAAAGAGCAGCATGATAGATTTAGAATATAAAGGTGCAGTAAAACGTGCTCCCATAAATATGGGAAAATTACGGCGGGAAGCATTCGCTGTTCGCCAAGCAAATTTTCCCGACGAAATAAAATATTTTGCCCCGGGCTTAAAAAGCTATGCTATTCCTGAATTTGAGCAAAAAAATCCCAATGCTTTCTTGCCGATAAGTTTGACAGGTGACGGCTGTGCCCTTGACTGTGACCATTGCAATAAAAAAATCCTCGAACCAATGATCCCCCTCGACCAGAAGGAGGGACTTTTTACCATGTGCCAGAAAATGGCGGCAATCGGAACCGAATCCGTGCTAATTAGTGGCGGCTCAAAAAAAACGGGAGAAGTGCCTTTTATGAAACATATAGGCGACATCAAGCGCATCAGGGAGGAACTGGGGTTGAAGGTAATCATGCACACAGGATTGGTGTCGGACGAGGCAGAAGTAGCTGCGCTAAAAAATGCGGGGGTTGACGGGGTCGCCATTGATATCATTGGAGCGAACGAAACAATTAAAGAAGTATATCATCTCGATGCCACGATTGAAGATTATGATAACTCGCTGGCATTATTGTCGAAATATGAATTGAGCCTGCGCCCACATGTAATTTTGGGTTTGCACTATGGCAAATTTTTGGGCGAATACACCGCCCTCGATATGATTGCAAAATACCCGGTCCACTCGTTGGTCGTGGTTATTTTAATCCCAATGAGCGACACTATAATGTGGGGTATCGAACCACCGCCTACTGATGATGTGGCTGAGTTTTTTGTAAAAGCACGGCTGAAAATGCCCGACACCTATATCATGGTCGGCTGCGCTCGGCCACTGGGGGAGTATAAAAAAATAGTGGATAAAGCGGCGGTGGAAGCAGGGCTGAACGGAATTGCTTTTCCGGCGGAGGGGATCGTGTCGCATTCTGAAGGGATGGGTTTGAAGTCATTGTTCTTTGAAAATAGTTGTTCCTGTGGGACTTGAAATAATTAATAAATATTATTCTTTATGACGCCTGAATGGATATTGGAATTCATAGAATTCATTTCACAGCCATGGCCTTGGTGGGTGGCTGGGCCGATGATTGCCCTTATTATGTTCATCCTATTGTTTTTCGGCAAAGAGTTCGGCATGTCGGCCAATTTCCGGGTCATGTGTGCTGCTGACGGGGCCGGTGATCTGGCGGACTTTTTTAAGTTCGATTGGAAATCACAAGGATGGAATCTTTTGGTGGCGCTTGGTGCTGTTTTCGGAGGCTATTTGGCAGCCCGCCATTTTACTCCGGTGGACGGCAATATTGCACACGTATCGGCAGCAACAGTAGAAAGCTTACAGGAACTCGGTTTCAATTTCGAAGAAGGGCATGTGCCTTTGATTCCTGAATTTTATGACTGGAAGGCGCTTTTTACCATGAGGGGATTGCTCGTTATTGTTGTTGGTGGCTTCCTTGTTGGATTTGGCGCCCGGTATGCTGGCGGATGCACTTCTGGACATGCCATCAGTGGCATGTCGGCCCTGCAGTTAGGGTCAATGTATGCTGTAGTCGGGTTTTTTGCAGGAGGCCTTTTTATGACCCATGTAATATTTCCGCTAATATTTGGGTGAAATAATAAACTCCAAGCAATGCTGGTAAGTAACCTTTGTTACTTAAAATTCCAATTTCTGGAAAGCATAGGAGTCAACAAAAAAACAGGTTAGTTATGCGAATGTCAAGATATATTATCGTGGGAATTCTTTTTGGTATCACGCTATACAAGTCAGAGGCTATTTCGTGGTTCAGGATTTACGAAATGTTCCATTTCCAATCCTTCCACATGTATGGAATCATCTTGTCTGCTATTGCCATCGGCATCATCGTGGTTCAATTCATCAAAAAGGTTCACTTGAAATCATTGGAAGGAAAAGAAATTACCATTCAAGACAAAGACACGAATTGGAAACGCTACATTTTTGGCGGGTTTATTTTTGGACTTGGTTGGGCACTGGCGGGGATATGCCCTGGGCCTATGTTCATTTTATTGGGGAGCGGCTACACCGTGCTGATCGTGTTCCTGCTGGCTGCCATGACCGGTACTTTTTTATATGGATATTTCCGGGGCAAGTTACCTCATTGAATTTATCATTTGTAAATGACCAATTGGCACTACATAAAAGAAGACAACGTCACTGCCGACCACGGCTTGGCCACCGACGAGTTTTTAATGGATACCTATTCCGACAAAACAAGTTCGGAAGCAACCTTACGCTTATATACCTATAAAAATTATTGCACCCTCGTTGGCCGCTTTCAGAACATACATGCAGAACTTGATTTGGAAGCTATCCGCAAATCTGGTTTTCAATATGGACGGCGACTCACAGGGGGAGGCGCGATAATTATGGGCGAGGGTCAATTGGGTTTATGCCTTGCCACGGCAAATACTTTTGATTCGGAAAATACGAGAGAATTGTACCATATATTTTCGACTCCTGTTTTAAAGGCGTTGGAGCAGCTGGGAATAAAAGCGGGCTTTCAGGGGAAAAATGATTTGGTGGTAAATGGAAAAAAAATCGCTGGGCTCGGCATTCACGTCAATCCACATGGAGCGATTCAATTCCATACCAGTTTGCTTGTCGATTTGGATATTCCGGTGATGCTAAAAGTATTAAATATTCCCCTCCAAAAAATCGGTGACAAAAAACAAATCCATAAAGTCGAGCAACGTATCACAACTATTTCGAGAGAATTAAAACGGAATATAACTGCTGAGGAAGTTCGGCAAATAGTAGCAGATAATTTTGAAAAATATTTTAATATTCAGTTGACCGAAAAATCAATTACTGATTCTGAAAAAACAGAAATTAAAAAACTGGTGAATGCACGATACCGCAACGATGATTGGATTTTCCAAAACTCCCCCCAGTCTGATATGACGGGAATGGGCTTGAAGAAAACGGCTGCGGGTTTATTGCGAACTTATGTTGCCCTGAAAGGGGAAACGATTAAAAGCGTACTGATTACGGGCGATTTTACGGAACATGAAAACCTATTTAAAAATATCGAAGCACAATTAAAATGGAGTCCGCTGGATAAAGAAAAAATTATGCAAGTGGTTCGAAAAGCATTTTTAAAATTTAATACTAATAACATTGACCTGACTGATAAAGAAATTTTCGATTCAATTTGGCGAGCGGCAATGGGGGCAATGAAAGAAGTTAAACATAATTATCAGGGGTCGTGCTATTATCCCAAAGAAATAAATGTAAAATAATAAATGATAAATATAAAATGTAAAAGTGGACGACAATGCGTGGGAAAATATTTTTGATTGGGCAGGAGCGGCACTTTTGAATTTATCATTTAATATTTTGCATTTTACATTTAATAAAAAAATGGATTTCCCTTTACCAACTTTAACTCCTGTTGAGCAAAAAAAAGAAAGCCCCGAATTTATTCGGCTGAGTGCTGCAAGCGCAATGGCGCTGCGTTTGCAGTCGGGGCGTTTTACCAGAGACTTTGAATTTGGAGGCATTAATATTTTGTTGAATTACGACAACGGCTGCCTTTCTGATTGTGCCTATTGTGGCTTGGCTCGCACCCGTCCCGGCGATTATGAAGACAAATCCTTTATTCGGGTGGACTGGCCAATGTACGAAACGGATTTGGTTATTGACCGTATGGTGAAATACGAAGATAAAATGACCCGTCTTTGCATTTCTATGGTAACACATGGCTCGGCATATAAGGACACTTATGAAATAACAGAGAAGATTTGCAAAAATGTGAAAACGCCACTTTCTCTCTTGGTCGCACCACCTACATTAAATAGGGAACGCCTGCAAGCCCTTAAGGATTTGGGGGCAGACATGATCGGCGTAGGCTTGGATGCCATTACCGAAAATTTATTTTTTGATCGACGAACCAACGTTCCGCAGGGAGGTTTGAAATGGAAAAATTATTGGGATGTTATTAATTATTCCCGTGAAATATATGGCCCATGGAAAGTAAACATCCATACCGTTGTCGGCCTCGGCGAAACAGACATGGAGATGGTGGATATGTTTTATGATTTAAAAGAAAAACAAATCCTCGCATATTTATTTTGTTTTAATCCCGAACCCGACTCCCGCATGGGGAATTATCCAAAATCAAAAATCAAACGCTGGCGGCGTATTCAATTGGTCAAACATTTAATCGAAGAATATGGATTGGAGCGCAAGAGCATTAAATTTAACGAAGAAGAAAATATAGTCGGCTTGGGAATTTTTGCCTCCAAAATAAATAAGGTATTAAAAACCCTTGACGGTGGCGTACCATTTATGACCAATGGTTGCCCAGGCGAAAACGGCGAGCCTGGCTGTACTCGTCCTTATGGTAGTTATCGTCCGAGTGAGTCGCACCGAGATTTTCCATTCCTTCCTGCCACGGATGATTTGGTGCTGATACGGCAAGAGCTGGAATTGGAGAAATTGGTAATGTAAAAAATAAGGGCAAAAGAAACAGTCAAAATTGTAAATTTATTTTTTCATAGTTCTTAAGAACGGGCTGTTACTTTTGCATTTTAAATTTATCATTTTAAATTTTAAATTAAATATGAACATCATAGTACCAATCAAACAAGTGCCCGATTTGGTCGAAGAACTGGAAATAGATTCTTCGGGAAAAGACCTTGACCGGGAGTGGCTCAAATTTAAAGTCAATGAATTTGACGACCATGCTTTGGAAGAAGCACTTTTGTTGAAAGAAGACAGTGGAGGCACTGTTACCGCCATCGCATTGGACGGCGACGATATTGACAAAGCCCTATATGCAGCTGCTGCAAAAGGAGCGGATAAAGTAGTGAAAGTGACTGGGATAGAAGGTAACGTCTCTAATCATGAAGCGGCCAAAGCTTTTGCAAATGCCATTCAGGGCATGGGCGCCGATTTGGTATTTACGGGTGTGCAGTCGGTGGAAGATCGAGACGGACAGTTGGGCGTTTTGCTGGCACATTATATGAATGTGCCGCACATCAGCGTCGTGACCGGTGTTGCCGTAAATGGTGACAGTGTAAATGTCACCAAAGAGTACGGCGGCGGCATGGTAGCCGAGTTTGAGGCTGCCACTCCTATTGTTTTGGGTATTCAGGCTGCAAGGGAAACGCCGCGATATGTGCCAGTTGCAAAAGTCCGTCGGGCGATGCGTTCCACCGATTTGGAAGAAGTATCGGCGGGCGACGTAAGTGTTTCTGCGGGTTCTTCAGTCAGCCGTATGTTCAAGCCAGAGAGTGGGGGAGGAGCGGAAATGTTGAGCGGGTCGGCGGAAGATGTGGCAGGGAAACTGGCGGATATTATTAAAGGGAAAATCTGATCTAATGTAAAATATTAAATGATAAATAATAAATATAAAAATAAGACAAAGTAAGTGGCTTTCACTTTTACATTTATTATTTATCATTTTGCATTTATAATTAATTATGAGTAAGATATTTGTAATAGCCGAACATTTAAACGGCGAAGTAGAGGACATTACTTATGAAATGCTGGGTAAAGCAAAAAGCCTCGGTGGCGATGTCATAGCGGTATTGCTTGGCAGCGGCGCAAAAGACATGGCCAGTGATTTTGCTGCTGATAAAGTTTTATATGTAGATAGTCCGGAGTTGGCAAATTTCAACCCCGAAGCATATTGCAAAACAATTGTTTCATTGGTGGGCAGCCATACCCCAAATATCGTTTTGGTGGGCAATACTTCGCAGGGCATGGACATCGCTGCAGGCTTGAGCATTGATTGCAATATGCCGCTCATAGCTTATGCTTCCGACGTTTCTGAAGGCAGTGTGACCAGCCAATTATATGGTGGAAAAATGAGCGTAGAATCAGCGGTCGAGGGAGATTTTATTGCCTCCGTATTGGCCGGGTCATTCCCAGTCGATGCTGGAAAGGGCAGTGGCGCAGCGGTGGAAGAAGTAGCTGCACCCGACCTGAGCGGCTTGAAAATAAAATTCAAACAACTCATAGAACCCGAAGGGGGGGATGTGGACATTACCGCAACGGACGTATTAGTGAGCGTTGGACGTGGCATCCAGAACGAGGACAATATGGAAGTGGTGCAGGTATTGGCCGACAAACTCGGTGCCGCGCTTTCTTGCTCCCGTCCTATTGTCGATAGCAAATGGTTGCCCAAAACACGTCAGGTGGGCAAGTCTGGTTTGAAAGTAAAACCAAAAGTATATATCGCTGTTGGCATCAGCGGTGCGCCGGAGCATATTGAGGGCATGAAAGATGCCGATTGCATCATTGCCATAAATACCGATGCCAATGCACCGATTTTTGATTATGCAGATTATGGCACGACCGAGGATTTGTTTGATGTGGTACCTGCGCTGACAGAGAAGTTGTAAATTAATTATTTGAGATATAAGGCTGTTGGTTATATTGATAACCAACGGTCGCCGTTATATTTTTGGTTCTTTGACAAATCCCGTGGAACTAGATAAAAATCAGTTGCAGTGCGCTGCACCTTTATAGACTGTGTTGGCTTTGTGCTACTAATGTTGCGGCGCGCTGCGGCGATCCCGGCCCTTTTTGGCTATAGCCGCAGAGCGGCGCAACATTAGTAGAAATAATAAAAGTAATAGCAGTAAAGGTGCAGCGCACCGTAATATAATCCGGTTTGTAACTCCATGGGATTTGTCCAATGAGACATATTTTTTTTAAAACGAAAACACTTAGGTCATGGATCCAGTCACCAGAGAAATCTTCCGCAACTTCCCAACTTGGATGCAGATTGTTTTTTACGTCGTTGGTCTCGCCACCGTGGGCTTTTTCATTTTTGGTTTTTGGAAAAAATATAAAAAATACAGTAGGGGAAGCGACAACGGTCGATTCAACAATTTTGCCGGAAGGTTTTTTAAGGCACTGGCCCTGATGGCCACTAATAAAACCGTTTATAAAAGAGACACTTATGCGGGTACGGCACATTGGTTGATTTTCTGGGGCTTTGTGGTTCTGTTTATCGGAACCGTCATAGTAGCGCTCGACCATGATTTTATTGAACTCGTTTTTGGCAGAGAAAACCGTTTGCTCGACGGCACTTTTTATGTCGTGTTTTCCATATTTATGGATGTGTCGGGCGTGCTGTTTATTATCGGACTTTTGATGATGATGTTCCGCCGGGCAAAAAAGCCGCCCCAATTGGATTACAGCCGCCCCGATCTAAAGCCCGAAGAATATGACCGCTCCGGTTATAAAAAAGATGACAAGGCATTTGTTTGGTTATTGCTCATCATTGCCATTACCGGTTTTATGATCGAAGGGTTGCGTATTTCCACCGACCGTGCTTTGATGGATATCGCCTTTGAGCAAACGGCCTCGCCTGTCGGCTGGTTATTTGCGAATATGCTTGATGGCATTGGTCTTGTGGGCGATACTGCGCATCAATTTACTTGGTGGTTTCACGGTATTATTGTGTTGATTTTCATCGCTTATATTCCTTACTCCAAGGCCATGCATATTTTGGTGGATTATGCCAACCTTATGTTCAAGGACGACATGGCTGCGAAGCGCCTTCCCCGTGTGACAGAGGAGAAAATGACAGAGGGAATGGGCTATCTGAAACTCGAAGATTTTACCTGGAAAGAACTGATGGATTTTGATTCCTGCACCAAATGTGGGCGTTGCCATGTGGCCTGTCCAGCAAATGCTTCAGGTGCGCCGCTATCCCCTCGTGACTTGATTTTGGATATGCGAACATACGCTGATGCGGGTGGATCGACCTCCGAATGGTTTCAGCAATCTTATGCCGAGGGTGTGAAAGGCAATGGCAAAAAGACCATGGTCGCTGGCGGCATTATCAAAAAAAAAACCCTCTGGTCTTGCACCACTTGCATGGCCTGCGTGGAAGCCTGCCCAGTAGGCATCGAGCACCTGACGACTATCGTACAGTTGCGCAGGACATTGGTGGAAGAAGGAGATATGGAAGACTCCTTGCAAGACGCTTTGGCGAATATCGGCGACTATGGAAATTCATTTGGACAGTCGGAACGCATGCGGGCGAAATGGACAAAGGGTTTGGATTTTAAATTAAAAGATGCACGGAAAGAGGAGGTTGAATACCTTTGGTTTGTGGGCGATTTTGGTTCTTATGATGCAGGTGTGCAAAATATGACCCGCAAGGTCGCCAACCTTTTCAATAAAATAGGATTAGATTTCGGGATATTATATGAAGGTGAAAAAAATTCAGGTAACGATGTGCGCCGTATTGGCGAAGAGGGCTTGTTTGAAATGCTCGCCGAAGACAATATAGCGACATTTGAAGATGCCCAGTTCAAGGAAATTGTCACCACCGATCCGCATTCATTTAATACCATTAAAAATGAATATCCCGATTTCGGCGGCAATTATACCATCCACCATTATACGGGGCTGCTCTGCAAATTAATTGACGAAGGCGAATTAAAATTAAATAAAAAACTCAGCCATTATAAAGTCACTTACCACGACCCCTGCTATCTCGGTAGGTACAACGACGAAACCGCTGCACCTCGCAAGTTGCTGGAATTGTTGGGTGTGCAGTTCACCGAGATGCGGCGCAACAAAGGAAACTCCTTCTGCTGCGGCGCTGGTGGCGGGCGCATCTGGATGGATGATTCCAAACTGGAAAAGCGCCCCTCCGAAATGCGTATCGAGGAAGCGTTGGAAATTGACGGCGTAAATTTATTTATCGTTGCCTGCCCGAAAGATTATACCATGTATTCGGATGCGGTAAAAATATCGGGCAACGAAGATAAAATTGCGGTGAAGGATATTATTGAATTGGTGGAAGAGGCGATTTAATGGTGAGCGATTAATGGCGAATGGTGACGGAGGCTCCTATACTTATGGTAAGTTTCCTGAGATAGGCAGATGTCGCTGCTTTAAATTCATCATTTATCATTTATCTAAAAAGTGCTTCCAGGACTCCAAGTTCTGGGAGCACTTTTAAATTTGGAAAGGAGTGGGAATGTAAAATGTAAAATAATGAATGAAAAATCTAAAAAATTAGAGCAGCCAACCATCCCCTTCACCGCCATCGTCGGCCAAGAGGAAATGAAACTCGCCCTGCTGCTCAATGCCATTGATCCGGGCATCGGTGGAGTTCTGATTATGGGACACCGGGGTACTGCCAAAAGCACTTCTGTGCGCGCATTGGCAGCGTTGCTGCCACTCATCCTTGCAAGTGATCTATCAGCTGAAATGAGCGTGCAAGGTAAACGAACCACCATTCCCATTCAGTTTGCCAACGAAGAATACCAGTCTGTCCCGATGGTGGATTTGCCCCTGAGCGCCACCGAGGATAGGGTGGTTGGTACACTGGATATTGAGGCGGCGCTTTCGAAAGGGAAGAAATCATTTGAACCTGGTCTGCTCGCCCGCGCTCATGGAGGATTCCTTTATATTGATGAAGTCAATCTGCTGGAAGACCACTTGGTAGACTTGCTGCTCGATGTGGCCGTCAGTGGTGTGAATCTTGTGGAGCGGGAAGGCCTGAGTGTTAAACATCCTGCCAAATTTGTACTGGTTGGTTCGGGCAACCCAGAGGAAGGCGACCTACGCCCACAGCTGCTCGACCGCTTTGGACTTTACACTCAAATTACCACCATTACCGATGTAGGACAGCGTGTGGAAGTCGTAATGCGTATCGAAGCATTCCGCAAGAACCCAAAAGTTTTTTTGGAAAAATGGGAACTGCAACAAGCCGAACTCCGAAAGCAAATTGCGCAAGCCAAAACAGTGTTGCCGGAAGTAATATTACCGGAACACCTCCTTTCCAAAGCTGTCGAGTTGTGTTTGAAATTAAAAATTGATGGTCACCGGGGCGAGATTGTCATCACCCGTGCGGCTAAAGCTTATGCTGCTTTTGACGGAAGAAAAACCGTAAAATCGGAAGACCTGACCGCCGTGGCCGTGATGTGCCTGCGCCACCGCCTGCGCCGCGATCCATTGGAGGAAATTGATACGGGGGAGAAGATAAAAGAAGCGATGGGGGATATGTTGGTGGGGTAAATGTGAAATGTTGAATAGTTTAAGACTGAAAGCAACCCAAATAAAAAGGCGAGGAGATTTTCTTAATATGTATATTCAAGTGCATTAATTTATGTAAATTTGTGCATCAAAATGCACGAATTATATGAATTTGATTAAGCGAAAGATCCAGCCCATCATAGAAAATTGGTTATTTAGGGGAAAAGTTATTATCCTTTATGGGGCACGCCAAGTGGGAAAAACGACTTTGGCCAAGGCATTGCTATCCAAATACAGGCAGGAAGATGGATATTACAATTGTGAAATCCAATCGGTTAGGGCAATTCTGGGACAGGAGGAACCAGTCCTTTTAAAAAAATATCTTGGAAATAAAAAAATAGTTGTTTTTGATGAGGCTCAATATGTTCCCAATATCGGACGTGTCCTAAAGTTGTTAGCAGATACTTACCCTGAATTGCAGATCATAGCTACGGGGTCTTCCAGTTTTGATTTAGCCAACCGCACGGGCGAAGCTTTGACGGGGAGAGCATTACAATTTATTCTTTACCCATTATCCTACTCGGAAGTGGGAGAATTGTACAATCCGTTTGAACGGAAAGCGCAATTGAACAACTTTTTGAGGTTTGGCATGTATCCAGAAATTGTACAAGCTCCAGATGAAGAAGCACGGGTGCTATTGGATGATTTGAGCAGCAGGTATTTGTACAAAGATGTTTTGGAATTTGAAAATCTTAAAAGGGCAGATATTATCTTTAAACTACTTCAGTTGTTGGCTCTTCAAATAGGAAGTGAGGTTTCTGTCAATGAATTGTCCAATTCTTTACAGACCCACCGGAGAACCATAGAAAGGTATATTGATTTGTTGGAAAAAGCCTTTGTTATATTCAGGTTGCGTTCTTTTAGCCGGAATCTGCGAAAAGAAATTAGCAAGGGATATAAAATATTTTTCTATGATGTCGGGGTCAGGAATAGCATTATTCAACAATATCAGGATGTTGAATTGAGAATGGACAAGGGGATGTTATGGGAAAATTTTCTTATTTGTGAGAGGCTGAAATTTCTCCAGACCCAACAAATCAATCCAAATAATTATTTCTGGAGAACCCATGATCAACAGGAAATTGATTACCTCGAAGAATTCAATGGGAAACTGACCGGATATGAAATGAAATGGAAATTTAAAAGAAAGAAAGCACCTAAAGCATTCATGGAAAATTATCCCAATAGTGAATTCCAGTTTATTGAGCAGGATAATTTTGAATGGTTCATCAGCTAAGAGCCTTACCTCAAAGGACTTCATGATAAAAATAAATCCATGACCACCTTCCCCGGCCTCAAAGACCCCCTCATCGCGCTGTCCCTTGCGGCCATCGAGCCAGGACTGAAAGGCGTGCTGATCGGAGGTCCATCGGGCACTGGAAAAACGACTATTGCCCGAGCGGCCAAAAGCCTTTTTCCTGAAAATAGTCCATTTGTGAATGTGCCGCTGGGTTGCTCGCTGGAGCGGCTGGTTGGCGGTGTGGATTTGGAGCGTTCCTATAAAATGGGAAAGGCTGTCTCTTCGCCTGGCCTACTCGCTGAGGCTAATGGTGGTGTTTTATATGTCGATGAAATAAACCTGCTGCAGCCTGAACTGCTTTATGCCATCACACAGGCATCCCTTGATGGGCAGGTGCGACTGGAACGGGAGGGCATTTCCCAAATATTTCTCACCAAATTTACCCTCATTGGCACTTTCAATCCAGAAGAGGCAGAACTGCCAGAATCGCTGTCTGGACGGGTCGCATTTTCGGTTTGGACACAGACTCTCAACCACTTGTCGTGGCGGGTTTTTCTCGCCAATCAGGCTGGGCGAAAAATGGATATGCCACCCGATGTTATCTACCGGGTGCAGCGGGCGAGGGAGATACTTCCGCTGGTGGAAATGCGGCCGGAGCAAGTGGAGGAATTGTGCAGCAGTGCCACCCAAATGGGAGTGGAGGGCAACCGAATGGAAATATTGGCGGTGCGCTGCGCCAAAGCAAATGCGGCATTGCACCAACGCGTGCCGGTCACACAGGAAGATGTTGATTTGGCAAAATTGATGGTCTATCTCGGCAGGATGGGCGCCATGTCCATGCCGGGTGACGAAGAATTGGAAACGGACTATATTTCCGAAAAGAGCACCCGCAAAAAAAGTGTTGCAGGGAATATGCCGGAGCAACCGGGACCAGATGAATCCAAAAGTCCACAGCAGGAAAAACAGGGAAAAAAAACAGGGAAAAACCTTAGCCCCAAAAGCGAGGGTACGGGCGACGAACGGAAAGGTCAACTTTCAAAAGACCTGCCCGACCTTGGCCCGGAAGTCGCCAAGCAAGTGGAACTGCCCACTCTTTCAGGAAAGGCCAAAACGGCGAGAAAAAGCGGCAAACATTTGTCTGGACTAAATCTTCGGCGTGGCAGGCATGTGCGTTCCATGCCTGGTAAACCAGGGCAGGGCAGGGTGGATATTTTGGCGACATTAAAAGCGGCGGCACTTTCGTTTCCCAAAGAAAAAATGGAAGATGGGGTTTTCATAAAAAAAGAAAATTTCCGCATAAAACAATTCCGACAACGTAGCGGCCTGCTGTTCATTTTTGCCATTGACGGATCTGGTTCGATGGCGATCAACCATTACCGGGCGGCCAAAGGTGCGGCGCTTTCCCTTTTAGAAAAGGCTTATGTATTTCGCGACCAAGTGGCCATCATCTATTTCCGGCACAAGGAGGCGAAATTGCTATTGCCCCCAGGCAGTAGCATGGCCCGCGCTTCGCGCACTTTAAAGCGCATCCCGGCAGGTGGAAAGACCCCGATCGGTGCGGCAATGCTAAAGACTTTACAACTGGCGAAACAAGCACGTTCCAACCGAAAAACAGCAGGCACTGTGCTGGTGCTATTCACCGACGGCAGGGCCAACCAACCCCTCAATCCAATTGCTGGCCATCCCGACCCAGAGACACTTGCGACCAAAGAACTGAAGCCTATTTGCAAGGTGCTGAAGAAAGAGCTGGATGCCAGCGTTTTATTCGATACCCGGCGGTCACCAATTGCAAACCTCACAGGCAGGGAACTGGCAAGCTGGCTGGGCGCGCACTATATTTATTTGCCGAAAGCAGAGGTAGGCCAGGTGGTAGATATGGTGCAAAAGGAAGTGGCTGGGTTGAGGTGAAACCATTGTGAGAAAGCGGGAAGGAGTTGCCCAATGCTGATTTGGAATGAGAACTTAGACGTACACTTTATTTATTCCCCGTTTCTGAACAAAGGTAATAGAGTATATTTGCTAGAAGGATTTCTAACTTGTTTCGCCTACAACCTCAACTTTCGATGATGCAATATTTGTTGATGCCATTCCGGGTTCTTTATAAGGTGTACTTTCTGTTGGTTTTTGCACTTTCGCTCGCCCTTCTTTATCCGCTTTTTAAATTTTTTCTGGCAGATTCCAAACGTTACCCTACCGCTTTCGTGGCGATGAGATTTTGGGCTTTTTTGTTACATTTTTTTGGTGGCCTCCCCATCAATGTTAAAGGAAAATCGAATATTCCTGTCACGGGGCCTTATATTATATGTCCCAACCACAGCTCCTTTTTAGACATTACCTGCCTATACCGCATCTTTAGCAAATATTTTGTTTTTACTGGAAAACAGGAGATTTCGAAATGGCCGCTGTTCCATATTTTTTACACTTCCGGAATGAATATTTTAGTTGATAGGGCCAGCCGCACAGGAGCCTTTAAGGCTTTTAGAAGAATTTCGGGCGAGGTAGGAAGGGGCAACCCCGTCATCATGTTCCCGGAAGGAACCGTTTCAAAAGAAGCCCCAAAACTCACTACCTTCAAATCCGGCGTATTTGTCATGGCTATTCAAATGCAGGTGCCTGTGTTGCCGGTCACCTTTGTCAATAATTGGCAACTCTTGCAAAGGAAGGGGCTTTGGAAGGGAAATGCAGGTCCCGGCATTTCGGAAGTAGTAATTCACAAACCGGTACAAACAACAGGTTTGACAAAAAAAAATGCTGATTCTCTTCAACAAGAGGTGCGCAAAATAATTGAAAAACCCCTGAAGGAACGGTTTGGTTGATAGTGGATGAGGAGAATAAAGGGGCAGAAAATAAAATCTCAAAATGCAAGAATTTAAAACCACCATAAAAGACGGTTGCAATCTCGGCACATTTGTTCCCGTGCCTTTTGATGTGAAAAAGGTAAGTAGGTGGAGTTAAATAATCGACACTTTTGACGAGGTTATTTTTTCGTCAGACAAGGCAAAAAAAATTAGCATAGCCATAGCTACGGTCATTTTTTTTAACAAAGTATGGCGGAAAAAGAGCCCGCCAAAAGTGTCGATTATTTGAGTTCACCTACTTATTTGGTGCAAAAAGGGTTAAAATAATTGGAACGATTGACGGCGTGCCGTTCAAAGGGATTATTTGCGATGTCATCCCTTTCGGAAACATAATTGCACTCAAGAACAACTTATTGGAAGAAGCTGGGAAACAAGTGGGAGAGGGCGTATTCATAATATTAGATGTCCGTAAAGAGGGCGGCTGAAATTGAATGGGTCCCAACCCAAATCCGAGCATTTTTCAAAAAGCATTAAAAAATGTTCATTTATTCAGATGACATAGGGTAAAATAGCTTATTTTGCGACGTGAAATGAATGCAAATCATTTTGTTTCAATGACTTACCAATAATTTGAATCATGACAGAAGCGAATCAAACTACGGCCAATCAACCCTTAGTCCTCTCTGAAGGGGCGGTGGAAGCAATAAAGAACATCTTGATAGAACAAGACATCCCTGACGGTTATGGACTGAGGGTTGGCGTGAAAGGCGGAGGTTGTTCAGGGTTTTCCTACGTTTTGGGATTTGACGAGCGCACGGAAAAAGATGATGTTTTTGAAATCGAAGGCATAAATGTGCTGATAGAAAAAGTACATTTCATGTACCTCGCCGGAATGGAAATCGATTGGGTGGATGGCCTGGAGAACAGGGGTTTTTCATTCAACAATCCCAGTGCGAAGAGTACTTGCGGGTGCGGGTCTTCTTTTGAAGTTTGATAAATAGACATCTTTCCTAAATAACTATAAGTCAGCTAAACAGTCTTTTTCCGTCATACTTCGTTATTTTTTTCAGCAATAGCTTCGGCTATTCCTTCAAAAAATGCCTCGTCTGACAAAAAAATCCTTGTTTCCATGCCTTAAATTTATTTAGGAAAGATGTCTA
>JAJCYI010000136.1 GCA_029263015.1 Saprospiraceae bacterium | reverse complement strand
TCCAATAACGTAAGCTCTTTCTTTAAGCCATTAATTTCTGCATATTTTGCTTTCGCTAATTTTAAAAATTCTTCTTCTTTCATTTCTTTTTTACACTAAGATAAGCTTTTTTTGCTGGCGAAGATTTGGTTTGCGCCCAATTGGGGGTAATTGAAAAGTATCTCCAATTAAAATAACTTGAACCCCACCAAAAGGTATTGATGGCTTTCTCCTAAACACTCTGAGAATTCTGTCAATAACATCTATCAAGTCTGCCCTAACCATCGATATTTCGTCAATAATTAGTAGCTCTAAATTTTCAATAATTTCTCGCTTATCTTCTCTGAATCTAAAAGTTGTATATATCGTTTCCTTGTTTTCACTTCCTATCGCACTAGTTCTAAGTCTTGAGTCGCTTGGCACAAATGGACCGAAAGGAATTTGAAAAAAAGAATGAATTGTAACTCCTCCTGCGTTTATTGCGGCTACCCCTGTCGGTGCAATAATAATTGTACTTTTGTTGGTAATCTGTTTAATATATTTTAAAAAGGTTGTTTTTCCTGTTCCTGCCTTTCCCGTCAAGTAGATAAGCTTATCAGTATGCCGCACGAATTCAGCAGCATTATTAAATTCGAGATTATCATTATCTAAAACTATATTATCAACTTTATAAATCATTATGTATGACAATTCATGGGAAAATTAATTGTACTTACCAACGACTTTCCAACGACTTTGGATACCTAATTCCCTGATTAATTTCATCTAAAAATTTATTCTTCAGTTCTATTACATCATATACTCGTTGTTTTAACATGCATATTGCATCATCATCCCTTTCAATTTTTGCATAATGCAAACGTTTTTCCCCTTGAATCCGAGGGTCAAACGAAACAAAATAGTTATGTTTTGCATCCGTAATCCATATTTCACCCTGCATTTGCCAATAATACTCGGATTTGCTTTTTTTCAAAGTTTCGTTGTCAAATATTTTGTTTGTGTATTTTAGATGGATGCTTGGGTTGTATGGACACTTTATTTGGGCAATGATAAAATCGTCAGATGTTTCATCTATAATTATTTGGGCATCTGGCGTTGCACCAATATCTTTTATAGTTGGGTGAAGAACAAACCCAGTTTCCTTATACTTGAAATTTGTTACTTTCATAAATTCGTTTATTCCAAGATATTCGTTTCTAAGTCCCCATCTCGTAGCATTATTATCAGGTCTTTCATAATAACGATTGTAATATTGCTGTGAAACTGCCTTCTCAACACAATTTAGAGTAGATTTCGACCAAATTGCTGTTTTGTCTGCTGGTTTTGCCATTAATTTTCCAAAACTTGAGGCTGTAAATCTCCCAATTCTGGCATTAAACCATTCTTGTGTTCTATGTCTTATCATTTTCTATTTTTTTGCTTGTGCCCAACTAACTGGGCACAAGAAATATTACGAGTAATTTAGCAACAGCCTGGTTGCGCCTTTTATATATCTTTTTCATAAAGAAAATGAAAGTCAGTTCTTTACGAAAGTCATTTTTTAGTATGGTTGAAGAAGTTCCACTTTTTGAATGCCCCTCCATTCAAATAGCTGAGCCTGTGGATGTGGCCAATAGTCAAAATTGCGAATGACCTTACCCATCCAACGGTTCTTTGAAGTTTTCCAGCAGTATGTTTAGGAAATTGATTGGTGTGTTCGTTCAGAATCCATCGCTAATATAAGCAGCTCTTCGGAATTCAGCAAAATTCACATCTAATTTAAAATCTTTATTCATAAGCGTCGGTAATCAAAACCATTTGTTTCCAGTTTAACACAGCGCAACTTGCAACACCATCGACGTGTCGGGCTTGGCAGTCCCAGGCTGCTTGTTTTCAGATTTCAAGTTGCGCTGGCGCTAAACTTGAAATAACAATCCTTTTTTGTTTAGTTGGGAACAATTATACTTGAGGAAATGGGAATCTCTCGATCAGTCAACAAAAGTCTCTTTCATTACAGATTTGACTTCATTGATTTCTGGCGTTGACAGTTCCCCTAAAATTCTGATAATTCGTTGTTTGTCAATTGTTCGAATTTGGTCAATTACAACCCAACCTATTTTTTTATCGTGTTTTACTTCAACCCTTGTTGGATATTTTTTTGACTTTGTTGTCATTGGAGCAACTACAATTGTCCGAAGGTATTTATTCATTTCATCTGATGAAATAATGACACAGGACCTGGTCTTTTTTATTTCACTACCAATTGTTGGGTCAAGATTGACAAGAACTATTTGATATTGAGTTAAATCCATTTTTCAAAATCTTCATTTTCAAAAACATCATTGAAGAGCAGTTGGTCATCACCGTTTTCATTCATCTATTTGAATGCTGTTTCCCAACCTTTTCTTGGTGTCGGAATAGGCCTCAAGATGATGTAACCTTTTTTAAGGATGATTTCGACCTTATCTTTGATATTATATTTATCAATCAAAGTTTTACTGAGTCTAAACCCTTTTGAATTTCCGATTTTTATTATTGATACCTCCATGTGCTTAACTATTTGATGTAAATACAAGGTTAGTGCATTCTTTCAAAACGTGCAAATTTTTGCAAAATGAAAATCCTCCTCCTCGAACCTTTCTTCACAGGCAGCCATCAGCAATGGGCAGATGGCTTTCAAAGGCACAGTCGCCATGATGTGGAAATATTGAGCCTCAAAGGTCGCCACTGGAAATGGCGCATGTATGGCGGGGCTGTCGCATTGGCAGAGCAGTTCAATGAACTGCCTTACCGCCCCGACCTGATCTTGGTGACGGACATGCTCGACCTGACAACTTTCCTGGCGCTCACCCGGAATAAAAGTGCAGGCATCCCGACGGCTGTTTATTTCCATGAAAACCAAATCACTTACCCCTGGTCGCCGACCGACGAAGATGTGCAACTTGGCCGCAACAACCAATACGGTTTTATCAATTACACCGCGGCGCTTGCTGCCGACCGGGTATTTTTTAACTCACAATTCCATGAAAATATATTCCTCAAATCGCTGCCAAAGTTCCTCGGCCAATTTCCCGATAACAAAGGATTGCATAATGTG
The DNA here is from genome assembly GCA_029263015.1 of Saprospiraceae bacterium. Classification (GTDB taxonomy): domain Bacteria; phylum Bacteroidota; class Bacteroidia; order Chitinophagales; family Saprospiraceae; genus UBA6168. The sequence goes on along the minus strand of JAJCYI010000136.1, from coordinate 1,710 downwards.
GAGATAATAGCCAAGAAAAGTGAAGTGCTGCCACTTGGTATGGATCTAAAAAGATTCGATAAATATAAAACAAAATCCCAGAACAAAACCCCAACCCTGCTCTGGAATCACCGCTGGGAATACGATAAAAATCCAATTGTTTTTTTTGATGCATTATTTAAATTGAAAAAAAATGGCCACGATTTTAAATTGATCGTGCTGGGGGAATCGTATAAAAAAAGCCCGCCGATATTTGAAAAAACAAAAAAAGAACTGGTTGAGAACATCCTGCATTTTGGCTATGCCGAAAGTTTTGAAAAATATGCCACCCTGCTCTGGCAGGCCGATATTTTGCCAGTCACCAGCCGACAAGATTTTTTTGGCGGGAGCGTGGTGGAAGCTATTTATTGTAATTGTTTTCCAATATTACCGAAGCGGTTGGCATACCCCGAACATTTACCGGAGGCGTTACATAATTCATATTATTATGAAATGGAGGACGATTTTTATGGGATGCTGGAACGGGCGGTGGTTGGTTTTAAAAATACAGAAGTATTTGATGGAAACCATTTTGTGGGGAGGTATGATTGGAGTGAGGTGATCGGGAAGTATGACGCTGCTTTTTCTATTGATACACAATCCTAATTAATCCTTCTTTCGCCAGGGCGGATTCTTCCTGTTTTTCCCAGCATAATAAAGAATCAGGTGATTCTTGTCGGGGTCTTTTAAATGTGCCTCCCGCCAGAGCCAGGATTTGTCAATTGGCATTTCATCGAAAACGATCCCTTTCGCCAACAGCCCATCCACATAATTGTCCAAATCATCATTTTCAAAATAAACAACGACCCCATCACCCGTCGGCATATTATCGACTTGGTGCAGGGAAAAAGTAGAATCCCCGTTGGGGCATTCGAAACGGGCATAAGCAGAATGGGTATGGACGATCAGTTTCAGTCCTAATTTTTCATAAAAGGAAATGGATGTTGCAACGTCTATGACGGGAATGGTGACTTGGTTTAGGTTCATATTTTTTGACCGTTACTAATCTTTAGGAAACCGCATCTCCATTTGAATATTGGCCCGCTCCCACTCTGGATGGTCTAGGGGTACTTCCTTGAAACCCAGTCGGCGGTATAGACTGATGGCTGCCTCAGCTTTTGTATTGGAAAGCAGGTAAAAAACATCGGCATTCAACTCCCTTGCTCTATCTATGGAAGCAATACAAAGTCTTTTTCCAATGCCGTATCCTCGATATTTTTTGTCCACTGCCATTTTAATCATTTCGTAAACCGTGTCACTTTCCTTTTGCAGGCCGACAGTGCCCACCACTTCACCATCCAAGACGGCAACCAAGACGTGGCCACCAGGCTCAAGGATATATTTTTCCGGGTGATCGCATTGCTGATGGTCAACTTCTTCCATAACAAAATCTTCGTTGACCCATGCTTCATTAACCTCTTTCCAGCGCTGCTTGTGTTCTGGTTTGAAATCTACAATCTGAAAATCCAATGTGGTTGGTGTCATGATGTAAAGGTATTAAGGTATGTTGGTGTAACGGGTGGCCATCTAATATATCGATAAACCGACTACTTAAGTAGTCGAGCCTAAATATTTTCCGCTTTTATCGGCTTCTTTTGACTTTGAATTGCGTTAAAAAAATATCACGTAATCAACTATGCTCCATTTTTTTGCCTTATTCAAAATAAAAATAACCTCGCTAAAAACAGGAAA
>JAJCYI010000135.1 GCA_029263015.1 Saprospiraceae bacterium | reverse complement strand
GCGGTTCAATTCTATCTTCCCATGAACAAGTGAAAACGTTATTTCAAAGAACGGAAACCCGAAATGTTGGCCAACCATTAGGTGTTGAGGTTAGAATTGAGGATAAACAATATCCGATCGGCCTGAAAACCAAAAAAGAGGCATCTCCGTCAATAAAATAGTTTAATTTACCACATTTGAAAACATTTCCTCGCTTATCAGGTAAATAAAATTCGTTTGACCATTCTTTTATTAAAGATATTTCTGTCTCATCGAAATTCATACATGAATCCAAGAACCATTCATAAATGAGTTGTATCCTCTCATTATTTTCAATTTTCGTAGTTCCTTTTTCTGTTCTGTCAGAAATAATATTTTTTAATAATTGTAAATAATCAGATAATTCAAGACTTGTTTTAAAATCAAAAAAAGACCTCCAATCTGGCGAAAGTTCAACACCATTAAAAACTGGTAAATATTTGTCAGATATATTAATAATGTCTTCAGAGTTAAGAAAAACATTATTTGCCTCATAGCATATTTCCATTACCGTTGGGATACATGGGTGCTTTTTAATGTACCATTTTAGATAATTAGCTACCTTATTCCCTGTACTTCTTCCTGCATATCCGTGATTCCCCCAATAAGCAATAGTGGGAGAATTGAAATCTTGTAAAATTATATTATCAATTATATCCGACCAGAAAATTTTAGAGAAACTATCATTAGAAGCTTTAGAAAGAAAAGTAAGGGTTGCCAAATTTGAATACTTATCTGCATTGAAATTTGTAAACGCTGGTTGGAAATACTTGTCTCCTTCCTCAAAAAAATCTTTTTTGAAACCATAGCTGTTAATTAAGTTATATCTACTTGTTTCATCGTAAGATAATGTCCTAATACCTTCCTTTACCCCCATCATCTTAAAGAAACGTCTCCATTCTTCTTTGTTCTCTGATGAATTTTGCATGTAGTCACAACTTATGAAAACGTCATCTGATAAAACAGATTCCAATTTTAATCTTGGAGAATAAGCATCTGAAAAATAACAAGATTTTGCAGGTAACAATGAACCTTTCTGAGTCAATATCTTTAATTCTGAAAGTTCGTTAAGTTCTTCTTTTCCAATTGTTCTCTTTACATAAAGACTAAAAATGTTTAAAACCGTTGGTACTGAGTTCTCATATGTACTGTACGTAGATGCTTTTTCAATTATGGTTTTTCGTAGAAAAGATAAGTCCGTTTTTTCAATTACTCCTAACTGCTCTAACCATGCTCTCATTTCAGGCTTTTGCAATAACCATTTTTGAACATCACGGTGCAAAAAAGAAATTTCACTATTTGGGTCATTCCAATTTTCATCATCAGGCGTTGGAAAATAAATATTAGCTGGATGATGTAATAAGTTTTTATGGTCAAGAATGAATGACCATTTTTTTATTACCGCATCTGTAATATTTTTTGGTTTCTCAGTATTGCAAAGTTGTTTAAAGTATTGAATTAATTGAATGTTTCGAGAAAAAGAATGGCTTTTTAGGAAAATGGCTGATTCCATCAATTTTGAAACATCATCCCATTCAAAGCAAGCCACTCCTATGTCTTTAAGTTTTTTTCCAAAGTCTGTATATGGCAAGAAAGGGTTAGTGTGAATAGTTCCTCTACCAAACTTCTTCATTACAAAAGACCTAATCACATCCTCTGTAATGAATGCCTTCTTCGAGATTGAAGTAAAATCAATAACAGCTTGATTGATTCTAATTAAGTCCTTTTGATTGGATAGAATAAATGAAATAGATTCAAGAGAATTTGTTATTCCCATACAGTATGCAGAACCTAAAGAGTTTAAGATAATGGATTTTGAAGGAATTAATTCGTAGGCTTGATGCCCGAACTTACCTTTCACCAATTCAGCAATCCACTTCAATAATTCTGACGGAATGTTTTCAAATAACCATTGATTCCATTTAGAATCTTCGTGAAGCGTCTCTCTATTTGCACCTATGACGAAACTACTATTTACCAAGACAGGAATAGCATATTTGGTTTCTTCCGTTGGCAAGTAAGAATATAAAAGTCGCTCATTAGAATCTAATTTCTGAATTCCATTTTCACCAATTTTGGCAGCAAATGTTAACTCAGTTTCATTGGCATTTAATAGTTTTTCAGGGATGTTTCGTTCCTCTTTTAATTTTGATTTTACATCATTAGGAACTTTTAATGTAATTGTTTTTAATATCCACGAAGCTTTAACATGTCCATTTTGTTTAATTTCAACTGCCTTACCATCTTGTCCTCTGTGAAGGGTAACAACGTTTGGAGTTCCTAAATCAAAATCTAATTTTTCTATGTTTTTGAGAAATAAAAACATGTTTACATTTGAAGAAAGCTGTTCTATTGCCTTTTTTACATCTTTCTTACCTTTAGACAGCAAAACGATTGTTGCAACTGTCCATTCTCCATTTTCTAAAAAGGTGTGAATTCTTTCATCAACCTCCTTGCTAAATGTATATATTGGAATAATCTGCCAAGGAAATAAAAATTGTCTCTCATTTTCTTTTTCCCATTTTTCTTGATTATCTCCCCATTTAGAATTCCAAGAAAAGTTGTATCCTGAGTCGAAGCGAAAGTACTCTCCATTTGTGTATATGGTCACCTTTTGAGACTGCCCAAAAACAGCTTTAAAGCCAATCCCTTTGTACCCGGTTTTTTCAACTAAGTTCTTCTTTGTACCATCACTAACTCCACAAATCCCTCTTAAATCTCTTTTGTCAAAAGGTTTGCCTGTATGGGCAACTACTAAAAAATCATCGAAAAGCCTTATTCCTACTTTAACTGAACTATTAGGTAATACTGAATCATCAGCATTTTGGAGTAATTCATATACAAATCTCTTTGAATCCGTGTAAAGATCAATTGATAACGTTTTTAGAGATTCTGCTTGATTTATCGCATGTTCAGGCTCTGCATAACCTGTATTCTTTTGAAAGATACGTTCAATATCCTTTTTTAAGCTCATTATAATCTGATGTTTTGATTCTACCATAATTTAGGGAAAGCGTTAATATAAAGAATTTTTATAATTTATTAAAAATAAGGTTTTTGTGTGGGATAATATTGTTGACCGCCCTTGATATATCCAATATTAAATATTCATTATAACTCAATGTGCTATCAAGTAAGTTCCCGCTAATCTTTAGTTTCCTCTTGCTATTAGTCTGCACTTTGCAATGATTGCAAATAGATTGCAATTTTACAATGTCTTGCAAAGCCAATGGAATTCTTATCTGTCAAAGCACTTTCTGCAAAGTTTGCAATACCAGAAAGGACGACATACCATCATGTCAAAACCAATCCTAATATCCGTGTGAAAAAGGAAAGGTGAATTAAGTTTGCAAACGTTGCAGATTTTGCAAAAGCTTGTGGGAAGGAAATGCAACCATTGCAAAATGCCGCAAAAGAAAAGACCAAAGAACAGTCAGAAATTACCATTGCAACTTTGCAAAAACCATTGCAAGAGTTGCAAACCAAATATGAAATGATTCTATCAGAAAAAAACAGCCTTGAAAAATATAATAGGAATTTAGAAGAGATTGCTCAAAGTCATGCCTTGACTCTCAAGGATGAAAAAAAAGAAAAATTGGAATGGATTGGAAAGTACGATACACTTCAAAATAAATACCACACCGAAATTCAAGCGTTTATGAAAAGGTATTATTTGGCGTTAGGTCTTTGTATGGTTACAATCATAATGTTGCTTTTGCTTAATTTTTCTGAAATTATAGAATCTACTCAAATAATCGGTTGGTAAATGCGCCGAAACACCGCTTGTATCTGTAGCCAAAATTTTAATATTGAACAGATAGATTATAAATTGGAACTTGGGGCGGGTTGATAATTTTTGTCCCTGTAATTTTCAAAACTGTGGTATTCGGAAGCCAGAAATTTCAAGTTCAGGAATTTTTTCCATTCTACCTGTATTGCCCCATATTCAAATCACTTGGATTTGTAAATGTCGGAATGGAAGTTCGTCTCTAATATTTGCTGTTCAAACTCCTCTCTTAAATCTGACAACTTCTCTTTAGAAAACTTAGAAATGACAGCCTTCAATTTTGCATTTCTTTCTTGGGTATAGTTGGCTTTCAAAACTGCCAGTTTCAGTTTTTCCTTACCCTCCTCTGCTCTCAACAATTTTTGTTTGGCTATTATTTTTGGTTCGGTTGGTCTAAAATCAACTTCAAATGCCTTCATCAAATAGGCAGGTATGTTTCTGATTTCTTTCCCTTTGTTCAACTGCTCCTCGATCACAACAATGTTTGCCCATATATAATCATCATCGTGCTTTTTCAATACCTGCTTAATTTGGCTGTCCTTGATGCCAAAGTCTTTCAGTTTTTGGGTTATTTCAGAATTTATTTCCTCTTTGGTGATTTTGTTGAAACTTCCTTCAACAAGAAATATTAGTTCCATGACCTTCCTCCCCTTTCTTTTCAATTGATAAGAAACATGTATTGGCGTTTTATCATTGATGGCTTGGACGGCAGCATCAATGACCCTTTTTTGCAACATATTAAAACCTGAATATCTCCCAAGTGGAACACCCATCAACTTTCTAAAATCATCAATGCCGATGTGTTTTTGTCAAAGATTGATATAGTCTTTCAGTACTTGATACAAAAGGTAGGCATACTTACAATCACATAATTCGTGAAGAATCAACAAGTCAAGATTGGCATACATATTCGGGTGTTTGACTGCTTCCAAAATCGGACTTGCCAATTCAAATGTGACCATTGCTGTGTTGCCGATGGTGTCTCCTTCAATCTGTACAAAAGCCAAAAACGGGAACGCTCCCCATGCCTTTTTGTCCTTGTTCAAAATATTGTATTCAATTACGAGACTGACCAAGCCTTTCAAGGATTCCTTCAATTGCCTATTGTCATTACGAGCTACTCAACCCAGCCTTTTTACAATGCTCAAAGGGGAAATAAACTTCCTCTGATTGGGCTTGCGTTTCAGTTGGTCTTTTGCAATATACAACAAAGCGTTGATGGATTTACTTTGTTGGAACGTGGTCATTGTATTGTTCATTGCTATCAAAGCACTATGCTTTTTGACCTCTATACTCCCCTTGTTCTCACCGAACAAACTCACCTGTTCATTCTTTGCCATCTTGTAATTTAGAAAAAATATAAATCAGAACAGAACGCCTATACATGTTCTGTTGTAATGAAGATTATTTTATTTGCAAGTGTATTGAAATACCCAAAATGTTCTGATACCCAAAAATCAAATACCCAGAATGTTCAGTTAAATACCCAGAATGTTCCGATAGAACAGGTTGAATTACCCAAAATGTTCGACTTAAATACCCAAGATGTTCCGATAGTGCATCATTAGGGCAGAGCAATAGTAGGGTTTCATTTCCTAAACATATAAAGTAGTTATTTAAACATATAAACAACTACGTAAAAAAGAAATACCCAAAATGTTCTGATTGGCTGGAACGTCTTGACAATAGCCCTTTTGCAATCTTGATGTTGTCTTCTTTTCTTAAATTTTTCTTACTCCTGTTCAAGAAAACAGTCATTCATACCACATATTAGAAAAGTGTCAATAGCTTTTTGATTTTTTGAACAGGTATGAGACAAATCTAAATTTGATGTTGAAGACCTTTGGCTACAACATACTTCGAATATTCTTTAGACTTTCTTCGCCTATATAAAATAGAGCTTGGAGCAATAGTGCTTTAAGTTTTTCTTTTTCGCTACCACGATTTTGACTTGACATTCATTCAACCTTTTATATGATTTTGTCAAGTTAAACCAAAATCAATTAATATGACTACGATTCTTTATTTCGGAATCCCAACAATAGTCATTCTTGCCTTTATCTATCTATATTGTACAAAACCTAAATTTAAAGCACGTTTTCATGGCTATACTCCTGGTACTATGTCTGAAGGGATTAAAAAGTACGGGGAATCAAACGTGAAAACTTGGTGGGTTAAAGTTTTAGGCAATGATGGAGCATGTATGGCTTACAAAAGGAAAAGATGAACTTGTTGGGTTAGTGCTTGGAGATTTTCTCTAAGCACTTTTCATTAATTGTAATAAATAGGGGTTACAATAATTACCATATTTCAGTCTAAAATTTTATTTTGGCGAGTAGGAGGCGAGTAGGAGGCGAGTAGGAGGCGAGGATGATTAGAATATAATAAATCGAAATTCGTAGCTAAGTAAAAGAAAATAAATAACTTAGACCAACTCAATAAGCGTGACTTATTATTTTATTCAGATCTTCGTTTCACATGGTCTAAGTTATTGATTTCACTTTTCTAATATGAAAAAACTTTACTTGGTCGTTCTGATACTTTTTAACTATAACTTTCAAGAAATGGTCTTGTCCCAATCTCTACGTGACACACATGATGATATTTCTTATATTGAAAAAAGTAAATCCGCAATAATTGGTAGAGATTTTAATACAGCGAAACTCTATATTGATAAAGCAATTGGTTTATCAAAAAGTAAAGATGAAAGCCTTTTTGCAATATGTCTAATCCTTAAATCGAATATTCTTTTACATCAGGATTCTTTATATGAGGCTGAAAGTCTTATAGATTCAACGCTTCAGTATTTAAAACTATCTGATTTAGAAATAGAGGAGAAGAACTACGCAAGTTACTCAGCTTACCATCTGCAAGGACTTATATTTAAAGCGAAACACGATTATGAAAATGCAGAAATTGCGTTACTCAAGTGTCATAGAAGGATTGAATATGAAAAGTATCCACGAGTTGCACTTGATTTAAGTGAAATCTACTTTGACCAGGACTATTACAGAGCAAGTTTTGAACTAGCACGTTTTGCCAATCGTAATGCAACTAATCCCTATTTGAAATTGAAATCTAATCTAGTGGCAGAGCTTTGTTCAGTCAAAATGGATTCTTCTAACCAAACAAGAAAAACACTTCAAATTAATCATTCATTGTCTAAATTTCAACTTGCTCAATGTTACAAATTGATTGGAGATATACATCAATCCTTGTATTCATTAGATAGTGCATTGGTTTATCATAAAGCCTCACTTAATAATGCAAGTTTTGTAAATGATGAAAAACTAGAGTTTAAGGCTCTGAAAGAATTAGTCAACGATTTTAATTTTAGCTTTTTGCAATCCAACTCTTTAAACTTGTTGGATTCTATTTCGAAGTATGCTAATAATGCTTTACACTTAGATGGAAATAATCAATTGTTTGATTTAATTTATTTGAGGGGAATACTTGTGAAAATAGATATTGAAAAAAAAGATTCAATTGCTCTTAAAAAAGATGTTTCACCATTTTTAAATGAAGAGACTATTTCAAAATTGAATGATACGGAAAAAGCTCATGCACATGATGTACTTTCATTTTATTATGAGTCAATAGGAGATGTGAGTAAAGCCTTAGCATATTCTAAATCAGTTATCTCTCTCAAAGATAAAATTCAATCCGAAGACAGGCAAAAGCTTAGCCTTGTTCAAAATTATAATATTTCATCTTATCCGATGACTCCAAAAAATAATAATAAAAAAGAGTCAAGTGGTTGGTTAAATAGTTTTCTAAAAAAATACAATTTTCTAATTTTTCCATTGACCTTCATAACAGTAATATTGGTATATATAACTTATCAAAAAAGGAAGAAACGGAAAATCGAAATTGAACAAGAGAAGGAGTCAATGGAGAAACGTATGCAGAAAATAATAGATGAAAATAATGACCTTATTGATACTAAAGAAAATCCAGTTCATCAAGTAAAAGGTTCACTCGATCTACCAGGAAATAGAGTAATTAGTTATGACGAAATTATCAAGATAACAACAACTAAGCAAAAAGGAAATATTCAAATCCATACATTTGACTCAGACGAATTTATTATAGTTAAATCATCAATAACTAAATATGAGAATCAGCTTCCTAAGCCATTATTTATGAAAACAAGCCCTGGAAGCATTGTAAATATTTTAAATATTAGAGAAAAGTCTATTGGAAGAAAACGTCTAATACTTGCTGATGATTCTGAAGTTAAAGTAACGGACACCTATAGAAAAAGCTTGTTTGAAGCTATTGAAAAAAATAGAATAGGCAAAAATTAGAGTAGAAAAGTATCCCAAAATCACCTGTTTTGGTAAAATCAGCATATTTCAGCCAAATGAAAAGTATCCGAAATACTGGCTAACTATCAGCTAAATGGTCTTTCTGAAAAATCTATCTTCTAAAAATCTTGCCTCTTTTTTCACTTCAACATTCCTTTGTGAATACCAATTGGACAGAAAATTTCAATTTTTATTCACTAAAAAATTAAATTATGGATACTTCTCAAAAGTCTTGTGTTTTTTGTGACGGATTAATTAATGAAGATGCTGCATCTTGCAAACATTGTTCAAGAACACAAATAGGATTTCTTCAGGCAAAGGATGAATTTAAAACATCTTCATACGTTAGATGGGTACCGATTTTTTTCACACCCTTTTTTATTTTAAGCTTATTGCTTATAATCTTTACATTTTACACTCCCGATTCAGCTAGAGTTAAATTTTATTTTCTTGCGTTCTTTTTTTGGTTCTTTTTGTTTCTAAATGATGTATATCTTAAAGCTGTTATTAAGAAGATTCATTTAAATCATACGTTTGGAATCAAACATTGGTTTTTTAAGCCTATTCAGGAATTTTTTCATAAACTTAGAAGTAAATCTTTATTTAAAAATAAGTTTATCACCGTTGGATATAATATTAACCCTCCTATTTCTCAACTAGTTTCTCAGACTCAAAATAATCGAAAAAAAGCAAAAATAAATTGGTTTTATTCCTCTTTAATTATTCTTGTTTCAGTTTTCTTAATTGCTCTTTCAATTGCAGAAGCTCCAACTAAGAATCAATTTGAAGAATATTTAACTACAAATAATCATCAAGATATTCTCGCAACCAAAGAGGTATTTAATTTTGGTTACATTAAATTTTTTGGAGTCACAAAAGAAATATCCGAACAAAATAATAGCATAAAAATTAAAACCGATTTATATATGGCAAGTTTTGCTGGTTATTTCACACATAATGTTGGAGTATATCATACTGTTCCAATAACTAGTAAAAAGCAAGAAAGCTTGGAACTCCTTAATCAGTTAAAAAGAGATTTACACAAAAATCATAAAACATTAGATAAGTTTAAACCTAAAAAGGATAAGGTTAAACAACCAACTCTTGAAGCGAAAGCAAAAAACCGAATTAAGGATTTTCTTACTGATATTATATTTTAATTCTTAGTTTTTTCTAACTAAATACTATATCCACATAAAGATTGATGTTTTTCTTGACTTTATTGTTTTACGACAATGAGAATGGAAGAGGTGTGTATTGTATTTATCATTATTCAATTAAAAAATTCGATAGTTATGAATCAGAATAGTCCAAATCCAATGATGGGATGTGCATATTTAGCTCTCCTAATTGTTCTTGCTCCATTTGCTATATTATTTGTAGAGTCAGTAATTCCTTTAGCTACTATTGTATTAATCGGATATGTTGTTTATCATCTAAAAGCATGGGATAAACGAACCAACAATCTTACAAACCTTTTTGAGAATACATTCAAACCTAATAATTATCATCATAGAGAAATTTATGAACTTCCCCAAGGAGAGGATGAGAGGAAAAATCTACCTAGTCCTTCTCAATCCTATGAAGAAGAACTAAAGAAATTGGTTCAGGCAGTCAATCACCTTACAAGTGATAAAGAAGAGAGAGAAAAAATGCTTATTCAAAAAACTATTGATGATTATGGAGAAAAGGTTGTAGAGAAGAAGAAAGAAGAAGTCCTCAATGACATCTACGGAACTCAACCTTCAAACTATAATCAAAGCGAAGAATTTGAACGAAAACAATATGCCGATAAGAAAAAGAAAAAAACTCAAGAGCTTGAGATTCGTGAGTTGAAGCATGAAGTAAATGAACAATTATTTGAACAAAAGAAAGAGACGTTCGAAGTGCGGTTGGAAGGTCGAGAAGACAGAGGCAAAATACGAATGGAGATGAAAGACGGCTTCATAAAAATAGAAGGTTTATTGATGCAGCTTGAAAACAAGGTCATAACTTTAAAAGGGTATTGTGATGAAAAATTTGCTCGGATGGAAGTTGCCTTCCAAAAGGAAATCTCAAATGTCCATGAAAAGATAGCAGACCTTCGAATAAATGTAGAGAAAGGTTTTGCAAACGTAAAAGATGAATTTTCCAATGTCAAACTTTCATTCGGCAAAGAAATTCTGAGAGTTGATAAAGCACAAATGCGAATAGTCAATAAGCTTGGGGAATATGAAAATCGAGTCAAGGAATTTTCATTGCAAGCAAAGCAATTGAAAATGGAATCAGAGAGATTCCAAATTAGAGGTCAAAGAGTATTAGAAAAAGCCGAATTTCTTTATCAAAAGCATTCTTTAGACATGAAACTAGCGGGTAAAAATATCGAGGTTGGACTAGAAAAAATTTCTTTACACAAAAGTGATTTCGCCCTAAAAGCAGGGCAAGCAAAACTTCAGCTTGATAAAATTTCTCAAGACCAATATTTAGAGCTGAAAAATATTGGCTATGCGGAGATGGGCGTTAAAATGCTCCGACAAGATTTTACTCAAAGAGAAGAAATAAAGCAAAAAGAAATGCAAAACCTTATCGAAAAGAAAAGAAGAACAGAAGAACGAATTAGAGAGTATCATTCCAGAGGTTTAGAGACCGCCCAGTTACGCCATAGAAACAATATGCTTGATGAAAAATACCAACACGCAAGCCATACTAAATCTATCATGCAAAGAGAGCACAACGTATTTAAAAGATTATCAAAAGGCTAAATCAAAAAATAAAAATTATGCAACCACTTATAAAATTAATAAGAGACGATGAGGTCAAAAGTATCTTTGGAGATTTAAAAACTAAAGGAATTCAGATAGGTGAACTAAATTATTTTGAGCCAGAAAAAGTAAAATCCCTGATGAATCTTCTTGCCTCTCGTCTTGATAAAACTATCCAATTAGATAAAGATGTAAATGTTCAACCAACTTGGAGGTCACAAGAGGCATTATCATATAGAGGTTTCACTTATGAGGAATACGGAGCATTATTTAACTCAAAAATAGAAGAAGAGGAGTTCCCTTTTTATCCAGTCTTTAATCAAGTTCGAAAAACAAAAGGCGGAGTCACTTTCGAAAAACAAAGACAAGCTTTAATTGCTAAATATGAATTTAATGAACAGGATTACATTCGATTATTATGCGATGAAGATTATAAATCTATTCTCGATTTTTTTTTCACTACACGAGCAAAGCTTTCAATACTATTGCCACGAAAAATGTTACAAAGGCATACCTATATTGTAGCACCAACAGGGACAGGAAAATCGGAACTAATGCGTGTTTTATTTTATCGGATGCAGCAGAAGTATAAAAAATTCAGCTTAGTAATGTTAGACCCACATGGCGATTTGGCTGAAAAATTAAAACGTTTTAACCTTAACAAGATTAATAAAGACAGGCTCATATATTTAGACCCTTATCTGAAAGAGGGCTATACATTTACAATCAACCCGTTTGAAATAACTACTCGCACGTCTAAGAATATCAATTACCAAGGAGAGCAAATAATTTCAATACTGGAAGAGGCTCTAAATAGAGAGGGTTCTAAGCTAAGTGAATCTATGGTCAATATGATGGAAAAGTCTGTTTACTTTCTTCTGAACAGACCTAATTCAGACCTATTGGATTTAATAAAATTATTAGATGGAGGAGAAGGAATTACGAGTGAAGCTTTTGAATTTGATAGTTATTTTAATCAGGATTACCTTAAACCATCTAATAAAACAAGAACTGCTTTAAAGTCAAGAATCGAAAGATTTATGAATTCTTCTGTACTGAAAAATTTACTTTCTGGTAAATCTACTTTTAACCTTGAAAATGCCTTGAATAGTTCAAAGGTTATTTTGATAAACCTTGACGGTATGCCAGAATTGAGTCAAATTACAATGGGGAAAATCATAGTAGCTAAAATCCGCAGCATTATTCGTAAACGCCCTAAAGATGAAAAACTGCATACTTACATGTTTATTGATGAATGCCAAAATTTTTCTACAGGTAGTTATGGGAAAATATTATCAGAAATGAGGAAGTATGGATTGCATTTAGTTTTAGCCAATCAGTATGCCGAACAACTCGGAAATCAGATTAAGTCGGTTAAGAAAAATACAGCTATAAAAATATGTGCTTCAGATGATATGGATGACATTAAAGAAATCATTAAACTACCCAAAGATGCTTCTTTGAAAGATTACGAATTTTATCTAAAAGTGAGTGGTAAAACACTCACAAAATTTAAGTCTCCTAACATTCTTTTGAAGAACAAGAAAAAGTACGAAATGACGAAGAAAGAGGAAGAGGAAATAAATGAATTGATGCTGTCAAGATATTATAAAATCATTGGTTCAAATCAGTATAAGAAACGGGTTGAAATACCGCTTCCGCAAGAGGGCAAATTAGATGTAAAGGATGATGAAAATATTAACCGAAGTATTCCACCATTTAGACTATTAATAAATGATGATGATGATTGAGCGATTAAACAAAAAACAAGTCAGAATCCTGAAGGGACTCGCCAGATATAAATTTTTGACCTATTCTCAAATTATCAGATTGGGGATATTTAATCATCGCTCAAATTTGAGTAATTCGATGAGTCATTTGAGAGATTGTAAACGTCCTTTGGTAAGAAAAATCCCTCATCGTATTGGAAGTGAATCAAAGCATTATTTGACTAAATTTGGAATGGAAGTATTGAGTCAGTTACGTCCTGAAGAATATGATGAATCGAATATTCAGTATTTGAAAAAAGTACTTTATACTGATACACAAGACCAACTTCATAGGACTTCAATTATTGATATTCAGATAGAGTTAGATTTTGCTTGCTTTGACAATCAAATTTCCCTCTTGCTTTGCGAGAGGTATTTTGACACGGTTGGAAACAGAAGAAAGGATAATAATCTAATTTCAAAAACAGCAATTCAATTTGACAAAGGTGCATCAATAAATGCAGATTTGACTTTTTTGATTCAAACTTCTGCTCAAAAAGAATTGTACTTGTTAGAGTTGGAAAATGGAAACGATAGTGGAAAGGGATTAGAAAAATGTATTAAACATGGTAAAGCAATTTTGGCAGGGACAGCGAATAAGAAGTATAAACATGATTCAGGATACCGTACGCTTTGGGTATTTGAAAAAGAGAGTACATGTCTAAATACTAGGAGAAAAGTCCAAGAGTCTTCTTTCTTCGATAATTTAACCGAATTCTTTCTGTTCAAAAGCATGGAACAAATTGAAACCGATTTTTTGGGTGGCTGGTTGAACGCTTCTGGTCAGGAAAGAAAACTATATTATATATAGTTAGTTGAAAGTTAAGACATATCATAACAGATTGATAATCAACAACTTTCTCTATAATTACAGTTATGCTTAAAATTATGCCCAAGATTATAATCCAATCTGAAAAAAATAAAAATCTAAAGTTTAAAAACTAGGAGTTTACATTTTGTATATTTAGTAGAAATTATATTAATTTCGCAACCGAATTTGTGCTTTTTGATGACACCGTAGTTATAACTTGAAAGAAAG
Source organism: Saprospiraceae bacterium (assembly GCA_029263015.1). Lineage (GTDB taxonomy): Bacteria > Bacteroidota > Bacteroidia > Chitinophagales > Saprospiraceae > UBA6168. Next base: position 9,012 of record JAJCYI010000135.1, on the reverse strand, counting down.
TTGAAGATTTTTGAACTCCCGAATAGTCGAAAATCTTGGTGAAATTATGATTGACAAAATACGTAAGAGGCTGTAGCTCAGTTGGTTTAGAGCACTAGCTTGACAGGCTAGGGGTCATGGGTTCGAATCCCTTCAGCCTCACTATTTTGCCCTCAAGGGAGATGTCCTTGACAGGGCAGAGGTCACTGGTTCGAATCCAGTACGACCCACTAGATTAAGTTTTGAGGGTTTGAGTTTCGAGTGATTGAGTTACTCAAAACTCAAAACTCCCTCACTCAAAACTTATTTTCGGGATGTAGCTCAGCCCGGTAGAGTACTGGTCTGGGGGACCAGTGGTCGCAGGTTCAAATCCTGTCATCCCGACAGAAGGCCTTGTAAGTCATTGATTTACAAGGCTTTTTTTATTTTGGTGTACACCAAAGAAACATCGCTTTTTAGGAAAGCGTCGCTTCTGGCCTCAAATGCGCAAAGTCTTCTTTTGCTTTTGAAAGCAGGAAATCCAAATGCTAAAACCGTAATTGTTGGAAATGGGAAATTTACAAAAGGAAGGAAAAAAAAGAGGGCAGCTTCTTTACCAATCAAAATAAAATAGTGAGAGTAAACGAGAAGCTGCCATCGGGAAATAACGCCTATTTCTTTAAACCAACATTAATACGTACTGTGTCGGTCAAACGCTGCCAATAGTGATGTTTTTTTCAGCATCCACTGCAAAATCCACGAAGTACATATCCAGTTCCCCTTTGTTTTTGGCGGATACCTTGCCCCTTGAGGTACAATGGAATTGTTCTTTTACGATTTCGTGGGTGGTCTGTGAAATGTTGATCTGGTTGACTTCGCCGCTCTGCTCCATTCGAGCAGCTATGTTGACCGTGTCGCCCCATATGTCGTAGGCAAATTTCTTTTTTCCCACCACACCGGAGACCACAGGGCCAGTATGGATGCCGATCCGGCAGTAATATTCATTCTTGTTTTCATGGCGTTGTTTCTTTCGGAACGACTCCATAAACCGTTGAATGTCAATGGCTGCATTGACCATATCGGTAGCATGGGTAGGGGAGGACAAGGGCAATCCAGCAGCGCAGAGGTAAGCATCGCCAATGGTCTTTATTTTTTCAATATTGTATTTTGAAATGATTTCATCAAATCCACGAAAACAATAGTCCAACTCCTCAACCAGGGCTTCTGGAGAGGTTATTTCAGCAAGGGATGTAAATGATTTGAAATCGGTGAACAGCACGGTGGCCTGCTCGTGGTAACGGGCTTTTGCCTTGCCGTTTTTCTTTAGTTCCTCGGCTGTTTTTTTAGGGAGGATATTCAGCAGCAAATTGTCAGACCGCTTTTTTTCTGCACGGATCAATTTATTGCGGTTGAGCATGACTCCTGCCAACAGCAGCAGCAGCAATCCTCCACCAATCAATGAATTCCGCACGATGCGTGATTGTTCAAGGTCAGCTTCTTGCTGGTTGAGGGCCTGCTTTTGTTGCTCTATTTCCAATTGGTTTTTGCCATCCGTATAAAGTGCTTGGAGACGCTCTTCATCTTTGATTCGACTTTCGTTGAACCGCTCATAGCGGAGTTCGTCGTAATCCTTTCGTTTTTTATAAGCCTTTTTATACTCTCCGAGTTTATTGTAGATGCGGGCCAAGTCCTTCAGGCCGTTTTGTTGGTATTTTTGGTCTCCGGTTTCCTTTGCAATGGCATAGTATTTTTTGGCGTATTCAAGTGCCTCGCTGAATTTTTCTTGGCGTCTCCGTACATCGGCAATGCCATTATATACTTCCATAATCCCTTCTTGATCCGAAGCTTTTTCCCTAATTGCCAGGGATTTACGTAAATAATCTTCTGCATCACTCCAAGTTTTTGAAGCCATTTTTAGGTCGCCTGATTTTTTATGGAAGCTACCAACATTTTTCAACACATAACCAATGTTATTGTAAATTTCGGCAAGACCTAAAGTATCCATTAACTGTTCTCGGATAGCCAACGCTTGCAAGTGGATGGCGACAGCTTCATCAAAATATAGTTGAGTGGTTTCACCTAAATCGTCTTCGTCCATGAGGTCTTCCGCCATGGAATCTTTAAGGTTGGCGATGTTATTGAGCGCCGAAGATACTTCCCATTCATTGCCCAATTCTTGGTGGAGCAGCAACGCAGTTTCGTATGCTTCGAGGGCATCGTCAAAACGGTCGAGTTCTGTTTTGATATTCCCAACTATATTCCAGCCATTGGCAATTTTTTCTTTGTCTCTTGCCTTTTCTGCGCCTTTCAGGAACAGGTAAATATTATCGAGGGCTTCCAGATAACTGCCCATGTTTTCGTGCAGGTCGGCAATGTTGTAATAGGTATTATAGACCCGTGCCGAGTCACCAAGTTCCTCTCGTATCTGTTGTGATTTACGGTAATTTTGCAGGGCGGCAGGATAATCTTGGAGGTTTTCTTTTACATTCCCAATGTTATTGTACAGCGAAGCGACGCCCTTTCTGTCTCCAATTGCTTCTCTTATTTCCAACGCTTTGGTGAAATAAATTATGGCCGCTTCACTGTTGCCATGGATGTCCTCGATAACGCCCCTGAAATTGTATGCAAGTCCTTCCCCTTTCGGGAAATGGAGTTGCTGGGCCAAGGTAAGGGCCTCGTCGAGATAGGTCTTGGCCTTACCGTAGTTGTCAAATTTGAATTCCCAGGCTATGTCAGTTAAGAGGATGACCTTATTTGTGTCTGCTTGGGCGGTTTTGGAAACATTAATGAGACTGTCAAGGAAGGTGTTTTGGCAAAAGGAGAGAATAGGGAAAATGCACCATACTACGATGGTCAATATTGAATTGAAGGTGCATTTCCTCCGTAAGTTCATTTGAATGAGTATTGATTTTTGATAACCTTACCACGTGCCATAGGTACGAAACGTAGGTAACAATAATTATTGGGCGATGGCTTCCGTGCCGTAGGTACGTAACGTGATTCCCACTTTGCGTACCTACGGCACGGAAGACTGTTTTTGCTATGCCATTACCCATGTTTCGTGCCTACGGCACGAGGGGTGGCAAATAGTTACGGTTTTTGGTAAACTGCCTACTGCCTACTGCCTACTGCCTACTGGTTACTGGTTACTGCTCTCCGGCAATAAAAGCACACCGCTCGCCATAAATTTCATTTCTTCAACAGGTTCTGTGATGGCTTCGATTTCTTCTTTTGACTTGCCTTCGTCTTCGGCATAATGACGGAGTTCGTCCACGGAAGTGATTTCTCTATATGCGTATCCGTCCATGATGACCTCTCGGCCTGCGATGTCCTTTGGCATAAAAAATCCATAATCTTTGAATTTCACGAAAGTCTCGGCAGTGCTTTGCTCATCATTGAGGTTCATCCAGCAACCTTTTGCCTGGCAAACACCTTGTACGGTGCCCCGGACTTTTACCGTCATGGAATCAGCGGTAGTCATTTGAGACATCATATCTGAGTACGAAATAGCACCGTCGGCAGTGATCAGTTCACCAAAAGACTGAGCCTGGCCAGTTTCTTTGGTTTGATCAGCTGGTGTACTTTGGCAAGAAGCAATGATGCTACAAAAAGTAAATAGGAAAATTAATCTGCTTAACATATTGATTTATTTTAATAATGAAAATTTGAATTGAATAATGTCTGTTTCCCCAACCTTGTTCTCAGGCTGTGGAATTGAGGGCGCAAAATTAGTTTTTTCCAAAACGGCTTCTATATTTTTTGTGAAAATCTTTCATTTGTAAAATAAAATAGCCTAGTGTGTCCGTTTAGAATCCTATCCAAATTACGGATGGCCACTTCTACCTCGCAACCGAATATTACTTATTTCTTTTTTGGAACATTAAACGCAAACGTCATTGAATATGCACGACCGCTACACTTTTTCTTTTTGTAAAATTCTTGATACTTTGACATATCCCGGGATCTTGGTTTTCTGAACCGGTCAAAGTTGACACCTTTCCAAAAGGTGTCAACTTTTAACTACAGATTATAAATTAGTTTGAAAATTTCCATGGGAGTTGTCAAAGAACCAAATTCTTTAAAACCCGGAATAATGAAATTGTTTTTGCATCTGGTTGTAGTAGCGGCCACCTTTTTTTCTTTCCCACTTAAAGCAGACAACAACAGCCCAGCAGGCTGCAAAGAAGGCAATTGCTTCAATGGTTATGGTAAGTATCAGTTTGCCAACGGCAACCGCTATGTAGGTGAATTTATTGATGGGAAACCCCACGGCAATGGAATCCTGTTTTGTGCCAATGGTAACAAATACTTGGGGAGCTGGCAAGCCAGCTTGCGGCAGGGTCAGGGGAAGTACATTTTCATGGAAGGACACGAATACACCGGTAGTTTTCACCGAAATAACTTTCATGGAAAAGGGAAAATGGAATACGCGAATGGTGATGTCTATAAGGGAAACTGGCAAGCAAATTTGCCGAACGGCGATGGAATTTATTCATTTAAAAAAGGCGGACGTTATGAAGGCGGATTTCTTGAAGGGAGGTTTCACGGAAAAGGTATCATGTTTTACAAGGACGGGGCAAAGTTTGCAGGTCATTGGCTGCAAAGCAAAAAACATGGATTGGGGACTTACACGAACAAAAATGGTGTATCACAACAAGGCGAATGGGTAAATGGACGGTCTATTGATATTGCCGTGGTCGAAAAAAATGAGGAGCAAACCATGCAGCCAGGTCAACCTGATGAAGGGAAAAAATATCTTCCAGATTCTTCAGAAGAATCTGTTATAATTGAGGCAGCAGAATCTTCAGTCCGAATTTGGGCGACCGTGGTTGGCGTGGCAAGCTATGCGCATATGCCTTCTTTGCGATATACCGATGACGATGCCTACCAGTTTTATGCTTTTCTGAAAAGTCCAGAAGGAGGGGCTTTGCCTGATGAGCAAGTGCAAGTGCTGGTGGATGACAATGCCACAAAAGAGAACATCCTGAATTCGATGCGGAACACCCTGCTCAATGCTGATGAAAATGATGTGGTGCTGTTTTATTTTTCTGGGCATGGCGTGGAGGGGGCATTCATCCCGGTCGATTTTGATGGTTTTGAAAACCGGCTGTACCACCATGAAATCAGGCAGATACTCGATGAGGCAAAAGCAAAACACAAAATTGTACTAGGAGACGCTTGCCATGCTGGTTCACTTTATGGTGAGTACGGTGGGGAGGAAGAAATTGTGGCATCAAGGAGTACTGTGAACAATATGCTCGATCAATATTACAGTGCTTTTGAAAATACCAATGGCGGCACTGCCTTGTTGATGTCCTCCAAAGGCCAGGAAGTGTCATTGGAAGACAGCGGGTTGCGATCGGGCGTTTTCAGCCATTTCTTGATTCGTGGCTTAAAAGGGGAAGCGGATTTCAACCATGATAATATTGTAACCATTGATGAAGTGTTCCAATTTACTTTGGAAAAAGTGAGCGGCTACACGGTGGGCGCTCAAACTCCAGTATTGATTGGCGAGTACGATGAAACGATGCCAGTAAGCGTTGTGAGGGAGTGAATTATTGAACGCTGAGACGCAAAGACGCTGAGAATACGACAACCTCAGCGTCTTTGCGCTTCAGCGTTTTGACATTTTGTATTTGTTTTTGTGCAACCCACAACCCATTATAAAAATATCCAATGGCATCCTTTTTGACTTACAGGGTATATCAAAACAATCTTTAGGAAACCTTCTTTCCTCCTGTTGATTCCCTTTCTCATTATAAGTGTAATTTCTATCCCTTTGAACATATATGCTTGCTACAAACACACAGTTGTAGATGGCCTGCCCCCATGCATAGAAGGTTTATTGCGAGTCCCTAAAGTCGTTTTGCTATGATGATCTCATTCATATACATGTTAATAGGACTGAACCTGGTCAAAATACTCATGGAAAAAACAAACACTATCTACAAAGATGTACGCTTTTGGTTGGTCATACTTTCACTGGCTATACTGATTTGGATGACTCTTCAAAGTTATCCAGTGGGATGAAAAGAGGAATAACCGAGGGCGGGAATTCCATTTCGGGAAAGTAAATCTATGCTGGGATTACCATATTTCCCAGCCTTGCCGACAGGTAGGCATTTTCAGAATATATTTCACTTCACAATTTTCAAACTCAAGTCAATGCTTTGGGCAGAATGGGTAAGCGCACCCACAGAGATATAATCAACGGCTGTTTGGGCTACCCGACGGACATTGTGGATATTAACTCCGCCAGATGCCTCCGTTTCAAACTTTTTATTGACAGTTTGCACCGCCTCATGCATCAGCGGTATTTCAAAATTGTCCAACATTATCCTGGTGATATTGCCTGCATCCAAGGCTTCGTGTAGTTCCACCAAATTCCTTACTTCTACCGTAATTCCGAGGTTTAATTTTTTTTCGACCTGGTAATCATTCACCCTTTTGATTGCCTTGGCAACCCCTCCACACGCTTCAATGTGGTTGTCCTTTATCATAAACCAATCTGAAAGACTGTTGCGGTAATTGAGGCAGCCACCAATCTTGACTGCATATTTTTCCAAAAACCGGAGCAAAGGAGTTGTTTTTCGAGTATCCAATATTTTCACTGGAAAGTCTCCTACTTCAAATGCAAAATGACTGGATTGAGTAGCAATTCCACTCATTCTTTGCATTAGGTTCAGGGCAAGCCGTTCTCCGCGGAGAAGTGCTTGTGTATTGCATTCTATCCTGAATGCCACATCTCCATAACTGACATCCTTGCCATCTTCTATATAAATATCGATGATGGAGTTTGGGTCCAATTTCTTGAAGATTCGTTCAGCCAAATGAACCCCTGCCAATACCCCTGGTTCTTTGACCAATAGATTTGCTTGGCAACGTGCGTCAGCAGGAATGCAAGCCAATGAAGTATGGTCACCTCCGGGTGCGTCTTCTGTAAGGGCGTCTTCAATGAACTTCTCCAGATGGGCTTCAAAGGTAGGGTCAGCGTTGATTTGCATTAGTTTTGATTTATCTAAACAAGTGTGTTATGGATTTTTGAAATCAGACATGAGGGGTAGTGGTTTATTGGCGCATAGCTTTACAGATGTTGCGGTCTAAAGTCTAATTTCCAATTTATTAGTTTAATCTGCCTAAATTCTATCCCCTCCATCATTCACTCTTATCTTGAACTTGCAAGTTAAGGATATTGCCCATATGGTAGCAAGTCCGGCATCGGGCTTCATACGATTCTTTTTCGCCTACCAAAACCGTATCGCTATCAGTTGTCAGGCGGAATGAATGGGTGGCCAAGTTGCCACAATGCTGGCAAATAGCATGAACCTTGGTGATATATTCTGCGACGGCCAACAGGTCTGGTATTGGTCCAAAAGGCAGTCCTCGGAAGTCCATATCCAAACCTGCGACTATAATTCTTTTCCCTCGCAGAGCAAGTGACTGGCAGACGGAAGGGAGGTCAGAATCGAAAAACTGAGCTTCATCAATGCCCACAACCCCAATGCTTTCGGTAAGTTCCAGCAGTTTTTTTGAATGTTCGATTGGAGTGGCAAGGATGGAATTTTCATCGTGGGATACTACTTTTCGGTCGTCGTACCGATTATCTACTTTTGGTTTGAATATCTCGACTTTTTGGTTGGCAATCTTAGCCCGTTTCAGTCGGCGGATCAACTCTTCTGTTTTTCCTGAAAACATGGATCCGCAAATGACTTCAATCCATCCGCTACGTTGGCCTTTGAAATGTGGTTCGAGGAACATCTTTTAGAATTAGGGAAGAATTAGGGAACAGGATTCTTAAAAATAGTAAAATAGTGAAAATGAAAATAGGGGTTTCTATGAAAAACTATACTTTTAGGGCTAAATAGGAATACGGGCGGCGAAGGTAGGATTTACTGTCATTTCATGCAATAAGTTGAGTAAATAGCAGTGGTGTAAATCTACTTGACCAGCATTTATTTTACTCCCATTCAAAAACATTAGCATTTCACCAAACATGGATTTAAAACAAGCAAAATTACTTCTCGACAAGATCAATGCACTTTACAAGAATATCAGTGCCGATAAAAAAAACGTGTCGTCAATTGAGCGTGACTTGATGCGAAATTATATTCTTCAGTTTTATGAATCATTTCTCGATATGCCTGGGCCGATAGTTTCAGATGCACCTCGGATAGTAGAGATCATCAAATCCACCCCAAAAACTATAGAAACCAAACAACCTGAAAAACCCCCAATCCCCCAACCCGCTCCTACGCCAAAACCCAAGGTTGTGAGCGTCCCAGAGGTTTCAGAACCAAAACCAGTGATTCCGCCCCCGGTTGTCGAAAAGAAAACTCCGCCACCGCCACCAAAGCCTGTTGTTCCAGTGAAGATCAATGCTGATTTGGAAGAACTTTTTTCATTTAACGATGCTAAGGAACTTTCTGAAAGATTGAGTGAAATGCCCATCACTAATATAAAAAAGGCCATGGGGTTGAATGAGCGTATTTTTACGGTCAACGAATTGTTCGGTGGTGACCAGGCTGTTTTTGACCTTACTTTGGATACGCTGAACAAACTCCCCGATTTCAATCAAGCTAAATCTTTTTTGGTCAGGAATGCTGCCTCTAAATTTAATTGGGCGGCTAAAACAAGGAAGGGAAAGGCTAAGAATTTTATCAAACTTGTGAAGCGGAGGTATAATTAGGAGTGATGAGTTGGGTAGTCTGAAATAACGGTTTGTTTTCTTTCAAAAGTTCAACATAGGCAGAAAATTCCCCTTTGGGGTTGCCCTTAAAGCCACCTCCTTTGGGTGGTGGGTTGCTATTAAATTAAGGAATCAACTACTGGTTAAAGCTATTTTAACGTGAGTTCTGGATAATAATCCTTGACAATCAAGAGCTTAAGGCGGTTTCTGTCCTTTGATTGTCCCGCTAGGGACGGAACATGGGTAGCAATGCCAAACCAACGGTATTTTTCGTGCCGTAGGTACGTAACATTTTCCACGTTGCGTACCTACGGCACGGTGAAAACCCCTGCAAATGCTTGGCTACCCATGTTCCGTCCCTAACGGGA
>JAJCYI010000134.1 GCA_029263015.1 Saprospiraceae bacterium | reverse complement strand
TGCCTACCGGCAGGCAGGTTTTTTCGTCAGACAAGGCAAAAAAAATTAGCATAGCCATAGCTACGGTCATTTTTTTTAACAAAGTATGGCGGAAAAAGAGCCCGCCAAAAGTGTCGATTATTTGAGTTCACCTACTTATAAAGTGGCATCCTGCTTCCAGGATGCCACTTTTTTTGTTTGTTGAAACTAAAAAGCTATGTACTTCAATAAATATAAATGGCATTCATAATTTTACCCAATCAAATTTCGCTATCCCAGAGAATAGGTTAAGTATTTGGATTTTTCATAGATAATTAACCTTTGTTACTTAAAACTCCTGATTCAATGAATAAATTTACCACCTCCTTCCTGACAATCATTTTTACTTCAATAATTTTTTTTTGCTCGAGCTGCGATACCTCTAACCCAAATTGGGAAGAAGAATCCATTAATCCTGAATACCTGCACAGGTCTCTACAGCAGATCACAGATGTGATTGTACACGACATCTTTTCACCGCCAGTTGCGAGCCGGATTTATGCCTATCCCAGCATCGCAGCCTATGAGGCGCTCGTACCAGGCTACCCAGGTTATCAATCGCTCGAAGGGCAAATAAATGAATTGAACAATGTACCCAAACCAGACTCCACCAAAGAATATTGTTATCCATTAGCAGCAGTCAAAGCAATGTTAATCGTTGGTAAGCAATTGGTTTTTTCGGAAGATAAAATAGAAGCTTTTGAATTAGACTTGATGAAGGATTTTCAAGCGGTCAACATGCCCAAAGATATATTTGAAAGATCTTTATCATTTGGCGAATCTGTTGGGAAACATATCCTTGAATGGGCCGACAAGGACAATTACAAACAGACTCGGACATTTCCAAAATTCACCATTAATGACGACCCTGCCCGATGGAAACCCACCCCACCTGATTACCTAGATGCCATTGAACCACACTGGGACAAAATCAGGCCTTTTGTCCTTGACTCTGCAAGACAGTTCGTCCCTGATCCCCCAACTCCTTTTGACGTAGTGGATAAGGATAGCAAATTCTATCAAGAAGTGCTGGAAGTATACACGGTATTGGAAGTTGATAATGATTACAAAGACGAACGGATTGCTGTCGCCAAATTTTGGGACTGCAATCCGTTTGTGTCCCACCACAAGGGGCATGTAATGTTTGCCACAAAAAAAATAACCCCCGGAGGCCACTGGATGGGCATTTCCCAAATTGCATGCCGGACGGCCCAAGCTGATATTATGAAATCTGCAAAGGCTTATGCCCTGACTTCCATTGCGTTGGCAGATGCTTTTATTTCATGTTGGGAAGAAAAATTTCAAAGTAACCTGATCCGGCCTGAGACCGTTATCAATACTTATATAGATCAGGAATGGACACCTGTATTACAAACCCCGCCTTTCCCAGAATATACAAGCGGCCACAGTGTTATTTCAGCCGCAGCAGCTGTGGCACTTACAGATGTATTCGGTGAAAATTTTGAATATGCGGATTCGGTCGAAGTTAAATATGGCATGCCTGTGAGGCAGTTCACTTCGTTTCAACAAGCATCTGAGGAAGCTGCCATCAGTCGTCTTTATGGAGGCATCCATTATTCCCCAGCTTGTTTTGTAGGTGTTGAACAAGGGAAATTGGTTGGTAAACTCGTTGTTGAAAAAGTAAAAACGGATTAACAAGGTGTTTAAGGGAGTAGAAACATTGGAAAGGTTTTATCGCTACAAAATCAGTTTCCAGAGTTAATCTATCGGAAAAAATTATACTTTAATTTAGTTTTACAAAAATGTGTACGTAACTTTAGGCGATCTTCTGCCTCCTGTATTTCCCATCTGATTACGCTGAATTTCCTTTCACTTATTTCTTTTGACAGTAAAATATTTATTTCATGCTTACAAATAGATGGTCTTTTTTGGTGGGCATCCTCCTTTCTTTTACTACCCTTTTTTCCCAAAATCCGACTGACCCTTTATTGCTCGATTCCGCATTAAACGGATTTAATTATCGTGTACCAGCAATTAGCTTGAGTGTGCCAGATCCATTCCGAAAAGGGTACTTAGGCGTAGCCGGAGGCGGGTTGTTCCTGCAACAAAGAACCAGGATCACAGGACGTTTTTATTCCCCTGACGGAAACGCCTCCTTTTCGCTTGGACTTGGTAATCCGGAAAAATTGATTGGGCTGGAGGTCCGGATAAACATATATGGCCTTCATGATAGTAAAGGAGCACCTGGGAATTTAGGGGAAGGCACTTTGGGCATTCATTTTAGCAGGCTTTTGAAAAATGACTTTTGGATCGGAGGAGGCGTCTTCGACCTATTTGGCTGGAAGCCGGAACCACCAAATAAACTGACCAGTTATTATTTGGTTGCGATGAAAGCATTCAACCTCCGAAACGAAGGCACTTTTTGCAAATCCATATATCTGACATTAGGAGCTGGAAATGGAAAATTTCGACGGGATGCCGATTACAATATTAAAAGTCAAAACCCTTGGAATATTTATGGGGGTGCAGCGGTCCAAGTTTTGCCTGAAGGAAATTTCGTTGTAGAATGGAACGGGTTCAATGCTTTCACTGGATTTTCAGTCCTTCCATTTAAAAAGTTGCCATTTCAAATGATTATTGGGGTGGATGACATTTTTCATAAAAACAAAAAGATCATATTATCAGGTTCACTAAGTTTGTCCCTAAATAAAATGTCTAATAAATCCCGTTTTTTCAAATACAGCCTGGTTTCTCCGCCACCCCCACAGACTTCAAGGATTCTTTAGTGCAAGACCTGTCAGGTTGTTTTTTCCATATATGTTGGGGGATCGATGATCGATCCCCCAACATATATGGAAAAAACAACCTGACAGGTCTTCAATTAGAACTTACCTCATTGGCCTTTTTATGATCGGCCAGGAATTTTTCCAATCCAATATTGGTCAACGGGTGATTGAGCATTCCAAGGATCGAACTCAAAGGACAGGTCACTACATCTGCACCATTTAGGGCAGCTTGGACAATGTGACGGGAATTTCGGATTGATGCTGCTAATATTTCAGTATCAAATCCCTGGATTGCATAGACTTCTGCCATTTCCCGGATCAAGCTCATACCGTCCCAGTTCGTATCATCAACGCGTCCGATGAAAGGCGACACATAAGTAGCCCCAGCTTTGGCTGCCAAAATTGCTTGGGCAGTTGAAAACACAAGTGTGCAATTGGTGCTGATCCCGTTCTCGGTGAACCAAGCCAGTGCTTTCACTCCATCTTTGATAATTGGGACTTTCACGACTATGTTTTCCGCAATGCCTGCAAGTCTTTTGCCCTCTTCCACCATTCCTTTAAAGTCAGTTGAAATAACTTCGGCGCTAATGTCCCCGTCCACCATTTCGCAGATGGCACGATAATGCCGCTCGACATTGGCAGTCCCAGAAATGCCCTCTTTTGCCATCAGGCTTGGGTTGGTGGTAACGCCATCCAGGATTCCCAGTTCTTTGGCTTCTTTTATTTGTTCGAGGTTCGCTGTATCAATGAAAAATTTCATGTTGAAATTGTTGGTTTTGAAAAATGTTGTTGATTGATGTTTTTCTAGGAAACCGCAAAGTTAGGAATGAGTTCTAAATAAAATGTACAAACCTGTTCGAGTCTTTTAGAATATGTTTGGATTTTAGGCAAATTAAACCACCACAGACTTCTATGCAAAAAGGTGACGCCTTTAGGAAAGGTGTCACCTTTATATTCAGAAAATATTTAACAGTGCCGCCCTATTTTAACGTGAGTTCTGGATAATAATCCTTGACAATCAAGAGCTTATGGCGGTTTCTGTCCTTTGATTGTCCCGTTAGGGACGGAACATGGGTAGCAATGCCAAACCAACGGTATTTTTCGTGCCGTAGGTACGTAACATTT
>JAJCYI010000133.1 GCA_029263015.1 Saprospiraceae bacterium | reverse complement strand
GGCGGTTTGGAAAGAAACAACGGGATTGCCTTGGTTTGGGTTTTGGGCGAAAGAACTTTTGCGTTGGGGAACGCTTGATCCTTTTGTTGCTTTCGCGCAAGCGCAAGGGCTTGCAAAGACGCGGGACAAGGCTATGGCACGACGCCCTGAATTCGATACGTGGCTGGAAGAAGTTGCCGAAGAAGAGGTGAATGCAGAGGATTTAATTGATCCTCAACGGTTCCTTCAGTGGCAACAAAGCTTGCCACGTCGAGAGATAACACGAACACCTGAAGATTTTGGAGAAATAGAACTCACAGGAACCACAGGCCAATTAGGTCGTTACCATGTAATTCCTGTATTGGAAGAAGATGGTGTTAATTGGATCGATGCATCAGGATTTTCGCTGGCTAAGTCAATAGGTCAGGGGACTTCGATTAATACAAAGCCCTTTCGAAGAGATTATGATCTTGTTGTAAGCAATAAAAATTTAGAAATAGAAAAAGTTTTTTAGATGTGTTTGCGTAGTTTTAAAAAATAATTATATAGCTTGTTTCAATGTCCGCATATGGCCGAAAGCAGTCGTTCGATGATGTGATAATGTATCTTATGAAAATTTCTAGTTAGAAAAGTAGGGCAACACTTGTAGTGATCCTTGTATGGCTATTAATTAAGGCTTTAACTGTTGTTTACGTCGATTTACTGTTTCCTTTCGGCGACCGACGAGGAGTTTTGAAAAGTCTCTTAGGGCTTGGATGTCATTTAGCAATTCATCGGGAGCAGGCCTATCTTGATCCAAGGCCTTGGATTTAGCGTGGCCTGTCATCCAGGTGCTTGCCTTTGCCATATTAAGTTCGACCTGATGGATGTCTGTATCTTCAATGGAAACTTGAATGAGCTTAAGTGTCTGCACGCTATTCCGATACCGGCACACCACGTTGTAGAACAAATCATCCTCGATGCAAGATTCCCAAGCTTCACGCAATAGTCCGTAAACATAGGCTGCCTCTTTATTGTATTCGGGCATATTATCCTGATATAGCGGTTTGATTTTGTGGGCCAGCTGATCCAAGTAGTGGGCTCGTTGGTAGACCTTCAAGGCATACCACGGCGCACCGTTTGTCGTGATACCGGCGGATTTGGCATCCCGACGGAGGGTATGAACGGCCACTTCAACGGGCGTCCCAGCCTGGGCGAGTGTCAGACAAGAATCTTGTAATTCCATAAGGAAGGCGATGTTGTGCGTAAAGATTATAACTTGGCGTGTCAAACTTTCGCATGCAAGTCGCTCGGCAATTTTTCTAGTAAACACATGATCCAAAGAAGAGACCGGATCATCAAATACGATTCCATTGGAATGTTTAGCGAGTTTAAGTTCCGCCAGAAAGCCAGCCAGAGCGATAACACGTGTTTCCCCTTCACTAAGAACCTGGGACATTCTGGCACTTCCGAGGGCAGGAGCACCTTCCAGCAACATCTGGTGCGCAGTCTCCCCCTCAGCTCCAGTAGGTTTTACCGATATGCGTACTCGGGTAGAACCAAGTGCTTCTAATTCGGTCTTGAAGGCGGCAAGCAGTTCTGGTGTCAGATTCTTTCGGATTAAGGCTGTTCCTTGCTTTGTGATCTCTTGTGTCCGGAGGGTGGAGGCAGCACGACGTATTGTGGCATTTATCCTTGCTTTTACGAGGAACGTGGTAAGGTCTACTTTTCTTAAACTCAATGCCTTGCGCGCTTTAAGTTTTGTAACATTGGCAAGAAGCTTTTGATACTCCTCTGGTTTAGCCGCTTTCGTGATACCAGCAATTTTTTCCGTGAGAACCTCCCCAACTTTTCGAATGTCCTCTTGAGGTGAAACAGGCCAGGGTGGTAACAGGGCCACTTTCTCGGGAGATTCCTCTTCCTTGAGCAATGCGAGTGCTTTAATTTTACGAACGGAAATTCCTCCGTGGTAGGCTCGAAGATTATCTGCTACTTTAATGTCCAGGCTAGAAATTTCGTCGCAAATAGATTCAAGCGCCGGACCGGATAAGGGAGTTAATCCTTCCATTAATTCACGAATCGACGCCAAGGCTTTCCGCTTCTCCGTGAGCAAACTGTTAGTGGCATCCTCCATATATTTCTTGAAGCGTTCAAATCTGGCAATTGCTTCCTCACTAAGGGGTTGCTGACACAAAACGCATACGGCATTCGTTGTTTTGGGGAAGGGTTCCTTGAGATAGGCCACCTCTTCAGAATATTTCTTGGCTGCATTATAGAGAATTTCCCATTGATTTGTTGACGCAACTCCTTGCAGTGTTTCAGGAGTTTGGCGCTCAGCCACAGCTTCAGTGTGTGCAAGCTTGGCAACATTCAATTCTTTTAAACTCTTTTCGATGGCATCATTGGTAAGATCGGTACACGATGCAACGAGTTCTGCCACCATTTTGCTTGCATCCACGACACGTTCCTTGCTCTTTACCAGCCTAGCAATTTCTTGAGTGGCTTTTGTAGAATCTGACGTCCGGCTTAGTTCCTCTTGGATAGTCAACTCAGTTTCATCTTGCGTACTCCAGGCGGTTGCCGCTTGGATTTCCTCATCCTTGGTGTTTTCCGACAATGCTTTAAGGAAGATTCCCGAAGGGGTATCAGCCACCACTGCTGAATCTTGGATCGCCACCTGTTCTGTGATTTCGGCTTCTACATCCGCTTTGACTCTCTGTATTAACTCCGCTGTTTTCTGAAAAACATCCGCTCCATAGGGAAGATAAGCTATTTCGTTGCGATCATCCGTGATAACCCTGGCACAGCGGCCATCAAACACTGTGATATTGGTTAGGATAGAATCAGCCTCCGTACCTTGAATCCAAACAATGTCTTTCGGTTTATTATCTTGTTTGATTTTCAGTGTTGCAGTGGGAGGACCGGACGGTGATTTTTCGAAAACATTCGGAAGAATAAGCTCATCTTTGTCGCGAGCCTTGCAAGCCAGCTTCAGGATGCGCGAGTAACCAGATTTGCCGGAACCATTACCGCCGTATAAAACCGTAACACCGCTCTCAGCAAAGGGCTGGATCTGGCCAGACTTGATTATGTTTGCGTTCTTAACATCATCAATGGATAGCAATTTAACCGACATTTTTGTTTCTGGAACACCAGAGAATTTACCGGGAGCTGGGGGAACCGGCTTTAATAAATCCGGGGGCGAGGCAAGCTTCAATTCCGCTTTTGCAAGCGCCAATACTTCCAAATAATCCTCAGCACTAAGCGGTTTTTCGCCATTTTCTAGGAGCCGACGAACAGCATCCCCTTGCCATGAAGGTAATGTATTAGCCCAGGTGATTACATCATCAATGGTAGACACTGAATTCTCCTAAGTGACGTAACTCGCCAACTGGTGTAAAAGCATTTAAAGGGATAGCAGAATTAATAAAAATATTAAACACTCTGTGCTCAACATTCATTTTTCTGATACAGACAGGTAGTACATTGTTGTTCTGTTTTAAAATTCCCTCAAAAGCTGGTGAAAACTAAAGGGGCATGGCTAGGATAATTTAATCTGGTATCTTGAACTACGCCCCGCCCCCAGTGAAACGAGCGCTCTTTTTTCAACCAGTTCCTGTAAGTCTCTGGTTGCTGTTGCCTTCGAAGTTTCTGTGATGGCGATATATTTTTTTGTGCTTATCCCGCCTTCAAAGCCTTTCAGCCCTTCTTCCAGCATCCGGCGAATAACCCGGAGCTGGCGATCATTGAGCTGCTTTTGAAAGCGTGCAAAGAATTTTGTCTTCTTCAGGGTAAAATCAATTTGCACCTCAGCTTCGGTTTGTGCTGCCAGAATCGTCGAAACTGAACTTGCTTCGTTTCCGTAGACACTCAGTCCAGAAGAGGGCCACCAATGTACCCCTCAAAAGTGGTATATCATTACAATAATTTATTTTGGTATTGTTTGTGGGAATTTTCTTCTCTAATCAATAGAGGTAAGAGGATAGATGCGAATTTGCAGGCGCAGGGGCTTAAAGACAAGAGTCACCTCAAAAAGACATGGTCATTAAGGAATATGTAAATAAAAGGAGAGCTTCCCACTGATGTGGGGCTCGGGGGAGGGATAGTCATAATCAAATGTTTTGTCCTGGAGCAACAAAAAGAGAAATCTATGTAAAGAACAACTTTTGGGTCTCAATAATTTCGCTGTTTTTTGTCCACATCTTTCTAGTAGCCTCCTCCGCTTTTGCTCAGACACAATTCGGATTTGAAATTATTGCCCAAACCGGCGAATCCTTGCCTGGGACTGAAAGGATCAATCTCCTAGGTCGTGGACCGTCCATAAATGATTTGGGCCATGTGGCTTTTACTGCCAATGACGACTTGGGGCGGCGTGGGGTATTTGTTGAAACAGAAGGAACGATAGATTCCCGAGAGGTATACTCGCCGCTCTTTTTCTTTGGGCAATTAGTCCAGATCAATAATCAAGATCAAGTTGTTTGGCGTGAGCAATCAGTTAATGGCTTGAATTCGGCCATAAAGCGATTAGGCCCAACCAACGATGATTTTAAAATCGTCGCTGATAGCGAATTCTTAACGGGAGGAATCAATAGCCCATTCGCTCCTCGCAGCCAAATTTTCCCAGATGAGCCGTTAAAAGAAGGTGTCACTCTCAGCAACAAAGTCAATGGTTCGAGTCGCGTCGTGTTTGGAGGTGTACTAAAAGACCAACAATTTCCTCCCACAGTGTTAGCTACTCCTAAAGATACAGAAAACGGGGAGCATAATGTTGCAGAAGATTATTTTATCTCGGGATCACTCTTTGGTTCGTTAGAGCACTACCCCATGGTGGCCGACAACAATACCACTATTATCAAGTGGGGAAATCTCGTTAATGACAGCATCCTACTGTTTACCGATGAACTTTTAAGTACTGCTGTCCAAATCGCACCTTCCACCGACTTCCTTGAAATTGGGCAGCGACCGGGAATTAGTGATGATGGGAAGAAAATGGCTTTTATGGCCAACCATCCCACAAGTGGAGCGGGCATATGGGTGGCAGAATACGATGCGCAAAATAATTTGGTCCAACGCTGGAAGGTGGCAAATATACCAAATGACAGTCCATTAAACTCTCGGGTTGGAATAAATCATTCCAATGGAACCGGCGGCGCAATATTTAGAATCGTTTATTTGGCTAATGGTGCATCTGGACAGTTGGGGCTCTATACAAACGAGGTAGATTTTACTGGGCAAGGAGATCCAATTGTAATGGGGCCAACCCTTATTGTGGAGGTAGGAAATTTTATTCCCATTCTGGATTTGGGAGTCATCCAACAAATAGATATTTATGATCCCGCAAATAATTCAGGGGATATTGTGTTTTGGGTTCAACATATTTCTGGGGAAGCAATAATAAAAGGAAAGCCCCTCTCTCTGAAAGCAAATTTTACAATTTCTACCGATACCCCTCAGCTAAATGTACCAATAGGGTTTGACGCTTCATCTTCTACTGCACCCGGGGGAAACCAAATCATTAACTTTACATGGGATTTCGGAGATGGAGAAGTTGGCCAAGGGGAGACGATGAATCATTCATATAGTCGTGCGGGCGTGTTTACTGTGAAGCTGACAGTTGAAGATAATGAAGGATCGCAAGCAATTACATCCAAACAGGTGCGAGTAGGAAATCCTCCAAAAGCTATTTTTACATTTCAGCCAGAAAATCCTGGAGTTCCAGGAATCGTAGCATTTGATGCCAGTGGCTCCTTCGATTTAGACGGGCAATTGCAGCCAAATGATTTCATCTGGGACTTTGGGTTTGGAACAAGCGGTTTAATTGGTCCTAATCCGAATTTTGGATATAACGAACCAGGAGTTTTTACCGTAACCCTGACTGTCAGAGATGCGGGATGTTTCCCAAATGCGAATTGTTTGACGGATACCGAACAGGCCCAAATCGTAGTAGGGGATCCACCATCGGTGGATTTTACATTTGCACCATTTAATCCCACGGTCCAAATTCCAATTACATTTAATCCCCTTGCACAAGCTTTTGATGGAGGCGAGATTGTCCTATGTCGTTGGGACTTTGGAGATGGTGAAAACTTTGAAAATAATTGCAATGAAAGACCTGGTCACACATACACACTGCCTCAAGAGTATGAGGTGACGTTAACCGTTGAAGATAATTTTGGCCGAACGAGACAAATCACAAAGAAGGTTAACGTAATACCAGAAAATTGGTCTGTTGAATGGCTTCCTGGAATTGATGAAATCGAAATGGGAAAAGATAAGCGATACGTCATCACATTAAAGGTCACAAACCTTGTGAATAGTCCTGCGGTTTTTGACTATCGAGTTAACCATGAAAGTTCTTTGGATGAACAAAATAATTGGGATTTAGGAGATGATGGATTAACTATCGGTCCTTGCAGATTTTCACTAAATGGTGAACCTCTAAGCGAAACGTTTAATCCACTAGAAACCAAAGAGTTGCCCTGTGTGATTTCACATAGATGGAACTGGATCGAACCTTTAGACCTCGAGAGAACAGTAGAAGAAGTCAATGAGTTCAATAGATCGGGATTGATGGATTTGATTGAGAAAAAATTTAAAAATGTGATCGGATTCATAGAACGAATCGACGACATCCTCCTGTTTTTGGACCTTGTTGCGGAACGGCAACTCGTCACACGTCTAGAAACTTATGTCGTAAGTGGACCCGATGTGGTGAATACAGATGTTCGGGAAATTACAGTTAAAGTTGGAATAGATAAACAGATCTCCAGGTACTTAAGTCTTGGTTTTTTGGAAGCCGCGAATAAAATGACCTTCGGGGCAATCACCTCATGCCTTATTCCAGAGCCGGCATTTAGCAAACTTGCGTGTGCCAGCTTAGCCATAGGAGAAGCAGGGGCCTTGCTTGCTGGTGAACGTCTTAGGGAAATTGCAATTGACCCAAGAGACGATTTTACGGTTTTATCGAAACCAGTTCGGGTGAGTGTGCCAGCCCTAGAAGAGCTCGAAGATTCACCAGAAAAGTCACTTGCTAGTAATAGCATTCTCATAGCCTCCCGTGCCGAGGCTGCTTTGCTTTCTTACGCTCGATTTCTTGGTGCGCTTGATGCGGGAGAACTTCAATGGGCTGCAGCACAACGGTCTGCTACTAAATTACATCTTAATATCATGAAATCAAAAGTCGAAATTGTCTCCACAGAATTAGAAAAAATTATTCCAAACATTCCCATTCCCGATGAAAACAAAATAGCTCAAATTCGTGACTTTCTTAACACTACCGGCTTGCCTGAAGCCGAAGTTCAAGTGCTTCAAGCCTTTGGAATTTCCAATGACCAGATCAACGCAATCGCTGACCATTTCCTGACACTAGATGATGCGGAACTTTCGGATTTCCAGGAGCTTCCCCAAGATACCAAACTATTGAGTGATTCTTTAGGTCTGCTTATATCAAATATTCATCCACTTCCTCCCGGTGTAGTTGAAGCCTCAGTTACTTTTGTTCCTAATCGTTTAATCGTAGGCCAGGTTCCTGACAACATCAATGCCTTCATTGAGTTGCCTGAAGGTCATGATCCCCAAAGTATTCTTGATTCAACAATCCTACTAAACGGACTTATACAAGCTAACCAAGCAGATTTTACAATTGTTGATCAGGATGGAAACGGTATCCCCGAACTTCAAATAACTTTTGACGGGACTTTAATCAGTCCCCTTTTGAATGAAGGAGACCAAGCCCTGTCCCTGACAGGAGAATTAAATGACGGAACTAAGTGGGGTGGCTTAGGTGTTGTTAAAGTCGAAGACCTAAACGTAAATACCGTCACTGTTCCTAATATCGTCGGTTTGGCAAAATCCGAGGCCGAAACAGTCATGAATGCTTCTGTCCTTAACATTGGTTCCGTCTCTTTAGAATCAAGCAATGTCGTTCCTTCAGGATCAGTCATTCGGCAGGTTCCTCCTGCTGGCACCCAAGTGATTGAGGGCAGCAGTGTCGATTTGATTGTGTCTTCTGGTCTTTTAAACGGGCTAGAAATATCCAGCATTTCCCCACAAGCAGGCCTGGTGATTGGCGGTACACTTGTCACAATTGCCGGTACGAACTTTGGTGCTGTTTCCAGTGTGACCATAGGTGGGAATCCTTTGGTCAACCTCATGATCATCGATGAGAACACGATTATGGGAAATGTTCCACCAGGTTCGGCGGGTCTCGTCGATGTGGTAGTTAGTGGTCCGCCTGGATTCGCTATCCTTTCGAAAGGATTTCTGTATCAAGAAGGAGTTCCCGCACAAGGATCCGCTCTTCGTTTTGATGGCATTAATGATTTGGTGACGTTTGGGACTGTCACTCCTCTTGCGGAACATACGCTTGAAGCTTGGGTCAAACCTACTGCTACAACTAATGGAGTGATATTTGGACAAATCTCCGGCCCCGGCCAATTCTGCGGTTTTGGCACGATGTTGTTCGGGAGCGGTGAGACGCTCTTTTACGATGTCGATCCGGCCTCATGTAATACGGCTCATTTTCTTGATCACACTTCGAATACCCTTGGTCTTTGGACGCATATCGCCGGTACTTTTAATGACAGTACCGCCAGACTTTATATCAATGGGCAACTGGTAAAGGAGTTGGCTGGAGTGTCTTTTGCTCCTTCCACCTGGATGACTGCTGGAGCTATTACATTTGGGAATGGGAACCAAAGTTTCTTTTCTGGTGACATTGATGAACTCCGAATTTGGAATTTTGCACGAAGTGTGAAAGAGATTCAGGGCACCATGCAGCGACCCTTAGCTGGTGATGAAACAGGATTGATTGGGTATTGGAACTTGAATGATGGATCTGGTCAATCAGTTCAAGGGGGTAACCTTGAAAGTGTCACCGGCACACTTGGCACGAATAATAGCATTCAACCGACTGATCCTATCTGGGTCCAATCTGGAGCGCCGTTATTCCAACTTCCCCTGATTACTGTTCCGGATGTTGTTGGTCTTCTTGAAGCAGTGGGAGTTTTGGAGATTCAGAATGCTGGCCTTGTTTCAGGCAATACCACCACCCAAGCCCACAATACCATTCCTGCTGGCCATGTGATTAGTCAGACACCAGAAGCTGGAAGCGGGGTAGAGGCTGGTGCCGTTGTAGACTTCGTTGTTTCAACCGGTCCAGCTCCAGTTACTGTTCCTGATGTGGGGGGCCTGTTGCAAACTGATGCAGAAGACACCCTTGTGGGCGCTGCTCTTCTAGTTGGGACGATTAATACGGTGAGCAATTCAGATGTACCAGCTGGTGTGGTTCTCAGCCAAACTCCTATGGGAGGCGATAGTGTATTGCCCAATACCGCAGTTGATTTGGTGATTTCTAGCGGCCCTCCACTTATCTCTATACCCGACGTCGTTGGCTTACCTCAGTCCGATGCTGAGAATACTCTTATAAGTGCCGGATTGGGTGTTGGCGAAATTACGACGGCAAGTAATGCCACGATTCCTGCGGGGACTGTTATCAGTCAGGGGCCGTCGGCTGGAGAGCAAGTGGAGGAAGGCACCGGGATTAACCTTGTCATTTCAAGTGGCCCACCAATGGTCGACGTTCCGAATGTTGTTGGCTTAGACCAGGGTCTTGCGGTACCAATTTTGGAAGAGGCTGGACTTTCTCCAGGGACCATCACGACCGAAAACAGTCAGACTGTGCCTGCTGGTAAGGTGATTAGCCAATCTGTGGCTCCAGGCATGAGTGTTGAACCAGGCACTCCGGTTGATCTGGTTGTGTCTGCGGGACCGCCCTTGGCCGCCGTTCCTGACCTGACTGGGCTAGATCAAGCTGCTGCCGAAGCAGCCCTTCTCGAAGCGGGATTCCAACCTGGTAATGTGTCCCGCGAAGATGATCCTGTCGTGCCCGTTGGACAGGTGAGTAGTCAAAGTCCCGCTGGTGGAGAGCTTGCGCCTGAAGGGAGCCCGATTGATTTTGCCCTTTCCGCCGGGCCTGGGCTCATTGCTGTTCCTGTGGTAGTCGAGCTTCCACAAGGGGAAGGTGAAGATGACATTACTGAAGTTGGCCTCACGGTCGGGTGTCTCGCGACTCTTCCAAGTACAACCGTTCCAGAGGGGGACATCATTAGTCAGCATCCACCAGAAGGGACACGTCTAGCACCTGGAAGTGGGATCACTATAGTCGTGTCATCTGGCCCACCATTGGATTCGACACCTGATGGTTTTAGTTCTGGGACGTTTGAAAATCCTCAAGGTCCGCCAACGATGGTGACGACTGGGGTTGGGACTGATCAGTTTTCGTGGGGAGATCCTGGATCATTTGGCACCGGCCCTAGCAGTTTAGGCTTTGCCGGCGGGCCCTTTACGGTTGTCCCGGAGGAGCCTGTTAAACTTGGGATTATCTCTTACTTTAACGGTACCGTTGAAGTGGATTCGCAAGCTGATACCGCCCAACTTCAATTGGACCTTTCTGTACAATCGGATGGCCCAACCCCCAACCTCTTTAGTGTTCCAAATGACCTGACTTTTACCAACACACCCAATATTATTGGAAGCCCACCGGCAGACCAAGCCGACATTGTTTCACTCCCTAATCTAGCTCCTGATACCTTGATTAAGGTCAACGGGAAAGATCATACCTTGGAGTTGTCGTTTGGAGAAGTGACTCCAGCTTCTGATGGGTTTAGCGAAATCGATAAATTCTCGGTTTTGGAAAATCATAATGCATGTGCCGAATTGCGCGGTGTGTTTACTCCTGTGGAAGAAGAAATCCTGGTGTGTGATGTGGATGGAAATACGCAAATTGATATCAATGATATCAGAACCATTTTTGCTGCTCGAGGCCAAACAGCTACAGGCCCAGACGATCCTCGCGATTCAAATGGTGATGGGCTCATTTCAATCAATGACGGGCGACTTTGTGTGCTTCAGTGTGCGAAGCCCAGATGCGCTCCCTAGAAATTTAGCTATTGATGGTCATTTAATGACCAAGATAATTTGGTCATCCTGTCTGACGTATGTCGCACCGGCAAGAATGCTTTTACCTACCCCATAAAAAACTTCTGATTACCACTCTTTCCCTCCAATATAAAGTTAGCCTTATCAAAGGCTTGTTCATTTCTTTAGATTTGTACGCTATGGGCCGTATTTAAGTCCGTTATCAATAATCGGTATCATTGCACTCAGTTGGTACGTATTTCCAACAAGATTGATTACTAGTTCACTGGCAAAAAGCAAAGGGAGGTCAACGGTGCGAAGATTACTTTTTCTATTGATGACAACATTGGTTTTTGGAGCATGGGGAAATGCTCAGGCGGTGTCTTTAAACTTTGTGCCGTCTAGTCAAACCGTGGGAATTGGAATGCCAGTTTCGGTCGACGTCCAGATCAGCGGTCTGGGGACGGCTGGTGAGATCGTCTCCGCTTTCGATTTAGATGTAACCTATAATCCGGCTGTGCTGGCCGCGACGAATGTCACCTTTGGCCCATTCCTGGGTGATCCATTCTTCTTTGAAGCCCTGACTGACTTCAATTTGTCCACAGCTGGCATCGTGGATTTTTCCGAACTTTCTTTGCTGTTTGATTTCGAACTCGAAAGTCTACAGCCAGATACGTTCGTACTGGCATCCCTAGATTTTGATGCCATCGGTGCGGGAACAAGTGGGCTGTCCTTTATCTTGGATTCGATTAATGACTTCAAAGGGCTTAATGGCGAAATTCTTGACTTCGAGAACGTAGGCAATGGAAGTATCACCGTCACTCCCGAACCAACTTCTTTACTCCTTTTTGGAACAGGTATGGTTGGGATGATTGGTTGGCAAATCAGAAAAAGGAAAAGCTCGTAACTTTTAGTTTTCATATTCACCACGATTCCGAAAAAAAGAGTCCTAGATTTGAGCATCTTGGACTCTTTTTTTCAGAAAACCCTATGGAGGGGAGAAGGGAGAGACTACCAAACAAATATTTTTTACAGCTATACCTC
This sequence comes from Saprospiraceae bacterium, assembly GCA_029263015.1. Taxonomy (GTDB): domain Bacteria; phylum Bacteroidota; class Bacteroidia; order Chitinophagales; family Saprospiraceae; genus UBA6168. The sequence goes on along the minus strand of JAJCYI010000133.1, from coordinate 54,726 downwards.
ATTACCCAAAAATAAAAAAGGGGAACTTATGCGGATCGATTATTTGTGCTGTCGTTTCAAAGTTGCTTTGGTGGTATCCTTAATTTTTTTATGTCAAGGGTGCGTGCAGGTAATGGGAACGTTGGTTTTACCGGAGTTAATAAAAGAATTTGAAAGATCTGAAACGACAAATCCACCTGACCGAGTGGCAAAAACAGTCACACCCGATATCCCCTTCTCAGAAGCCACAAAGTGTTTTACTGACATTCCTTCAAATAAAGGACGCGTCTTTACCTACCACCAAGCAGTGAAGGTCGAACCATACGGAGCCCAAACCGGACTCTATATTAATGGAGAATATATTGGAGTTGGATCTGAGAAATTTTATTTTGTAGATGTCGAAGCAGGTAGTCATACATTTTTTACTATGGAGAATATAGAACAAGACGCATATAAGAAAACCATAGAGATAATTGGAGGCCAACCATATTTTATTAAATTGCCGGGTGATGGAAATATTGAAGTCGTGGATCAAAAGGATGCGGAGCAAGCGATTGCTGATTTCAACTATTTATATAAATATAAATACCAGTCTGCTATTCAACGGACGGGACCGTATACGCCTCCTTGTTTGAAAAGTAATTCTTGAATTCATTTTATTTGAGTGATCTTCAAGGATGCCTTCGTCCAAATTCTCCAAACGAATATTTTTGGAAAGGGCTATTGGTCTTGCCCCTTGACGGTTAGTAAGAATTTGGGATTAAAAATCAATGAGGCATGGAAATAAGCACGTCTTAGAATAATAGAGCATGCCCAGCTGATTACAGACTGATTGGGAATCCCAAAACAACGGGCCAAAGTTTCGGCTTTCTGTATATCACAAAGGCCGTTATGATACACTGTTAGGGGAGATTTTCGCCGGTTGGGTCAGTCTCAATTTTGGGTTTTTGGTCTAAACCAAAAACTTGAAAATCCATACCTATTTTATGCGATATTCAGAAAACAGGGAATGGTCTTTGCATTATCAGAGCAATATATCAAATCCATTGAACTAGTTTGAGTATTTGCGGAAACGAAGCAAGTCCACCCTTTTAAAGTCTAAAGCAAGGCTTTAATACTGCCTATAATAACAGGTTGATTTTTGGGAGAATCAGTAATGCTAACCCGACTATGTTTTTTTTGTTTAATCTTGATGTTCCTTTCTGGGTGTACCCATACCATTGGCAAATATCATCCTTCCGCAGAACAGGTTAAGGCCTTAAAGAATAATCTGGCTAAATCAGACAATAAGATAAAAAATATTTCTTTGGTAAATGGTCAACACGAATCAAATTCTCTCATGTGTAGGGCGGAAGGCCCTATTGAACCACCTAATGGCTTGAGCTATGAATCCTATGTACTCCAAGCTCTATTGTATGATCTAAAAGTGGCTGGCCTTTTATCAGAAGATGGGAATATTTCCCTGGAAATTAAATTTGAGGATATTAGCTTTTCTTCCGTGACAAGCCAGTGGACTATACAGGCGTTGTTTCTTCCCTCTACCAATGAATCCTTTTCCGTAAAAACAGAGCATGATTTTGAGTATAATTTTGTGGCACGTATTGCTTGCATGAAGGTTGGACGAGAATTCCCTTTGGCTGTTCAGCAATTTAATCAAGATGTGACTCAAAATCAAAAATTTAAAAAATTGTTTAAACAAAGATAAGTGTTCCTTCTGAAGAAATTCCTTAATTCAGTTTGATTATTAAGAAGAGGAGATTAAACATGGGTCATGGCGGGTCTCCATACTCAGAGATGAAAAGTGTCCTGTATAAATTCCCTGTTCTAATCTTGATTATTATGGGATGTTTGTTTTTATCAGGGTGTTTTAACCAGTACATTTCTGATACCTATCGTCCCATATATACCGAAAAAGGGGCATCTGTTGAGGAAGCACTCTCTCAACAATCAAAGGAGATCTCCTTTGTACTTCTAAATTTTCAAGATAAAAGACAAGAAGGTTCCTTATCTTCTGAAGAGCAGAGGCTTGTTTTTCCCCCAGGAGTTTTTCTCACGGAAAAAACCTTAATTGAATTTTTGGAAGATGCCCTTTTTCTTGACCTAAAAAGTATGGGCTTCAATATTTCGAAAGAAGAAAATCGAAAGCCAAGAAAAAAGGATTTCTCTAAAATGGTCAAAAATTTTAATAACAAGGATATTGTGATTTTCATTGAAGTATATAAGGCCAAACTTGATTCACAAGTTGTAGCATTTGGCTATCCATATCAGTCGATTTCGGATTTTGACTATCGTATACGATTATGGGACTCGAAAAAATCGAGGATTACTTTTACTAAGCATCTTCAGAAAAGATATCTAGGAGAGGAATATATGCCATTAACTCCTGTCGATTGGTCAGAAAATTTCCTTAACATCGACCTGCCAAAGTTTAATGCTGAAATTGCAGAAATTATTCTCAATAGTCTTGAGTCCACGTCCAATGTTGTTCCTTAGCGATGGAGTTGCCGGTCTAGTTGGATGGCGTCGCCCGGGTTGATCTCCCTGATCCGTACAAGGCCTACACGATCAACAAACATGTGGTGGTGTATAAGATGAAGCAGGATATGGTGTATGTCGCCCGTATCCTGCATAGCGGCATGGATTTTCCGAGCCATGAATTGAGTGAAAAGGATTCAAGCCAATGAAAAACTTTCCATGATACAAACTACCTCACTTTTTCCAAGGTTTGTAGTATTGCCGCCTGCGACACGCGGCCAGCGTCGGAACGCTCGCCGCTCATCTTCCAATATTTTTTGGTATTAGATGTATGGGCCACAGTTAGAAAGAAGGAGACTTCTGAATTTATATTAGAAATACTTATTACCACTCGCCTAGGATATTTTTACTCTCATTGGTTGGGGGATAGGGTTGGTCGCGGGGTGGATGGCTATTGAGCTTTGGAGAAAAAAACCTTATGCAGTGGAGTGGACTGGATACATTTTATTTTTAAATATTTCATTAATTTTTATTTCAAACAAAATTACATTTGAGGGGGGAACACCTAAAAATTCCAACTCTTCTTTGGCCGACATTAATCAATATTGGATGGATCCTTTACTTTATCAAATCTCAACGTATTCTTGCCGTGTATGATAGGGTTTTTTCACCATTTCATAAAGGTAGTACTCCTGCCCAAAAAATTGTCAGAACCGTATCTGATCTTTTAATAGACTTGGAGTGGAGTGATGCTTTCATTAACAAAAAAGCTATGGAGGACCTAACATTTTGGGGGAGTAAAAGCGTTGAACCACTACTTGAAAAATTTTTCATCCCGATTTAGGTGTTCAGGGCAGGGTAATCCAAACCCTTGGAAAATTTAACACGTATTTAAAAATTTAGTTAAAATAGTGTATTTTCAAAACCCTCAATTCTTTTAATTCTGAATGTTCACAATCTTACGAAGGTCAAATTAAGTGGATTGGAAAGTAAGGATTGGAAAATATATTCGACATTCCGACGTTTGGGTACGATTTTTAATTATCTTAGGGATTTGCATTTTTTTTGGTGTTGTTGGGACCGTAATCGCCGCAGGGATCAAATTTTTATTCTTTGATTTGCTGAATCTGCCCCAATCATCCTCAGGGGAAAATTTTAAAAAATTCGGTGGGATAATTGGGTTTATAGTTGGAGCTGTCGTTTTTTATATCATTGACTCTGAAGCAGAAAAAAGGGAATCTCCCAAAATTTCCACAGGAAAACCTGAAAGAATCCTTAATTTTGAAATGATAGCCGGGTATGCGGGAGCACCAGGTGTTAGAAAAAGGGAATTCTGGAGACGAGAAATTCCAGATGCCTTAATTGTCACGAAAAACCGTCTTCTTTTTTTACGACAAAGTGCGGATCTCCCTTTCTTGGGACCTTTGTTTTCCTTTTGGTTTGGACAACAAACAATCTTACAAAAAGCTGGGAAGATGGATGAGGGTGATAGTGACAAAATCTCACCTCAACAAATTGAAAAACTAAAATCGCAATTTGCTTTTAAAGAATATTTGCATCAAGAAATTCGGGAAATTACGACAACCAAAGATTACGGTAAATTAGAATTTGATATTTATCTCACGTCTGGTGAAACGCTTAAATACAAACTTGGCGATGACTTTCTTTCTTTTATTGAGCCCTTGAATAAAGTCCTTATGGAATTTAAGAAAGGAATTTAATTTCTTTGATCTTTCTCACTTAACGAGCTGTTCAGATTTTCAAGGCCACCTCTCTTCGGTATATCTGAGAAAGGCTATTATCAGGTTTAAAATATTTGGCAAGGGGAAGGGGATTTTTTAGGTATTTATGGCAAGCTGGCTGAACACCTGAAATAGAGCAATTGAAGGGCGTTATGAAATTCAACCAAGGTAACACGCCACACCGTGCGCTCTTGGTCGATAAGCCGGGTTATGCGGCTTTGGGCCTTGGACGGGCAATGCTGACGCATCCAGTCTTTGGCGGCGTCTACGAGATTATCTAGCTCGCTCGCTTGGTAAGAAGGAACGCCAGTTGCAGAGTCCACGATCGCCGTCGTTTAGATAGCTGATATCACAGGGCAAGAAGCCATTGGCGCACTCTGCGGCGTAACCATGTTTTTTCTTCCGCCGAATCAGAATCGCCAGACACCACTACTGCACAGAAAAGACACAAGGGGGCTAACAGCACTAGCGACGAGCTAAGCCCCCCCCTGAAAAGGATAAGCGCAGAAAGGCTCTCGGCGCCTCCGAATACCGTGAGCGGGAAAGCGCAGGCTAAGGCGAGGCCGCCGGGGACGGCAGCGAGCCCAACGATCGGAGCGGGTATGAACCCTTCAAGGGCACCGTGCTCCATACTCAAGAGTTGGAATCCCCAACCCGTAAGCGTGAAACCGGCAAACGGAAGCAAAAGCAAACCAACGGGATAGAAGATCACCGCCTCCGACAACGGCGTATCAGGGGGACGGCTGCTGATCAGAAATGCGAGGACGCCGATGGTGTAGAAAGCGAGGCAGGCTCCAAGGATCTTGGCCACCTTTCTTAGTTGAGGAGGCTGAGAACTCATCTGACCCGTGGCCTGATGTACTTCGTCACTTGTTGGCTTTTCCTCCCACGCGAGGTCTTCTTGGTGCGTCGCCACGGCAGGGAGCTGTTCTCCCCGAGCGTCGAATATCCTCCTGATGACCTCAAACCCTTCGGGAGGCCATTCAAACGTATTATGTCTCACGTAGATACTCGACAACTCGTCTGATGTCTTTCCCTCGAACTCCCTTCGCATGTGTTCAATTAGGTGCTCGTTCATCATCTCCATCGCTTCTCGGGATCGGGAATAGGAAATTCAAATGGTGGTGGCAAACAGTAAAATTCTATCGATTGGATTCTAATTTTATCCGTACCTCTTCCAACATGGCTTGAAGCCAAGAAACTTCCTCCCTCCATATCTGGATTTTGGAATTCATTTGTTCTGCTTTCAATTTACCCTGGGCTATAAAATTATGATATTCCCATGGCTTGGCATTTACAAGCCGTCTAAATTCTGGAGTAAGTTCAATATTCTCTGCTTTTTTTTGCTCCTCAATCACCCAGGCTAACATCCCCTTGGCCACATTTATTTCTGTTAACAAAACTTTAGAAGTATTCTGGTAAAGAGTAAGCATTTTTTCTTTATTCCCATTCTCGCCGTAAATGTCCCCTGCCATTTTTAGAGCTTTAACGGAGGCTCGAGCGGTGACTTGAACAGGGACTTTAGAATGATCTTTTATTTTTTCGACTTTACTTCCAGCTTTTAATAAAACTTCACATAACTCTTTATCCTCGTTTAGTGCGGCAAAGTGAAAGGCAGTCCATTGATCCTTGTCTTTCAAGTTGACGTTGGCTCCATGAGAAATCAATAATTTAGCATTGTCCAAATACCTTGCTTTAACTTTCAATTTGCCTTCCCAAGACATTTTTTTTAAATTTTCAACAAATTTATTCCGTTGTGAAACTCGCATTAAAGCTGTCGATTTTTCTTCTGTGTTTCTCCCGTCTACCTTTGCTCCTTTTTCTAAGAGAAGCCTCGTGCTTTCTAGAGAACTCGATCCGACTGCTATATATAGAGGCCTTTGCTTGTACTTATCCTGGGCCTCAAAATTGGCACCGCCCTGAATTAATTTTTCAGCGGTTTTCGTATCCGCGCTTCGTAGGGCTTTGTGAAGTTCCGGTACGGTTGCACACCCAGGAGTTACAAGATACGAAAGTGTGATAAAAATGACATAGTGCAAACAATTTTGTTTTGGGAATAAGTTCATTCCTTACGGTCCTTTCTGGTCATACTGCCACGATGCGACCCATTTTATAACTGCCAGGTTTTCCAACGAAAGTTTTAAACCAGGAAAATAATTCCCTTAATATGCGCGGAGATTATTTTAAAAAGTTTATACGATTTGTTTTAAACAGTAATAATTCATTAAAGTTAGGGTAATCTTTTTTTAAAGCCCCCTTTGCTTTTCCTTCATTAATATCTATATGTATTGATGTTTTTGGGTATTGGTTCTCCATTCTTACCTGGATGGTAATATCACCCACATAGTTTATTCTGCCGGGTTCTATCTTAAAATAAGTTCCCTTGAACCTTGATTGCCCAACTCCATGTAAATAGACTTTTCCCAGCATGTATTTACCTTCAGGCATTTTAACAAGGAGATACCTTTCATCGCTGCTCTTAGGTGATCGCAATATATTTTTCACTGAATATTTATAGAAAAATGTCTCTTTGTGGGAAAATGGGCTGTAGTTCTGATCGTAATCAACTAAATCAATGCCTAACGACGAATAGGTTTTATTTATAACTTTAGCAAGTAAAAGTCCGGTCCCTTTTTCCAAAATTTCTCCATCGTTTACTCTTTGGTGGGATCCATGACAACCGGATAAAACTAAAAAAGGAATCAATAGAAACAAAAACTTTTTCATTTCGAAACCCTTTTCGATGACTTATACCAATCATTTATTAAATTAATTGCCGGATAATTAAATTCTTTATCGATGTCGTTCCAGAGTGACTTGTGAATGCGGAACTTTAATAGGGTTTCACTAGATTCAGGGTCTAGGATTTCTACTTGATTGCCCCAAACAGCGTGGCGGTCTTTATGGTTTAATGATGCTTTTATTACAAGAAATTCTCCCAGCGCTTTATTTGCCTTTTGTAAAAACTCTAAATCGAATAGTGAATCTTTTTTATGGGCTAACCTTTTCTCAGATATTAGGTTGGCAAACTCGGTTTCTGACAAAACTTTAGGAAACCCAATTTTAATTAAAGAAGTCTTCATGAAGGCTTTATATTCACTATAATTAAGATCATTTTTTGGGCTTAATACTACGAATTTAAGTCGGTTCACATCACTATATGGTTTATTAGTAAATATGTCTTTAGCGTCGATAGATGACGAACTAGGATAAGATTCAACCTCTAAATTTACATTCGGCACCTGATATTTAGCAGGGCTACCGCACCCACCAAGTAGTATTGCTATTCCAAAAATTATAAAAATTTTCACTTTTTCCTCCAATATTGATCATGATATTCCCATGATTTCGCGGACCGGTTAGTTGAAAACTTTTGAATTCTAAACTGCACTTTAAAACAAACCTCCTCGCAGCAAGACCTCGTGGCGTTCCGAGGAAAAACTCAATCATTAAATCTTTGTAGGGTATTCCCCCTAGCGAGCAACGCAGAATAGCAAGTTGAAAGGGTCGCAAATCCGATTCAATTTAACAGGATAATTGCAGAAAACTCCGTCAGAAAATTTTCGACTCTTAAAAGATAAATTGAATTTTCACTTTTTTAAACAAGGTGGAGTGCCCATTAAAGTAGGATAAACGTATTCAGCGAGCTCCTTCTCTGCTTCCATTTGTGCCACAACCTCAAAATTTTCATCAATTGTGATTTTCACAAAATAAGGTTGGCCGCTTTCCTTAATCTCTAGGGTTTTATTATTTTTCCCGTCTTCCAGATATGGAGTAGTGTGGAATGTATGTTTGCCCACCGTAAGATCAACAAAAGAAAATTCCTCAGACCTAACTACACCCATTCCTCCATCATCGATGTAAAAAGAAATAGATTCACTCGGTCCCCCTAGCCCCGTACCGCCTCCAAGCATGAGGCCAGCACTATATTTAGCGTATGCGCCTGGGGTTCTACCCGCATCTGCGCTGTAATAAACAAAAACGCGGCCTTTATCTAATGGAATATCAGTTAAACACTTTGTAGCTTCAGGGTAAGGAATGTCTGGTGGTTTTACTGCTTCCCAAATAAGCATAGTGCATCCTTGACAGGACAAAAATAGGGTTAAAATAGAGACGGCTTTTAGTCGAACCCAGAATGAATTAATTGCCATTTGCCAATTCCTTTCCTGGCTTTGAAGCCTTCCTGAAAAGTGAAAATTCGTTCCAATTGGTGGTGCGTTTCTGACCGTTAGGCAATATCTTGGTTGAACCTCTTAACCAAACGACAGGTCAGTTGTAGTGTTCACCCAATGGTTTATCCAATGGTGGGTTAAATAGATTTTCCATTTTTTTTCTTTACGGAATGCAAAGATTTCAAATTATCTCACAATTTAGGTGTATATTTTCAAGGTTGGGGAAAAATGTCCTATTTAGTAGCCCAACCATGGCTCAAAGATCCAAAGCCCCGGTCTATTATTTCAATTTTCGCTTTTGATAAAAGCCACAATTAAAAAATACACTAAAACAAGGCTTTACATCTATTTAATCCTATGCTATTGTGGCTTTTATGAGTAAGAAGATAAAAGCCACAATTGGAAAACAACCATGGAACAAGGATAAAGCTGTTGGTCAGATGGCTCCCTTTACTCCGGATCAGGCCGCGCTGATCCGGTCTTTGCTCATAGCGGAAAAAAAAATTCGGGACCTGGCTCTGTTCAACATGGGTATTGATACCATGCTGCGCGCATCCGATCTTCTGCCGCTTCGCATCAACGATATCACCGATCATAATGGCGATGTCGTTCATGAATTTACGATCCGTCAGAAAAAAACCGGCAAAGGACATGTGGTTGCGCTTACGCCGAACACCCGTGACTCTCTTGCTGACTGGATGATCGCCTCCGGCACAGGCCCTGAAGATTTTCTTTGGACAAGCATCGGCAACCGAAAAACCGGTCGTCACCTGACGCGAAACCAATACGCGAATTTAGTAAAGAACTGGTGTTACCTGGCGCGGGTCGATCCTAAAATTCACAGCACGCATTCTGTACGAAGGTCCAAATCAGCGGCTATTTACGATGCCACGCATAACCTGGCCGCTTGCCAGCATCTATTGGGACACAAAAACATCGGCAGCACCGCTCACTATCTGGGGGTTGATCAACGCAAGGCCCTCGATCTAGCCAAAAGGATCAAAATATGATGAATGAAAACTTTGTCATCAAACTGGAGGCACGAAATCCGGACAAAGGAAATTTACGCGCCTATAAAATAGACGCGCACAAGGATTTGTTCGGACATTGGTTTATTCATATCACTTATGGAAGGATTGGAAGGCCTGGGCGCACGGTCACCTACTCTTCTTCCAATGATCAGGAAGCCAAACAGATCGTGAAACATTGCCTGAAGAGACGATCTAGCGCGCCGAAGCGTATTGGCGTGCCGTATCAGATCAGGGAATTACAGGACCCTAAACAATGGGCGGGATTGGGGCTTTCAACGAATTAGTTGGGAGAAAATCCATGCCTTTTCGGTTGTACAATACTAATGGTGATAAAAGGTGTTATCACCATTAAAATGGATCCCGTAAAGGTAACCCGATTATGCCTGCCAAAATCCCGGTAATCGTCTCCCGTGTGACACGTGCGCTCACACCTGTGCAGTTCCAGCACCTCGCGGACGTGCCGCCGGAGCTGGAATGGTTTGCGAATATCGACAATGAGAAAACCCGCCGGGCCTATAAAATTGACCTTGAAGACTTCACCACCTTTACCGGAATCCTGGCACCGGAAGACATGCGGACCATTAGCCGGTCCCATATATTGGCATGGCGCAAAAAACTGGAAAATGAAGGCTCCAGTCCGGCCACGATCCGGCGCAAGCTTTCGGCCCTGTCCTCGCTCTATGATTATCTGTGCGAACACAACGCCGTCACCCATAACCCGGTCAAGGGCGTCAAGCGCCCGAAATCCAACAGTAATGAAGGCACGACCCCGGCCATCGGGGATGCCGAAGCCCGCGCCCTCCTCGACCGGCCCGATGCCACTACGCTCAAAGGCAAACGGGACCGGGCCATTCTGGCCACCCTGCTTTATCATGGAATTAGAAGAGAAGAGCTGTGTACCCTGCGGGTGAAAGATTTAGAAAACCGGCAAGGCGTGGCGCACTTACGCATCTTCGGGAAAGGAAGCAAAATCAGGTTTCTGCCCGCGCATCCGGTTGCGCAGCGGCTCATCAATGAATATCTGGATCATGCCGGTCATGGCGAGGATGCCGACGGTCCCCTCTTCCGCCCGGTGCGCAATAACCGCACCAAGGAATTAAACAAGGCCCTGCACCCGAACGCCGTGTATGAAAACATCGTGCGCCACTATGGCGAGATCGGCGTTCACTCTTTAAGAGCCACAGCCGCCACGAACGCGCTCGATCACGAAGCGGACATTGCCAAGGTGCAGGAATGGCTGGGGCATGCGAATATTTCCACGACGCGGTTGTATGATCGAAGGAAGTCCAGACCGGAAGATAGTCCGACTTTTAGGGTGCGCTACTAAAAAATCTGATCATATGTGGAAATTAAAAAGACTTTAGAAAAGTTCTCATGTGGATTCATCTCAACCGCCTTGCGCTCTTTTCTTTCCTCCTCTTAAACTAGCCGTTCAACCTTCAAGTGATGCCCCTCTTCCAGACAATCGTCACGTCATTTCGTTAGTTCCCTCAAAAAATGTCAAACCTTTCATGGTATTGACAAAGATAATAGGAGTTTATATATTATGAAATTAATAATGATTCTCAAATTCAATTTTAATTCTCATGGGACTTTCTCCCCTACTAAAAAGAAAAGGGCAATCCAATATGCCTCACGCCATTGATGAACGCTGTGAAGATGAATGCCGCTGTTCGTGTGGGAAGCTCATGGCCAGACTGACGGTTCATGGAGTCGAAGTGCAATGTCGGCGTTGTAAGCTGCTCCATATCATTCCCTTCCTAATGGAAGAACAAACCGCTGCATCTATGGTCAAACCAGATTGTTCTTCCTCGGGCAGCTCAAAGTAAGAGAGATGGTGGTCTGGCAGAACGCTGGTGAGTTGCACTATGACTCTTCCCAAATCATCTTGCCGGACGAGGGTTCTCCTCGTCCGAAGGGGGTGGGGCGCTTTTCTCTCCTGTGGCCCCCCACCCCACTTTTTATTTACGGAGACTACAACTGAAAGAGGTTCACTCATGAAAATAGGCCATTCCACTATCCCACGCATGCGCGTACCAGCATTATTGAAAGGCGAGTTAATCCTGTTGGATTTGGGCAACTTGCAAGGACAATGGGGCATGGTCTGCTCTCTGCCCCCATTAGAGTTTGCCGAGGCGGTGTTTCTTAATCAATATCATCGGACTGTCCAAAAAGAGGGAGCGGTGATTTTGGGTATGCTCCATGGGAATGACCCATTCCATGAATGTCACCTACCCAAGACCAAGATCCTGGGGATTCCGTTGTTAGCGGACACACTAGGGCGTTTACGGCGAGTACTGGGGTTATCAGAGAAAGATTCCTCGAACCGTTGCCAGAGCTTTATCTTCGATTACAACGGCGTGATCAGATATCACCTTGTGCATCGGTTGAACTGGCGCGGGATGTCCTTCCTTGTTGAAATCTTACAACACTGCAAAGACCTGTATCCTCAACCATCCAAGGCGCTTGCCAGCTATCCTGTGACCACCAATCCCTATGATTCAAAATCGTCTCAGGATTCGACAACATTGTTGCCACTAATGCCCACACGGTCATTTGAGCGATAGAGCCTATGCAGGAAAAGCCCCGCACCTCACACTAAATCTCTGTGACGACTGGCCTTTTCACATCTTACCTTCCAGGCGATCACTGATCGCCTGGAAGGCCCTATTTAGCTATACCATTTCCCACAATAACTGTTATCGCACCTTTTTGAAGTTGTAATCCTCGATCAGCCAGTCTCACATTTCCCATACACAATCCATGGGATGTCTTTCCTTCCTGTCATGTCCGGTTCAATGAGTGCTGCGATAATGATCCTCGGCAAGAGTCCAATCTCTGTAATGCGTGGCGGTCGCATTGGGATCATCCGGCGGATTGATCGTGATCCACTCGCCCGTGCCTGTGATCTCAAGGATGGTATCGGTAAAATAAGCCCAGCCCGTTGCCAAATGGGCAATGGTCGCGGCGTGGGACGTGGCGAAGGTAATGGTAAGCTGTCTGGAAGTTCCGGACAGGAATTGGATATTCGATAGGATCGGACCATTTTCAAATATCAGTTTCATCGGTGCTCAGGATACGGCGAACAGAGCAGGTATGAAAGATCAAAAATGATGTTGGGAAGACGGGGGCCTCACAGTCCAGGCGCGACACATTGTACCGTAACCGTGGAGGATGGACAGGATTTTGTGACATCCGGCCTCATAACCCCAAGACACGTTATCCAGTGGGTCAGGAAATTTCTTTCTTCCCGTTCCAGTTTTACTGGTCCAGATGGCCGCATTTTTTCTTGATGACGGCCAGGATCACAGCCTCAACATGCAAGGAAGGATCGGCCAGCCGTGCCTTCATCAGTTCAACAACCATGTCTTCTGAACCCTTGCCTGACCTGTAAAACCAGTCCGTGACGCATTTGGACTTGGCCCTTTTTTCTTCATACCCATACTGAAAACTTAAGGCACTGATGGCTCCTGACAAATAATTAAAGCGCTCATCAGAAGTCATTTTCCCCTTATAATCAGCAATCGGCATCCCGAAAGCATTCGGGCATAGGGTCATCATCAGGCACAGGGGAAACAGAACGATCATGGCAGCGGATAAGAAGGGATGTTTCATTTTGGATTCCTTTCATGAAAACGGGAGAGCCACATGACATGTTCACTTCGAACATGCGAAAATCCCCGCCATAGAAGGGAACCCTTCTCTTGCAATTACCATAAATTCGGGTGTATTTCTTGAGAGGATAGATTTTTAAACCATTCCCACTTCCCGCCGCATTTTCATTTTTCTCGGATGGAGCCTGTTGAAAAGGGTTCCCTTTTGATGCACTTTTTGTTGAGTTTTTTTTGGTGCATCGGAAAGGAATCCCGTGAAAATAGGCTATCTTCGTGTTTCCACCGACGAACAGCGTCCAGATCGTCAGATTGACGGGCTGAACGCTCTTTGTGACGAAATCCACACGGAAACGATTTCCGCTGTACGTAAAAAACGCCCGGTTTACGATCGTCTTATCCGCAAACTTCGAGCTGGGGATACGTTTGTGGTTTGGGATCTGGATCGCGCGTTCCGGTCAACGATCGATGCGCTGCTGGAAATGGAGAAGCTTCAGGCGCGCGGCGTAAACTTTCAGATTGTTACCTTTAACATCGACACCGCCACCAACGAAGGGGAGCTGGCTTATACGATTGTCGCCGCCTTCGCGCAGTTTGAAAGAAAGAACCTGATCAAGCGCACGAAGGAAGGCATGGAGGCAGCAAAAAGACGCGGACAACATGTGGGAAGGCCCTATAAACTTTCAGAGGAACATGTCCGGCGAGCCTACAAGGATATTGCCGCAGGCAGGAATACGATCACCGCATGGGCCGCAAGGCTTGGATGTTCGCGCGATACACTCACAAGAGCCTTTACACGCCTAGGACTGAAAATTTAGAGGGAGAGGAAGAGATGTCTGTATCGGAGACGGTTCGTTTGGGATGTGTCGCGCACCGTTCCCCGCTTTCTCAAAAGGCTGCTGGATGGACAGGACAGAATTTTTCATGGAATTTTGCGTTTCACCGTCCACATTGTTTGGGGAATTTCCATGAACACGATCAAAAAGTGTTCTGACCTCAGGGGACATGCCCTCAAGGATTCCTTGGGCCTCCCGGTCCAGATCATCCTGGCTCAGTTCTCTGGATTCCATCCGGGTTTTCAGCTCTTCAAGCTCCCGGAGTTTTTCAAATACCTGTTCTTCTAATTCCTCAACTTTTTTGAAAGTCTCCCTACCCTGTTCATTTTCCTCATGCGTGGAAGCATCCGGTTTTCTTTCCTGCGCTTCTCGCGCCTCCGCAAGCATCCCATCATCGGTAATTTGCTGGCCCTCCTCATCGTACAGTTTTGATCCATCACGCGTGAAATACACCCTCCGGTCGTCTCCCAGAACCAGCGCGTTTGCGCGAATCTTCTCAAGCGCGAGCGCCGCCGCTTCCTTTTCCGCCTGAATATCTTCCAACGCCAAGAGATACGCTTTTTGCGTATTATTAATCATGTCGAAAAGCCGTGCATAAGAGCGCCGATAGCCCTCATCTATTTGCCTAAGATACTGGCTCACATACCAGTCATCCTGGTCTTTTTTCTCTTTGTCTTCGGCAGAAAGGTCGGGACTGCCCAATCCGGCGGTAAATCGTTTGAGCCTGTTGCCCTGCACACCAGCCATTTCGCGGTTCAGGTCCGTAAAATCCCTGCGCCATTGTTCTCTGGCGGATACGCCCCACTCCTGAACCAAATCCCCTTTTTTAACCATGTCACTTTCTCACTCTCACGATATTATCTTACAGGAACGGTCTTAAGATTTTGTTAAGAATTTCCTCAGATCGCAGGGAGCCGGATTCCCCTCCCCTGCTCTGCGGTCACTAAAAATTAATCGACAACATTCTAGACGGTCGGGACGCTCCTTACAGCGTTGCGCGAGCGCGGCAGCGCAAACCGGAATCCGAAGAATGAGGAAGACTGGCTGACATCAGCTTAGATGTGTTGGAACGGAGAACTTCATCAACCCTAATTATTTTTCTCCGTTTTTGGGGGGAACTTTTCTAGACACAATCTCCGGGCGGTCCGGTCCAAATGATGATCTGAAATTGTAACTTTCAGATACAGTCCTGTATCTAATTAGATACTATTTCCTTCCTTCATTATTTTTTCTATTTGAGGACCAGAATTTAAACATTCAATTTTTCAATATGTTAAACTGTTTTTCCATCTACTCGGCTCTGGCATATTTTCTGCACCCATTTTCATGGAAGGATGTGTCCAAAACAATTTAATTCCTCTTCTTTCCGTGAGGGCACCATGAAAAAATCATTGCTTGTGCCGGTCATTTTTATGATGGCGGCCTCGATTGCCTTTGCCGCACCGCATATCTACGAGAAAAAATATCACGGCTTCACCGTCTGGCTGGATTGCGAGCGCCACGGGGCGTTGGCATTTTACTATGAGCTGGATAAGGATGAAGGGGATATTTCAAGAAGCAGCAGTTTTAAAATCGATAATTCCGTTCCTTCAACCTGCCAGCCGAACAGCACCGATTCTTACCGGAAGGACACCGTTGATCCCGCAACCGGGTTATGGGATCGCGGCCATTTGGTGCCTGCCAATCACATGGATAACAGCCTTGCGGCCATGAAGGATACCTTCTTTGTGACCAACATTCTTCCGCAGCAATCCACTTTCAACCAAAGTAGCGGTGCCTGGTTTCAGACCGAGAAGATTTCCGAATGCTACCGTGATATTTCCCACCTTAGCATCTGGGGCGGGTTTATCTATGGACAGGATACGGCCAATGACTTTTTTGTGACCACCCACGGCGTCGCCACCCCTGATTTCTGGTGGAAGCTCATCTACCGGCACGATACGCAGGATTTTATCGCCTGGATTTTTCCCAACGATAAGAACAGCACGGCGGCAGACATTAACAAATTTCTTGCCACGATCAAAGAGATCAAGGAGCGTGTAGATTTTGTCCCGGATTTCGGGGAGATTGAACAATTTCCCGATGAAAAGCCGGAACATTCATGGTCTGTAAGTGGAACCCAGACACTAACCTGCGATGGCCATAGCACGGATATGAGCTGACAACAGTCTGTTCATTATCAACAGTTGGCGCTTCCGGTTAAATGATTGTTGCAGCTATTCTGACCAAATTACCCAATTTTTCAAAAAGGCCTAAAGGCAAAGGAGAAAAGAATGAAAACATTTCTATTGGTATTGTTTTTGGGCGTATTTTTAGTCGCAACAGATGTCCACGCGGGCAAGCCAACCTGCGAAAACCTAACGGGTGAATGGATTAATGAACTTGGGTCCACCCTAACTATTTCGAAAATAGGGAAAGATGGAAAAATCGACGGAACATACGCTTCTCCCTCCGGTACAGGTGGAAAACCGGTTGCGTTAATTGGTTGGAGTAATTCGTTATCTCCCAAGGCAGGAAAGGATAATGTAAGGGTGGTGTCATTTTCTGTCCATTGGGGGGATTACGGGAGTGTGACCTCATGGTCAGGAGCTTGCTCCATTAAAGAGGGGAAACCAACCATCTCAACAATTTGGAATCTGGTCCGCTCAAACTCAGATTTTGCTTGGGACCATATCCTAACCAATAGCGATAACTTTAATCCAAAATGAATTGTCTGCCGGTGAAGGAATCATGACAAATATGAGGTGAGACGTTCGATTCATCATCAACAATCAGAATGGAGGTTCATCATGTACAAGATCGGAGAAAAGCCAGGTGTTGGAAAATATTGCTGCAACGACTGCAATTGGAGCGTCAGGCTTGATGATGCCAATGATCGCCTGCCGCCATGCGGAAATTGCGGGAAGGGCCAAAATACGACGTACAGGCGGTGTTAGCCATAATTTTCAAGGTCAAGAGAGGTTGAAGGAGAGACCTTATGAGTTCAGGTCAATACTATATTCAGAATGGGTATATTTATGGCCCTAAAAACAGCGGTAAGTATTACATTCAAAACAATCATATCTATGGCCCCAATCAAGTAGGAAAATTTTACATCCAAGATGATTACATCTACAGGCCAAACGAAGCGCTCCCTTGGTTAACGAATGAATAAGGGATGGAGACTAAATACTCCTGGATATTTTTTATAGCAAAGATGTACTGTTAGACTTACTTTTCGTTACGCTTATTCACACGTTAGGGAGGGTAGATGTTATGAGCAATCCAGACATCTCTGGTGAGTGGAAAAACGACCTTGGATCTATTATGACGCTAAAGGTCAACGGGAATGATGTTTCTGGGACGTACAAAACCGCTGTGGGAGATTCTATAGCGGTAGGTCATGACGCACCTTTGAAGGGAACGGTTCAATACCCTCTTATTTCCTTTATAGTGGATTACAAAACAAGCAATGACCATTGTCTGACAGCCTGGGTCGGACGGTTTGAAGACACAGGTGGAAAGCTGACCTTAAAAACCATGTGGCTGCTTGGCTCTCTTTTTTCAGGTCCAGAGGATAATCCAGTTCCTAAGGAACCTTGGGAAACATTTCAAATCAATTCAGATGTTTTTATCCATCATACGTAGAAAGTGGTGCACCCCATTTTTTCTTTTACGGTATGACAATAGGCGGTTTGTCCTTGTATAAAGGTTCTATTGGGTACCCATCGTGGAGGAAACTTTCCCTTGAATAAGAAGATTTTGTCTTAGCTTCTTCAAAATTTGTTGTCAGCCTTTCGCGCCGATAAAACAAACCGAATTTTTGAGCGATAAAAGCTGACGGGGCCACGTTTAAACCTTTTAGCTTAAAGACCTGCAACATGTCGTGAACGAGCTGATTAGATGCTTCAACTGGGTCTTCCCCTTGAAATGCCCCTTTGTCTAATTCAATGGCAAAGATTTGGCATTCCTGACCGGGGAATATTCTCCTGGCCTCTATGTGATCTATTGAAGCATGACAGGCAATATTGCCAAATTCATCGGACAATACACCCTGTATGAATTCCCTGGAAATTTTATCTTTTTGGGAAGCCATGAACTGAATTTTTGTTTTCTCTACATTCATCTCTTTTTCCTTTTATTCAGGATTGTTTAAGGAAGCCAAAGGTAAAAATGAAATGTGGCAAAATTGTGGCAAGGATTTTTAATTTTACGTAACGCATGTCCACTCTCCTCGACGATTTCCCGCGCGGCGTTCATAGCCGCGATTTAAGAAAACACGAGCTGCCCTTTGCCGCGTGGATGGATAGTGCGGCCATCACCGCCTCCCCTGCCCTTGCCTACAATCCACAGAATCCCGGCGGAAAAATTCTCCTTGGCACCTTGGACGGTCATTTGATCGGACTTGAAGACGACCGGCATATGATCACGGTCGCCGGATCCCGTTCCGGTAAGGGTGTCTCCATGATCATTCCTAACCTGATTTTTTACCGGGGTAGCATGCTGGTGATCGATCCAAAGGGCGAACTGGCCAGCATTACCGCAAGACGAAGGGCGGAAGGGCTCAAGCAAAAAGTCTATGTCCTCGATCCATTCGAGCGGACAACGGACCGGGTCAAACCATGGAAAGCATCGTTTAATCCCATGACCATGCTCACGCTGGAAAACAAAAACATCGTGGAGGATGCGGGATTGATCGCGGATGCGTTGGTCGTGCCGAGCGGCGGGGATGTGCATTGGGATGAAAGCGCCAAGCATTTTATCGAAGGGGTGATTTTACATGTCGCCACCTGCCCGGCTTATGAGGGCAAGCGCAATCTGATTACCGTGCGCGAGGTGGTGATGAAAGGCGCGCGCGTCACGCAGGGCGGACAGACCGAAGAAGGCATGGACGGCCTCAATATTGAAATGATGGGCAATGAAGCGCTGGGCGGAATTATTGGCGCGGCAGCGATTGATCTGTTTGAAAAACCGCCCAATGAAATGGGATCGGTGCTCTCCTCCGTGCGCAGACATACCGGCTTTTTAGGGTTTCCGGCGATGAAGAGCGTGCTCGAACACCATGATTTTGATCTCACGGACATGAAGAGCGCGAAGGAAGGCGTGACCATTTATCTGTGCCTGCCGGCAGGACGGATGGGGACCTGCAACAGATGGCTCAGATTGTTCGTCAATCTGGCATTGGAAGCGATGGAGCGCGAGCAAACCAAACCGTCCGTGCCGGTCCTGCTCTGCCTTGATGAGTTTGCCACATTGGGAAGAATGGAACAGGTAGAAGTCGCCGCCGGTCAGATCGCAGGCTTTGGCTGCAAGCTCTGGCCGATCCTGCAAGACCTCGGGCAGTTGCAAAGCCTGTATAAGGATCGGTGGCAAACCTTCATGGGCAATGCCGGGATTCTCCAATGCTTCGGAAATAACGATGTGCAGACGCTGGAATATATTTCACGCCGTTTGGGAAAGACCACCATGATTGTCAAACGCACCAACGAACTGACTCATCAGGAGCGGATGCAAGGTGCGACCGGAAAATCCGAAGGCCCGGAAGTGCATGATCTGATCACGGCGGAAGAGGTGGGCCGGTTCTTTGCGCGGGATGACCGACATAAACGCCAGCTTATCATGCGACCCGGGAAAGATCCGATGGTCTTAAGCCGGGCCGTGTATTACCAGGATGCAGTCTTCAAAGGCCTGTTCGATGAATAACCAAGTGTTGACGGTGTTCGCATGAACAAACGCTCAATGAAAGTCCGGGGGCCGCTGGACGGCTGGCCTAAAACCAAATTGTTGCGGGACCGCAAGGGCAACGCGACCGGCTTGCGGATTACCGCGTCCTATCATACGCCTGAAGCGCACCGGCGCATCATGGCTATGAGCGGTCTGGTGACCGCCATTGCGGCTCTAGATATTGGTTTCCTCGCCTTAAAAGTTGAAAGCTTGGATTTTTTCATCGCGGCAACGGTCGGGGTTGTGTTGTTGTTTGGGGTGTCCCGGTGGTTTTGGGGATGGGTATTTCAGAAAACGACGATCATCGAGATGGACCCGCAAGTGATCCGGATCGGCGGGTTGTTCTTCTTTACCAATTACAGCCTGGCCATGCCCGCGCAATTCAACATGGAACCGCATGAACAGGGTTGGCTGGAAGCGCGGGACATGGAAGTGAATCGGCAACGACGATCGCGCCTGTATCTGGATTCCTTTCATGTGGTGATGGCACTGCCGGGCCAGAAAGTGGAAATCGCCACGGTGTATAAAAAGCGCCTGGCTGAGGCTTTTGTGTCGCGCTTGCAACTGGCCCAGCAACTCTGGGACGCGGCAGACGCAGGGGAGCAAACCGGAGGCGCGCCCGAAGGCCCGCGCGGGCCGCGTCCCGATCCGGCGTAACGCAAGAGGAAGAAGACAATGTTTAACAGTCCGTTCATGGTCACGGTGGGGGGTCTGATCATCCGGCTGATTGCCGTGGCGGCGTTTATCAGCGGGCTGGTATTGGGCCGGGAATTATTGCAGGAAAATTTCAATCCGGAACGCCAATCCATCCAAAAGCGCTATGAACGAGCCTCCCTGCCCGCCTTTGATCATTCCGGTGTGCCGTGGATAATGTCCTTGGCGAAATCGGACAGGGAGCGGTAATACTCCTGAAGAGAAATTCTGCCCTTATCGAGCAAGTCCAGAACGGCGGATTCTTTTTTCTTCCGATAGTTGCGCTGAAATTCCTGATAGAAGGGAAGCTGGGTATCCAGCCCAAGCGGGAAGGTTTCAGCGAGCAAGGCTTGTTCCTTCTGGATAGCAGGTTGCCCGATACCAAGGGAGGAAAACTTTTCGTAGATGAAATCCTTGTTGGCCTGGAAGATGGCCTCACGTTTTTCAAGGAAGGCAAACCGCGCACGCGGGACTTCCTGCACCTCCGAAAACATCGCAAACGTCTGATTGAATGCTTCAAACCAGCTCCGGCTTAACTGAAAGCCTTCGGCGGATGCCGGAATCCTTGCCAGCTCCCCTACCCGTTCATTCACAAGCGCAGCTACAATGATGCGCAGCCGGTCATGGTACTGCCTGGCCAGGGCTTTGTTCGTATCATCATCGGATTCGGCCAGAGCCTTGAGATAAGGTCCCATGTCATGGATTTTGCGGGCGCTGGTGAATGAGACGGCAAGATCATCGGGCGGCGGCAGGTCCTTCTTCACCAAAATGAGCGCGATGGCCGCACGGCGGGCATTGACGGCTTCTAAAAAATCTTTCTGTTCACTCGGCCAAAGGTCTTTGAGTTCCTTGTCCGCACGGGTGCGGTAATCTTGTTCCAGCTCCGCAAACCCTTCTTTCGTTTCAGAAACGGAAGGCATTGCGGTTAACGCCTTTTGCCGCCATAAATTTTCGTTAAACCGTTGCCGCACGAATTCAGCAAGGGCCGGTTTAAAATAAAATCCCTGATCGAAGAATGTTTTTAAGGGGCTTAATTTGGCCACGATCTGCGGATCGACGCCTTTTTGCAGGCCATAGCAAAAGAACAGCACGTCCTTATCAACGCGGCGCAGGGCCTCGGCGTTTTTCTGCTCATAGGAAAACCCGAAATACGGCACGAAGTGACTATCGGCGTACAGATTGGCAAGGCGGGCCAGCCGGTTATCACGCCTTTGAGGACGTTGAGGGGCACTGCCATATTCATCGGGAAAGCGTTCATACCATTCCCAAACGAGGGAACATTTTTCATCGGCTTTCATGGCCTTGCCCACTTTGCCCTCCCCGGTTTCGCCGATGATGCCGGTGAGTTGAGGACCGCAGGCGGACACGATCAGAAGCATAAGAGAAAAAATGGAAAAAATCGGGAGGGCCGAAAAATCTTTGCGCATGATATTACCCTTCGTGAATTCAGATCAGGAGGAGGTAACCCAAGAATAACAGAAAGAACGGAAAATTTTCTATTCGTGAATCGCGGCGGGGCCGGACCATGGAACGAACAAAAAGAAAGAAGGCTTTCCAGAAGAAGGGTCCATGTTGCGCCGTATTTGCCTGCTGAATGGCCTGAATTTCTGAGACACCCCAAACTCTCTAGAAAATAGAAAAGCGCCATACGGTGATCTGTGGCCGCAAAATAGGCATTTTAAAATGGTTGGGTTGGGAAGAAAGCCTTTTTTCACGGGATCAGAAAAAAACAAGTCCCCTCCCCTGCCGAGCACTTTTTTTGTTCCGGCGTGAAGATATTTTCCGGGGCATCAAAGATTAAAAGGCGTTTGGATAAAAATCTCAGGCACGGAAATTGAAAATTTTACCTTGATTGCCTCTTCTTCTTTGTTTTTTATAAATGGATTGCCTGTGAGGGCCTACCGATTTCTTAGGCCGTCTTCGGGGCGAAGGGAGCGGAGCGAACGAAGGGTAGGTGTAAATAATAACAAACCTTAATTTTTGGGAGCACAGGGTAAGAATGGTTAATTAAGGTTAAAGGATAAGGGAGAGGAAATTGGTAATTTTTTATTTAAGCTCAAAGAGTTAGGCCAAACCTATTGCAGCGTCCACCTATTACCCTCCCCTCTTATGCAGCATCCGCCTATAGGCTTTGGTCAATTATGCAGCGTCCACCTCTAGACCACCGCAGCGTCCACCTTTAGGAATTATGAACAATTGCAGCATCCACCTATAGACTTTCGTCTTCAAGCAATGCAGGAATATGGGAAAAACTGGTTAACAACTACCCTATTGCCGCGTCTACCTATAGGCTGTTGCAGCCTGTGCCTATAGACCATTGCAGCGTCCACCTATAGGAATTCTTTTCTTCATTCCTTTCCTCCCACAAAACCCATTCACCGTTAAAAAAGCTCAAAACGAAGCGGTGTTGCAGCGTCCACCTATAGGAATTATGGATATTGCAGCGTCCACCTATAGGGCTGGGGTCTCGGATCAGGCTATGTTGCACCGTCTACCTCTAGGATTTTCCCTAATTGCAGCGTCCACCTATAGCCCATTTTCCTTATTGCAGCATCCGCCTAGTATCTTTCAGGCGGTGGGGTCCAGATTTTTGAGGAGGTCGGCCTTCCAGTTCGTCACGATGATCCCGTTGTCTGGCATTGGCCCGCCGGGTTTCATCCACAAAATCCATCGTTGGACGTAAGGTATAAATTATATCCATGATCTTTTTCTTCAGCCGGGTTTCCTTTTTTTCATAGGTCAACAAAACTTTGGCCTTTTGGAGTTCTTCTAACGCCTTTTCGAGCAATTGCACATTGGACGAGGTCCGGGAATGGTGAAGCAACCCGCTATCGCGTTGAATAGAATTAAAGCTTAGATGATACGGATCCATAAGGTTGGCTTGGGTGTATTGATGCGACATGCGTTTATGCAGCCACCGTGCGAGCTGCGTGGACAGGCTCATGAGCGTCCCGTAATTAAACTGACGATACGTTAATTCATTCACGCTTTTGCTGATTAAGCCTGGCAGCCGTGCGGCCCACATGCTTTTGGGGTCGGCTAAAAACTGGGCCTTGGTGGTACGGGTCATATCCGTCAATATCGGACTCGTATATTCCAAATTTTTTGACTCCCCGGCTAGTTGCAACTCAATAATAGTTGAAGAAAGAATTTCCAGAGATTTCTTAATCTCATCGATTGATCGGGTTTTGCCCCGGGATATGAGCTCTTTTTGGATCATGTTCAAGGAAAACCGCACCCAGCTTTCGCCTTGTCCTGTGTTATGCATGCCAAATTGTTGGTCGGAAAATATTTTCTTTAACACCTCTTCAATCAATTCCTCATCCGTGGAGGGGTAAAACTCCATTCGGGTTCCATCGGAATTTTTGATGGAGGCCGGTTTCACCGTCACCTTACAGGCCAGTTCCCGAGGCATCCCCTCCTTGGTTGGTCTATAGAGAAATTCATGTTCATGGACCGGTAAATTGCCTTTTTCATCCCTTAAGGAATTTTGCACCCGAGGCGAGACCGAATATTTGGGAATCGCATCCCACAGTTCAATGGTATTGGAGAGATTTTGGGCATCCCCAAAGAAGGTCGTAAACAAATCATATTGCTTACTGACCTGTTTTTTCGCCGGTGGTTGGTTAGATGATTTTGGGGTGGGTGCTCTAGACATGGGTCGTAAGGATAGACTCTTCTCTGGGTTAGTCAAATACCAATAAATAGTTTTGTGCCATTAAAAAACCAAAAATGTAAAAACCTCACCCCCTCGAAGACAGTAACAATTGGTGAATGGGATGAATTCCATTTTTTTTAAAAAACAAATCGAGGCCTTCCAAGAGACAATCATTAATCGACGTGCCTTTATGTAAAAACACATATTCCCGCAATTTATCATGGGCCGGTTCCGGGATATAGGTAGAAGTCGTGATAATATTGGTTCCCTCCGGGTAATCCCGTTTGGGTCGGCCTACCGATTTGGCTGGGCGGATCAGTTTCTCTTCTTTCACATGTGGGGAGGCAGGGGCCACAGAGGGAGGTTGCGGGTTTTCTCGTCTCCCCTGCTCTTTTGGTTTGGTCATAGAAATAACCGGCGCTTCTTTGCCGAAATTTTCCAAGGCGTCCATAGCGCCCGCACGTTTTTTAGAACTCATGACCCAATTTCTCCTCTTTGTTTTTAATCCATTTAAATATCGCCTTGATTTCATCCGTGGCTTTGCCGACCGGTTCAAATTCCATCACCCCCTCCCCGCTTGCATAGGCGAGTTTATATGCTTTGCGTTCATGGGTGACCGGAAGGCACACCAGACCTTGGGCGGCCAGGCCCTTGCGAGCTTTTTCACCATCTTGGCCCACCGAGGGACATCGGGTGAGTATAAACGCAAAATTCTTTTGGGCCTGTTTGAGGGTTTGAATGGTTGGTTGCGCAGCCCGCATATCCGCCAGAGATGGCTGACAGGGCACGAGACAAAATGAGGCGTTTAAAATGGCAGGGTTGTTTTGCATGGTATCCCGCCCTGCCGTATCGATGATAACCAACGAAAATCCTTTGTCTTTGGCTTTTTTCAAGGCTTCTGGGAGATCCTTGCTTTTGATTTGGATCAAAAAGGGGTTCTCCCCTTCCCGGCTTTCCCACCAATGAGCCGCGGAAGCTTGTTCATCCATATCAATGAGGAGAACCTTCTCCCCTGCCCGTTCGCCTGCCACTGCCAAATTCACCGCCAAGGTGGATTTCCCTGCGCCGCCTTTTTGTGTGGTTAAACTCCAAATTTTCACGTGGGTTCCTTTTTAAGGTTTTTAATAGTAAAAAACTCTACCTTTAAAATAGCAGGAAATCAAGCTTTTAAAAAACTATAGTTTTTAACTTTTTAGTTTTAAAAATTTAAACTTTTAAATTTTTAAAAGCACCATAGTATACATTTAAAGTATTCTACAATTATAAAATTAAAATGTCATAGTTTTTTAATTTTATAATTTTTAATTGCTTAAATTCTAAGGCTACTTCAAGGCAGGCCAAAGAGAACATCTGAGTTAGTGAGTGGTTTTAAAGAGGGAAGGGCAGGGGATTTACGAGTCCTCCTCCTCATAAGATGGCTCCCGGCCCAGGGCCTGAAGGCAGGCCATGCGGATATCCACCATCTCTCGCATAGCCAGCTCAATGCTGGCCTCCTGGTAGCGACCTGCATTGGCGTGCTTGGCGAGCTGGTTGATGTTGGAGCCGATTTTCCCGATCTCGGCCATCAATTTGAGGACCGCCTTTTGATTGATGGTCGGGGTGTGGGCGGCGCGGGGCGGCTCAACATTGAGGAGTGCATGGCGGAGAAGGCCCGATATGGTTGTTCCGGCCCGATCCGCCTTGAGGCGGATGGTGGTGATTTCTTCAGGGGTGAAACGCATGCTCATTGCGTGGGTGCGGCGCCTTTGTTCCGAGCCTGAGCGTTTGGTCATGGCATTGGTCCTTTGCGGTTTGGTGGCCCTTTGCTTCTTTTCCACATTTCCCAAGGTTGGGTAATATAATATTTACAATTGTAGGTAATTTCATGCCAAGGGAAAAGAAGAAACAAAGGGCAAATTTTTGGGGATAAAAAGCGCGAAGGGCAGGGGGGATCGAGGGGTGCGCCCCGGCTGCGGGTCCATGGGGCGCAGAGAACCCCTGGTGCGGTGCGGGGTGCATAACCCTGCTCGATGGGTGGTCCATGGAGGGAGAGCGGAAGTCTCCCTCCTGGTCGAAGCCGGTGTCGAAACAGCGGTCGGGTCCGGGGGTGAAACCCCGGTCCAGGGGAAATTCAAAAGGGGGCGGCGAAGGCTCCCTTTTGATCGGGTGCAGGGCTGAAAGCCTTGGCCGTGATGCAGCAACGGAACTGCTGCGGTCTGACCGCGACGGGGTTTCCTACGGAACCCTAAAAGCGGTCAGAAAGACGGGGGATGCAACGGGGCTGTTAAGGCCCCTTGCCAAGAGGAGCGAAGCGTGGTGCGCGGTATCACAGCACACCTCTTGCCTGCCACTAAAAGGGGGATAAAATGGGGGGTATCTAACTATTATAACAAAGAATTTGGGATGCCACCAGCAATAATATTTCCCGTAGTTAACCAATGATGAACGCCTCACCGAGGCGTTAACATTTGCGCGGAATTACCTCCGTTAATAATGGCTCACACCCCATACTCATCGGCCACAGATTTATACGGTTGCTCGATGGTGATCGACGTGATTTTGCGGCGGTGTTTGCGGGGGGTCACGGGTGAGCCTTCCTTATCTGCGGGGGTGACGTAAAGATTAACACCGCGCAAATGTGTGACGGCCAGATCATCGAGCTGGTTGATGGCGTCATGGAGCATGGCCCTGATTTCTGCGGTCGTGCGCAGACCTTTGAGTTGGATGCGGATGCCGGAGGGTTTTGTTTTTTGGTCTGCCATGATTCAGTCCTACACCGGACGTTGTAAATCGTCCAGAAAAGAAATCAAAGAAGGCTGGCATGGCAGCATGCTGCCATGGAGACATGACAGAAATTCAGGGTAGGGGCCATAGATGGGGATGATGTTTTAAATAATAAAGTTTGCTTTCCAGAATATGGGCGGCGGCTCCTTGCGCCATAGAAGGCCCGTGAGGGGCCTGTTTTTTTTAAGGGTTAGGGAAGAGGGTTCCCAACGCGAAAGGCCTCAGGGGATTGAATCCGGGGGAAGGAGGGTGGTTTGATCTCGCAAACTGCGACATCAAATTTTCAACAGCGGTAAAAAAGCAGGTTGAACATTAAACCGCGAGGGGGAGGGGAGCGGTCAATCCTTGTCCTTTAGGGGAATATACCCGACCTGGTGTTTGCGGGGCGGGTCCGGTGGGGTTAGAAGTCGTTGCACATGGGCAAATAAGTTGGCGATGTCCCGGTCGTGGCTTGCGACCTTGCGGGCAAGATCCTCGTTTGTGGCCAGCAATTCCCGCAAGCGGACGAAGGTGCGCATGATAGCGATATTAACCTGGACCGCCTGTTCGCTGCGAAGAACGCTTGAGAGCATGGCCACGCCTTCCTGGGTGAAAACGTAAGGGAGGAAGCCGCCCAGGCTGCGGCGGGAAGGTATCACATTTTGTGATACCATGGCTTGAGCTTCTTCATCTGAAATCTGGAACATAAAATCTGCCGGGAAACGGTTCATGTTGCGTTTAACCTGTTGGCGCAAAGCAATCGTTTTTACGCCATAGAGGTCCGATAAGTCACGGTCCAGCATGACCTTTTGTCCCCGGATCAGGTAGATGGACCCGGCAATACGTTCCAGTGGTATGACGGTGCCGGTTTTTTGCGTCTTGCTCATTG
Organism: Saprospiraceae bacterium; assembly: GCA_029263015.1. GTDB lineage: Bacteria > Bacteroidota > Bacteroidia > Chitinophagales > Saprospiraceae > UBA6168. The sequence continues at coordinate 27,195 of JAJCYI010000133.1, read as the reverse complement.
CTGTGAATCTGTGAGGACAAGGGGCCGGTGTCAAGAGATTCCTGAATAGGGCAAGGGTTTCTGGTGGCCGGTGTTCAGGTTTGCTGTGAATTCATTTCAGAGTTTTCCTTATCTTTTTTACGGTTCCGGTTCCACAGGGCCTGTTCAATACCCCTTCATTGCATCGGTTTTTCTCATGATGCCGCAACAAACGGGTCTCAAAAATTTTCCCCTTCCTTCACAGGAATTCCGCGCGGCAGCCAAAACAGGATCAAAATTTTGTGAGGCCCTTTTGTCCTTCATTGCATTACGGCCCTTAAAGAGGGTGCGGCACGAAAAGAACCGTGCGCGGCGGGTTGGCATGAAAGGCGCCGGTGGCCGGGGCCTGAAAGAAAAAAGAGGAGACCATCATGAAACTGATTTCAAGTGCTGAACTCGCACACCACAGTGAACAAGACCTTTCCGCCCTGTTCGGGCATGTATCCAAAGACCTGGTTTGCACAGAAAGAGATAGCCCTGAGCGGCGCAACGCGCTTGCTAGTCTGGAAAATATCAGCCGGGCACGGGTTTTTCAGCTCAGCCGGTTACGGGCTGGGCCGTAAGGGACTGCTGCCGCTCCCCATGGGGGCGCGGCAAGGTTTGTTGTGTTATCCCGGAGGGAAAGGAAGCCTGTGGGTCATGGAGCGCATCAGCGTTCCCGTCCGCCCCGTTCCTTATCCTCGCGGCTTAATTCATGTTTGGCTTTTTGTTGTGCCGCTCTCCTGAAGGCTGCGGACAAAGGCTGGTTGTTTTGCTCAGGTGGGGCCGGTCTTTGATGGTCTCGGTTTTTTAAAAACTGATCCTGGGCCTTGCGCGTTTCCTGATGAAGATCGGCCAGGGTGCGGGCGTCCCGGGCCGTGATCGCATTTCTGGCCAGCTCCGTGGCCCGCTTTTCTTTTAGGGGCTTGGTCGGCAGCATGCGATAGGCCAGATCCTGCCGGGATTGGAGACGGTGGCGCTTGTCTTCTGTGATGCGCTGATTGCGGGTTTCTTGTAGTTCTTTGGCTTTGAGATCCTTTTTCTTTTCTCCTTCTGTGCGGATACGATCATACTCTTCCTGCTCTTTTTGCGTCAGGGCCGCTAATTGTTGTTCGCGCCATGCGCCCAAGGCGTCCCTGGATTTTTCAAATTCCGGTGAGACCGGGTGTTGTGGTTCCCTCATAAAAACGCCTGAAAGGAATTTTTTGACGGCAGCGGCGCACACCGGGATTGGTTATGCCCCTGCTGTTCGCTTGTGTGCGCAATGGTTTTTGAAAAAACTGAATAAAAATTATGACAGGGTCGCATTGGTAGGGGCAAGATCTGGCCTCAACCTGGCAAAGGAAGAGGCGGGGGATGGTTTTTAACGCCCCATGCCGCGCCCGGGATCATGGTTCCGATTTTTTTCGCGCGCGCGTTTTTCCTTTTGTTTTTCAAGACGGCGGAATGCTTCCGAGAGACTATCTTGCTCCTTGATGGTTTCCGGCGCGGCAGGGGTGGTGGTTTCTTTTGCTGCTTTTTTGATCCCTTCTACCTTTTCCTGTTGTGACGGGCTCAGGCGGGAGCGTTCTTTTTGTTTGGGAGCATCCTTGGCCGCGCGGGTAAATTCCGGCGTGAGGGGCTTGGGGGTGGCTGCTTGTTCAGTTTCTTGAACGATCCCTTGGGCTTTCTGGTATGCCTGGGTGAGGCTCTGGAACTGCGTGCGTTTTAGGGCTGTGGTGAGTGCGCGGGATTCCTTTCGTTCTACGGACGCCAAGGCCCGGAAGCGCCGGGTCATGTCTTGGCCTTCACGGGCGTGGCGGGCTTTGAAGGCTTTACCCGCGCGCGCATGGCGTTTTTTTAAGAAGCGGGCTTTTTGGGTAAATTCTTTCTTCCGGGCTTTTTCACTGCCGGTGATTTTGCTCAGGAGCTTTTTCATCCCTGCCGGTTTTTCCTGGTGAAACTTTTTCACAAGAGCCGCCCGATCTTTTTTTTGCGCTGCCGCCAGGTCTGCGCGCGCCGTGCGGTGGCGATCCAGCATGGATTGGCGCTTGGCATCCAGTCTATCCCGGCGCTGTTTTTGCTTGTGTTTGAGCGTGCCCCACTGCGTGGCGGCCTGCTGCCTGAACTCTACCGAGATCTGTTTATCGATTTTGGTTTTGGTGGCATCGCGGATTTGTTTTTGAATTTTTTCGGCTGCGGGGAGTTTTTCTAGCGGGCAGTCTTTAGCAAGGCGGGCTTTGATTTCTTTTGATTTGACGCCCTCAATCTGGCGGGGCAGGGAATGGATCTCTCCCAGGCGATCCACCACGACATAACCGCGCTTGCCGTTTGTCAATGTGTAGTCTTTGGCTTTTAAGGCCTGGACAAAATCCTTTGCGGTTTGTGTTTGATTCCAGATGGCGGTGATGTCGCGGACGCGCTCTTGTTTGGTGAGGCCGGTGCGTTCTTCCTGCTGCTTTTCCCCCAAAGTCAAGACTTTGGCTTTTTCGTTGAACTGGTTTCTGGTTTTGTTGTCCTTTAGGCCGCGCGGTAAGGTCAGGCCGTGTTCGCGGGAAAATTCCTGCACGACCGCGCGCATTTTATAGCGGTCGTGGGACATCAGGATGGCCTTCATTTTTTCAGAATCAATACGCGACCAGACCACATGACAATGCTCCCGCCCGTGTTTCACATGAAACACGATGACCCGGGGCTGATCCATAAGACCCTGTTTGGCTTCGGCGCGGGCGATGAAGTCCATATATTGGTCGCGCGTCAGCCTGCCATCAGTCGGATTGGGATTGATCGAGAGGCTGTAAAGAAATTTCTGGCATTTGGTGCCGGAGGCAATGGCTTCCCATTCCTGGAAGGCGCCGTGCAGATCATTGGCAATCGCATGACGGATGTCGGCGATCTCGACATGCTCGTTGTCATGCGCATTAAGTAAATGCGTGGCCAGTTCCTGCGCACGGGCGCGCTGGTTTCCCTTGGCGATCATCCCCGAATAATACCCTAGATTTACTAATTATAAGTATACGTTCATTAGTTGAGTAAAAAGAGGAACGGGGAGGGGAATCCGGGGGCCGTTTGGCAAAGGGCATGAAAAATGGGGCCAGGGAGCCGCTTTAGGAAGGGACGCGCTGATTTTTTATGACGGTTGCGGCGGGTAATGTTTCAAGAGGGCAATCCAGTTGTAAGCGGGCTTTGATGTCTTGTGTGTTCACATCCGTGATCTGGCGGGAAAGACTATAGATTTCTCCGTAAGCATCCACGAGCGCATAAACGCCTTTGTCTCCGCGCGCCAGAATATAGCCCCGGTCTTTGAGAGCGGTGGCAAAATCCAGGCCGTTGCGGGTTTGGTTCCAGGCTTGGGTGATGATGTGGCGGCGGTCGTCAATGGGAATGCCGGTTCTTCTTTCCTGGTGTTTTTCCACCAAAGAAAATTCCTCGGTTTTTTTATAAGCAGGGTCCTTATCGGTTCTCATGCCGGGGGGCAAAATTATGTTGTGATCCCGGGCAAAATCCTTGACCAAGACCCGGAGTTTAATGCGGTCGTGAGAAATTTTGATCGATTTCATTTTGTCAGAATTTATCCGTGACCAGACGACATTGTAATAGGGCCGTCCCTCTTTGACATGAAATAAGATGGCGCGCGGGTGATCGATCAGGCCGAGTTTTTCTTCGGCGCGGGCGATGAAATCCATAATTTGATCTTTGGTCAAAGGTTTTTGGGCCGGATCGGGATTGATGGAAACGGTGTATAGATAGTTCTGGCATTTGGTGCCGGAAGCAATGGCCTCCCATTCCTCGAAGGCCCCGTGCAAATTCTGCGCGACCGCATTGTGGATTTCCCAGACTTCGGTGATTTCGTTTTCGCGGGGGTTTAGAAGGTTGGTCGCCAGTTGCTGGCCTTCGGCCCGCTGTTTGGTTCTTATGATCATTCTCCTGTTTTAAACCGGGTTTGGTTAAAAATGTCTTTACAAGGAATGAAAAAGAGCGGCTCAGGAGAGCCGCTCTTTCTTTACATCCGCGTCAAAGAAACCCTGTGCCTGTAGGTTTTTGAACCACATGATGGCGAAGGATTTCAGTTCGCGTTTGAGCTTCGGATTGACATGGGTCCGATTGCCGCACTCATCGTAGCGGTACACTTCTTGGGAAATGCCCATGTAATCGTTGCGAAACGAGACCGGCTCGGCCACGATCTGATTTTCAAAGCTCATTAAATCAAAGACCATGTCCGGGTCCCGCATGAGGTCACCGTTTTGTTCGCCGTAATGGCACAGCGAGATTTGGCGGTGTCCTTCATCGGAGATGCCGATGTCCTCGATGGATAAGGGCATGTACCCGGGGGAGATGATACGCAAGGCCTGCGCGTCTCCGAGAAGGGTTAAAAGTTTTGTGGCGAATGATCGGTAGGTTTTCATGATGTTTTCTCCTTTTTTGAAGTTGATGTTTGCTCTCTCACGAGAAACGGAGAGCAAAATCAACCCGGGAGGAAAAAAGGAGAATAAAGCGCCCTTCTGCCGGGGTGTGCCGTCGGGACTGAAAGGCACGGGTCCGTGACAGAGCCGCTTTTGCTCTGGCGCGGTCTGTGCGGGACCGAACGGCTTTAAATAATACACCCCGGCGGGGGGACGCGAAAAACCTTTTCCGAATTCGCAAAAATAATGGGCCTTCCTCGAACGGGCAAGGGAGGAGAGAAGCCGGTGGGGTGCGGGACTATCGGGGGTGGTAATTTTGATCGTAGAACGATGGCTGCTTTTCTGAAAAATAATTGATTCAAAAAAAGCCCCCGGCCTTGTTCAGACCGGAGGCCTTTTGATGAGCCTGATCAAGCCTGGGCGGCTTGTCCGGCGATCCATTCTTTGGCTTCAAGCGCCAGATTCATGAGCGCTTCCAGATCGTAAAGACCGAAAGATGCGCCGTTACGCCATGCGCCTGATTGGTCCTTGAAGGGACGGGAAAAACTGGCTGCATAAAACGGGCCTTGCGCGCCGGTGTTTTCCCAGATCGTGGCCCTGATGTTGCCGCAACGCAATGTGCCTGCGGGTTTGCGAATTTGTTTTTTGTTGGAAGCCATGATGTGTTTCTCCTTTTTGGTTGTAAGTATCATTGGCTCTTTCGCAAAACCGGCAAGAGCCAATGAAAACGAAAAAAGGAGAAGAAAAAAAGGAGCGGAATGGCCGTCGCGGGCCTGAAGCGGAGATATGCGTAACCCGCCTGACAGAGCTGCTCTGGCAAAGGGAACGCGCCGCCTGATGGCGAAAAGCGATGGACGGGCCGCGCACCGGTTCCCAACAATTCCGAAAAATCCGTTTTTTAACAGCCGGAAAAGAGGAAAGGTTGAGTGGGGCAGGGGATCAAGACCATTTCAAGGCGAGAATGTGCGGACCCAGTTTTTTCAGGAGCTGGCAGGCCATGCTATTGGCGGGTAATTCTTGGGGCGCAGTGTCGGGGTAGATATAGCGCACGAATTTATCCGCCGGGGTCGGAACGAACGGGCCTATGAAATGCTTGTCCATCCAGTCGTGGGTGAGGTCGGGATCGCTGCCGCAGGTGACGCTGCGATGGTGATAAAGTGCCCAATGAATTCCGGGCAGAGCGGCATGATAAGCCTGCTTGTTTTCCTCTTCATAGTCATAGATTCCATCATCAATAAATTGAATTTCCGGCACGGCGTCCGACAAAACCGTGATCTCCAGGGTGAAGATCGTTTCTTTGCAGGACTGGCAGGTGCCTTTGTGAAAGCAAACCGCATATTCGGAAAAATCCCCCCGGCCTAAGGGGTCATGGGGCAGGGGAGGCTCCGCCTTGAAGGTAAGTCCGGCATCGAGATGATCACAGACCGGGCAGCGGTTGCGATACGCATCGACTGGTGTGAGCGTGATGGCGTCCATAAGTCGTCCTGATAAAGCTTTGCGGGTGGGTATTCAAAAATGAGCGGACGCGGTGTTGTCTGAGAACACGGCGTCCCGCCGCTATTGTATAGAAACTGTGGGCAAAAAATGAAGAGCAAACTATAAAGGGCCTCGGCGGCCCTTTTTTGTTTGCGGGGGTGGTGAATAAAAAATCTCAAGCTGATTTTTTCCGGTTTTCCATCAGGGCGGCTGTGAGAGCGCTGAGTGTCGTGTGCAGGATAGGATAGTCCTGGGCGGGATCGAGGGGGCGGATCATTTTCAGGAAACGAATTTCTTCCGGTGTCAGGGACAAAGGGTTGGCCGGGGTCTGGGTTGTCGTACTAGCGGGCAGGGTTTCAAAAAAGGCTGAAGGGGGTGCGTTAAGGAAATGGGCGGCCCGATAAAGTTTGGTGGCCGTCAGGCGGTTGGTTCCGTTTTCGTATTTTTGAACCTGCTGGAATGTGACCTCCAGGGCTTCGGCCAGTTTTAGTTGTGAGATGCCGCGTAAGGTGCGCAGGCTTTTTAGCTGCGCGCCGACGCGCGCTGTGATTGTTTTTTCATCCATGACCGGTACTCTGATTGCGGTAGGGGGCAAAGATAACCTGCGGGCGCGAAAATGCAATCCGTCAATGTGCCCGGTTTTCTTTTCCTGTTATGTATTACGGTGAAAAAGCGTAGCACCGGTACAAGACCCAGTCGGCTTTAACGCTTTGGAGGAACCGGTTCATTTGGGGAAGAACCGGGAAGAATTGGTTTGTGAGAACGGGGTGCCGGTTTAAGGGCTGGTAGGATTTATTCAGGAAGGCCATGTCTTTTATTGGCAATTGATCAAGAAGGGCTGTCATTTTCATGAGCGCATTCCAGATGGGTGCGCGCAATGCTTCTTTTTTGCCGGTGGTGGACGGGATGAGCGGATTCCATAGACCAAAATTGGTGATGATGTGTCCGCATAAAAAAGGGGTTTGATGAAGCCGATCACGGGGCAGGGGGTATTTTCCTAAGATGAAGGAAATGTTTTCGAGCCAGTCGCTAAAACGGCATGAGGGCGGATCGCCGGGGAGGGGTAATGCGAGGGTGTCCCGTTCGGTGAGATGAAAATCCTTGAATAAGTCTTCATCATGGGGATAGAGGGGCAGGCCGTACTGACCGTGATATTTTTTGAAGTGAAACAGGGCGGCCCGGCGCAGGGCCGTTGTGGCTTTGCTCCTGGTCGTTTGGGATATAGGTGGATCGTGTAATGGAGTATTTGCGTAAATATGTTGATGGGTGTTTGCGTTCATGAATCCATGAATAAGGTGGTGCTGATCAAGAAAACAGCTACCAAGGCTGGTAGGGGAGAATTATTATCGGACCGTGGCACAATAGGGCATGGTTGAGATTGCCGGTGCGTATTTTTTGACGGTTCAGAACAAGGACGGGAGTTACGTTTGGCATCAAAAACAATTTTTTTCTTTCAACGAAGCGCTTGCCTTTGCGGTGCGGGAATATTTGCAAGCAATCTGGTCGGATGTGCCGGATGCGGAAGAACTTGGCTTAAGGGAACCGGTTTTTAGAAACAATGCCTATGCTTCCCTTGAATTGGAGACCGGAACCATCGCCAGAATTTATATAAGCCGTTCCACATATGGCGTCTCGGGATTTAAAGGAAATGTGCAGAGTATCACCATCGAAAGCGCGGATGCTCTGTTCGGTAAAGCCAGGGAAGCGTTGAAGGATCAGCCCGCTCATTGAAGATAATTTTCGTTGCGGGGCTAGAGATTAATCAGGCCCTTGTGGAGGGCCTTTACGATGGCGCCCATGCGGTTTTGGGTCCCGAGTTTGCGGAAGATATTTTTAAGATGAAAATTCACCCCGTCTTCGGTGATGCCCAGGATCATGGCCGTATCCCATGAGCTTTTTCCGTTGGCGCACCAGGTTAAGATTTCGCGTTCACGGTCGGTGAGGTAAAGGCGCTCTTTAATTCGGTCGGGCCGGGCCAAGAGCGATGTGTACATGGCATAGAATTGCTGGCTGTAGGCGTTGAGCACCCAAAGGGATGTAGGATCGAGCCTGTCTTTGTGGGAACTGGCGGCTCCGACGGCGGCGACATTGCCGTTGGGACCCCGCAAGCTGACGGCTGCGCCGTTGTGAAGCCCGGCTTCAACGCCACCATCCAGGCACTGCTGTTGTTGTTTGGATAACCTAACGACCTCGGGGATCGTGTCCCATAAAAACGGGCCGTTTTCGCTGAAGATAAAGCAGCGGACCGGATCATGTTTTTCGTAGCCTTTAGCGACGTAATGTTTCATCCAGTCATCGGGATAGTTTTGCATGATGCCATGCCCGGCTTTGAGGTCCAGGTCATTGTGATCATTCATGAGGCTGAAAATGACGCGGTCATACCCGGCCTCTTTGAGGGCGGATTTATAAACGGAAAAAAGTTGGATTTCCGTTTTCGCTGCTAAAGTTTTTTCCACGAAATCGAGAAAAATCATGAATCCAAAATCCTGCCCGGTCTGTCATTTTCCTTATAAATAATAAGGCAATCTAAATGGAGCCGGATATTTTGCAAGCGGAAATTGCACTAGGCGGGAACATTCACGCGACCATGACGTTATGTCCTCCATAATATTGGTTGAGAAGGTCCTGGATATGATCGGGCATGAAATCGCGGAATCCTGATGAACGGGGTTGATCAGAAGGACGGAAGAGGCTGAGCGGGTCCTGGCCGTTGAGCATGCCGAGATTGGGCTTGTGAACGGTAAAGCCTGCGAGTTTTTGCAAGGGTTCGGGGAAGGCGGCGACGGTTTCGAGGGGAAGGGCGAGATACTGGTTTTCGGATTGGCGGAGCCAGCCCAGGGAATAGCTGATGACAATGCCCCGGCGCGGGGTTTGCGTGTTGTTAGCCCCGCCGCCGTGGCGAACCGAGCCGAGCCAGATGAGAAAAGAGCCTTTGGGTGCTTGCGCCTGGATAATTTCATGATCTGTTGGCTGGCGGTCCCGGGGCCAATGATGACTTCCCGGAGCAATATGAGTTGCGCCGTTTTCGTTTGTAAAATCGTCCAGGGTCCACATGACATTGATCATGATTTCAAACGGGAAATGGTGCGGAAACATCGGGTCATCGGCATGAATGATTTGCTGGCGCTCATTAGGGCCGATGGCGATGAGCTGGGAGAGATTGATCTGGTAGCAATCGCAGTGCGGCTGTAAAAAATGATCCATAACGGCAAGCGCGATAGGATCAAGGGCCATGTCCTGGCAGACGAGGGATTTGCCGATCATGCCGCCGACGCGCTTGGTCTGGAATCCGTGAAAAATGCCCTGGCAATTTTCCGTTGTTGCAAGAAGCGGGGTGATATCATCATTGAGACGCTCAAGGCGGTCTTTGGGAAGTGCGTTTTGCACAATGACGGCACCGTCACCTTCAAGTGCGGCAATCACAGAGGCGGGGTTGGTTTCATAAGAAAGAGTTTGCAGTGGCATGATGATATTCCTTCTTTTGTTTTCAGATCCTGCCTCTGTCATACAAGAGACCCGGCAGGGGCGTGACCTACCGACTCTGGTAGGGCCGCTAATATTCGCGGTCCTGGATCATGTCGTAAATTTCATCCGAACAATTTTGCAAAGTCTCTTCGAGAAAGGCAAAGCCATAGCGGGAGGCCTTAAACTGGAGGAATGATAAAGGTTCCAGAAAGGAAATCAGTCTTTCTGTGTTGTCCTGATTGTCCTGCCTGTCAGGCCGAAAGACTTGAAGGTCCGGATTATGCCGCCCGGTGATGGGTTTCCTGGTCATCATAGATCCTTTCTTGTAAGACGCTGTCGGCGAGGCCGGTTTTGTTTCTAACTGCATTGAGATGGGATTGGGAGACGGGCATAAGGCCCGGATAGATGCGCGATCCGTCCTGCAAGGTTTCAAGGGGACCGATGGGCTCGATTTTCCAACCGGTTTTTAAAAACACGGCGTTCCAGATTCCGGGGGACATCACGCCGACATAACCCTTGATATTGTATTTGAGGCCGTATTCCAAAAACGAGAGCACCAGCTCGTGCTTGATGGTGGTGCGTAACGATACCGGGAGATTTTTATCGATCACAAACCGGGAGGCTTCCCAGATATCGATGCTGTGGGGGAGATCCATGGTCTGGACCAGATGAGGCCAGACATCTTTGAGCATATAGGGCCGGTCAGTGGGGGCGATGCGCGAGAGGCCCAGGGCTTGGCCCGAAGGGCTTTGATATATCAGGTACGTCGCTGCCGGGTTGTCATAGGTGTCATATTCCATGTTCTGGAAGGATGGCACCGTCCATCCCTGCCGCTCGACAAACATTTTGTGGCGCAAGCCGAACATCGTCGGCAAAGCGGGGCCGAATAGATGGGCATTTTTCAGCGTTACCACGCTAATCATGTCTGTTTCTTTCCGTGATCCGGCGATTAAAGTGTCGGAAGGAAGTGAAACAGAAAGCTGCAACGGCATCATCCTACAGAACCTTGTAGGGATGGAGGGAAGAGACTTGGACCAAGAGAATGAACGATACGGAAAAAGAGTGGTTCGGGCAATATTTTAAAAGGGTCGGGGAGGGCCCTTTGCCGGAAGATGGGTGTGAAAAACAGATGGGAAGCCGTAGGCGCTCTGCAATTGGAAAAAATTGTGAATGAGGAATAAAAATGCTATGGCATCTTTGTGAGAAAGACGCCATAGCAGAGGTCTAAAGTTTTTTTAAAGAGAGTCTCTTTTGCGTTGAAACCCTTGGGGCTCCCTTGAATTTTTAACAGGAAAAAATTTGGAAGGAAAGAAAAAAGGACGTGGTGTCGTCTTGCGGCACGGCGTCCCTCTGTGAAAAACGGCAAACGAGAAGGGGCGTTTTTGGCCCCTTTTGGTTTGCCGGTGGTGCCAACAAAGGTATTTTTCCCTTGTATAAGTTGGCTTGTTATCTGGTGGTTAAGGATTCTTCAACGGCCTGGCGGATATATTTCTGGTAGGACATACCTTTCCTGGCCGCTTTTTTCCGGACTTCCGTTAGCAGTTCTGGCGGAAAGCGCAGATTGACCTTTTCTGTTTTCGGCAGGAATTCAAAGGTTACCCGTTGTGCTTTTTTCGGGTCGATGTAATCCGTCAGATCCTGTTCAAGGAATTGTTCGGCTTCCTTATCGGATTTAAATTTCGGAACTTTTTTCTTCATATTCCCTTGCCTCCTTCTTGTGCATATAGCGGGCACTGATCGGCCTGATCAGTATTTCATCCTCCCGGATACGAAAGGTAAACGCCACCAGCATAGGGCGTCCCCTGGGGGACGGGCCGTAAGCGATATACCTTTTCTCCGATTGGGAGTGTTTTATATCCGGCATGATAAACAGGCTTTCCTGGCGGAAAAACTGTTCAACCATATCAAGGCGCAAACCGTGCTTGCAGCACTTGCGCCTGTTGGCGGAATCCCAATCAAATCCTAGCGTTCGTATTTTCATTCTATCATGAGCCTATTCATTTGTCCATACATTTGTCAACCCATCATATCATGGTGTACCGCCCTGATATGCGATGAGCTGGCAGCGGGCCTTCCAATAGCCGATCCATTTTCCTTCGTGATCCAGGCCGCGATATGCCAGCTCGATGCGGGCGATCAGGTTCAGGTCGATTTTTCCTGTAGCAACCTGAAGAAGGATGTCCGTATCCGTGCTCTGCATAAACCCCAAAGATTCGGGATCGTATGATGTCATCATGGTCATGGTTCTTTCCTTTCTAAAAAGAGGAAGGGAAGGCGCAATGCGCGCCTTCCCGGTTCTTTAGCTTTCGGATTTCTCATCCGTGGTCGGCTCGCGCAGGATGATCCTGCCTTCACCGATGGGCATGAGGTCGAGCTGAAGGGTCAGGCCCTTGCCGTCCTCGTGATCCCACGCAGCGCCAATGCGGGTCCAGAAGGATTTCTTTCCCCGTTCTGCTACATACCAGGCGATCAAAGCCGGTGGTTGCTTAGCGGGAGCCTTGGTGGTTTCGTCTTGGTTTTTTTGTATCGTCATGTGTTTTCTCCTTTGTTAAAAGTTTGCCTCGATACGCCTGATCCCAGGACAGGGCGGTCAAGGCGTTTGGTCACCGCAAGGGGAACGGGCCACACGGGAGCGATAGTGAATGGAGCGGGCAGGCCGTTGACCAGACGCCGCGCCCTGTCAGGTTCATGGCGTTTTCATCGATGGGACTCTTTTATGGGACGAAGGAGAAGCGTGACGAAACGACGAAAAAAAGCGCTCAAGCCCACAGGCCCGCCAAACTAAAAACAGGCTGGCATGCCAGCCTGATGATGTGGGAAAAGAAATTCTGCGACCCCAGGAAAAGGGCAGGGGAGAGCAAAGGGGATGAGCGGGCTTTGATCATGGAATGGATTGATTCAGCTGTCCCTGATCGGCAAAGCTATAAAATTTGTTATGGCCGATTACGACATGATCGAGAAGGCGAATTCCCAGGATGGTTCCTGTTTCGCCTAAGCGTTTGGTTAACGCATGATCCTCCGGGCTGGGTGTGGGATCTCCGGAAGGGTGGTTATGAAGGGCAATGATTGCAAAGGCATTGGCCAGGATGGCGGCTTTAAAGACTTCGCGGGGATGGACGATGGCTGTATTCAAGGACCCTATGGCAACAGTATGCACCCCTACCACATGATGTTTCGTATCAAGAAGTAAAATTCTGAATTCTTCCCTGTCCAGGCTCATCATGTCATGGGTGAGGTTATAGACATCGGCGCTGCTGGAAATTTTGGGGCGGTAGGTTGTCGCCTCTTCCCGGATCAGCATGACGCGAATTTGCGGAAGGGTAAATAATGTTGGTGTCGATGAAGTCTGGAATTTTTTCATGAGATGCCCCCTTGTTTATAAACAAAAAAACTTTCCCTGAAGGCCTCACAAAAAGGATGCCTTCGGGGCGTTTTTTCGAGCGCCGGGGACACTGTGATGGCAAGCCCTATGCAGCCAGCAGGACGGGAGGCAAAGCCGGAGGGCCAAGGGGTGATGGGGGCTTATCCTTCGTCCCTCGGCTACCACTGAAAAAGGGTTTCGGTATTTTCTTTGCAGGGGGGGGTGCTATCGGCGCGGTGTTATTGGCCGAACGATCTTTTCATCTTGGGACGGTGACAGGGCTTTAGTTTGTCAAGCCTGTTTCCCTTTTAGTTGAATTCCGCATTCAGACCTTTTGTCCCTTGTCTTAACAGTCTTTCGAGCGTCGGCAAGCGCATGGCTCTTTCTCTCCGTTACAGCCCTTCGGGTGCCTTCCTTATTTGATCCTGTTCGTGAGCGGGCCTTGTAAAGGCTCGGAATGGCCGGGCCTCCAAAAAAGGAGGAAACAATGCCAAACCTTAGATCTCACTTTGAAACCGCAAGCGTGCAAAGAATCTGGGACCTTAACCTTCTGTGGTTTTTTATCGTGATCGTTTTAGATGAAAATCGCAGGAAGGAAGAGAAGAAAAAACTTGAGAAAAGGAAACAACCTTTACGACAAGCCCATCCTGCTCCCCGGTTTGGGTAACCGGGGGCTGAAGTATTTCCGAGGCCGGGATTCCGATAGGATTTTCGCCGACCTCTCTTTTGAATAGGCCTCATGCGAGGCGTTCACGTTTTACACCCTCAACAGAAATACGGTGGAGCGATAAAAAGATTCTTAGACCGTATTTTCGCGCGAATGTACGCTGTAAGGCCGCCATCAGGCGGCCTCCCTGGTGGCAGAAGGTTGAAAGCTGTGCAGGTGATCAGCGGCCCGTTGGGCGTAAGCGGCAGCGCGAAAGATCGCTCGCTTGTCATTTTGCAGGACGGTGAGCCAGTGGCCAATATAGGCCGCGTGATCCTCACGGGGCTGTAAGGTCAGTTCCAGATCAGCGCACAGAAACGCGGCACCCAGCTCGGCGACAAGCTCTTCTTCGGCATAGGCTTCATCACCCCATTTTTTGCGTCCGAATTCACGGTTGAGGCGGGCAGGGTGCTTGGTCCAATGCGTGGATTCATGGGCGAGCGTGGCGTAATAGCTTTGCGCATCACAGAACGCTTCAAAGGGAGGCATACGGATGTAATCGGCGTCTTGCGCGTAATAGGCTTTTGTGCCGCCATGCCGGATATCAGCCCGTAAATGGGCAAAGAAGCTTTCGGCATGATCGATGCGCGGTACAGGATTAAAGCGCGGTACGGGCTTGGCGTAATAATGTTCCGGCAGGCCTTCGATCTGTTCAACATTGAACACGGTGTAGCCTTTCATGAAATGGATTTCACGCATCTGTTCATCACCGGTTCTGTCATCGGTTTCCTTGCGCGTGATGGAATTGGCATACACGACGAGCGAGCCTTTTTCGCCTTTGCGCACCTGCGCGTTCAGCTCTGAAGCCTGGCGGTAGGTCATCCAGATAGGAGCACCAAAGCCTTCGGCCATGGCCGCGCTCCAGAGCATCAGGATATTGATGCCGGAATAGGGCCTGCCGTTATGCCGCAAGGGACGGGTGATCTTGCCTGCCGCATGTTCGGCATTCCAGGGCTTCACCCAGGTGCGGACGCCTTGTTCAAGATCGGCGACAATGCGCGCGGTAACACGGGAGTAGATGTCTTGCCGTGATGCTTTCTCATGGTGATTGTTGTCGGTGGTGCGGGTGGTCATGATGTCCTCCTTTTTTAAAGTTGATGTTTGCTCTCTCACGAGAAGCGGAGAGCAAACTCAAACCCGAAGGAAAAAAGGAGGCGGGCGCGGCACTGGCCCAAGGGCGTACCCGTTGGTCCCGGATGGCACGGGCCGTGACAGATTTGTTTTTAATCTGGCGCGGCCTGTGCGGGACCGCAGGCTTTAAAACGCCCGATATGGGCCGCCGCGCCATAACCTGCACCACGCCACAAAACAAAAACAACTTGAAAAGGAAAGGACCCTCCCGCGCAGTGCGCTGGGCCGCACGTCCAGCCCGTTTGGGGAACGGGGAGCGGGCTTGGAAGGGCCTGGGAAAAAACAGGGAAGGGTACCTGTTTTTTTCTTGTAACATGTGGCGTTACATGTTACACTGAGATTAATGATCAGGTCTTTTCATCATCGCGGGTTAAAACGTTATTACGAGCAAAGCGACCCGCGATATTTGCCGCCCCCGCTGGTCGGGCGGATAGACAGGATATTAGGTTTAATGGATGCGGCAGACAGCCTTGACGGGATCAATCTTCCCGCACTGCGGCTTCATAAATTAACCGGGGATTTAAAAGGCTACTGGAGTGTCACTGTCACCGGAAACTGGAGAATTATTTTTACGTTTGACGATGGAGAGTTCCATAATCTGGAGCTGATCGATTATCACTAGGAGGATGAAACGATGCCGATGAAAAACCCACCGCATCCCGGAGAAGTGCTCAAAGATCTTTGCATTGAGCCTTTAGGGGAGACGCTGACCGATATCGCCCCAAAGCTGGGTGTGAGCCGGAAAACCTTATCTGATCTGGTGAACGGGAAACGGAGCCTGTCTTTGGACATGGCTATTCGTATTTCGAAGGCATTCGGGAGCACCCCGGATACATGGCTGCGCATGCAGCTTAACTATGACCTGGCCCAGCAGGAAAAACGGGCCGCGAAAATCAAGGTGCGCCGCCTTATCCCCAAATCAGAGGAAATTCATTTTTAGGGAAGCGCTCGTTTCGGCGTAAGAAAATTTAAAACCATGCCCGGCTTTAAACAGGAAATCTCTGTTTTCTGCTTTTCCTTATTAAGAAATACCTATAATCTCCGTACAAACAACAATTTCCAGATATCTAAAGGTAAAACTAAATTATTTTGAAACAGAAAATTAGCGAATGCTGCTTGATAACAAAAAAAACGGAAGAGTAGGCGACGAGCTTCGCAAGCATCTGACTGACGGCGCGAAGCTGTCAGTCATATCTGGGTTATTTTCGATTTATGGGTTTGAAACACTTAAAAAGGAACTTAGCCAGATTGACGGCATACGTCTTGTCCTTTGCCAATCCCCGGCCAACGACAAAGCCTCGTCGTCGTTCTCTTCCATCGCAGGTGACCAATTCGAACTGCGGTTCAAAAATCAGCTCAATCAAACGCAGGTCGCAAAAGAATGCGCACGCTGGCTTGCAGACAAAGTAGAGGTCAGAGCCGCAACCAATCCCGCTGCTTTCGGTCAAAATCTTCTGCATGTCCAGAACAAGAACGGTGAAGCCATCGGCATTCAGGGCAGCTCACCTTTCACAAGCACGGGTTTGGGATATACGGAATCTGATCGCTATCACATGAATATGTGCGCAGTGGACGCGCCAAGCACAACGGCAATGCTGGAATGGTTTGAGAGTATTTGGAATGATCCCGCTGCTCTTAAGGATGCCAAAGAAGAGATTCTTAAGCAGCTCGATAACCTTATTAATGACCAGTCGCCAGAATTCATCTACTTCCTTACCCTCTACAATCTGTTTAAATATTTTTTAGAAGACCTTGATGAGGAAAACATCATCAAAACCAAGACAGGGTTCAAGGAAACCCTCGTTTGGAACAAGCTTTATAAATTTCAACGCGATGGGGTTTTGGGAGCCATTGATAAGTTAGAAAAATATAATGGCTGCATCATCGCGGACAGTGTAGGTCTTGGCAAAACCTTTGAGGCTTTGGCCGTTATTAAATATTACGAGCTGCGCAATGACCGTGTGCTTGTGCTATGCCCCAAGAAGCTGCGAGATAACTGGACGGTTTATACGATCAACGACAAACGCAATCTGTTCAGCACAGACCGCTTCAATTACGACGTTCTGAACCATACAGACCTGACGCGGCTACAAGGCCGGTCCGGTGAAATCAGTTTAGAGACGGTCAATTGGGGCAATTACGATCTGGTGGTGATTGACGAATCCCATAACTTCCGCAACGCCAGCTCGTCCAAGGAAGGCCTTACCCGCTATTCCCGCCTAATGAACGAAATCATCCGTTCGGGTGTTAAAACTAAAGTCCTGATGCTTTCAGCAACGCCGGTGAACAACCGCATGAACGACCTGAAAAATCAGGTGGCGTTCATAACGGAAGGGACGGACTACGCTTTTGCGGATCATGGCATCGCCAGCATCGAGCAAACACTAAAAAAGGCCCAAACGCGGTTTAATCAGTGGCTGAAGTTAGACGCCCAGAACCGGAAAGTTGAAACGTTACTCGACAGCATGAAGTTCGATTATTTTAAGCTGCTAGATATCCTGACAATCGCGCGGTCGCGCAAGCATATTGAAAAATATTACGACATTGCTGAAATCGGTGAGTTCCCCGAACGCCTAAAGCCAATTAACATCAAGGAAGACATTGATACCCAGGGGCAGTTCCCGCTGCTGAAGGATATCAATAGGACAATCCGCCGGCTCAATCTGAGTGCGTATTCCCCTCTCCAATATGTGCGTGCAGACAAACGAGAGGAATATAACCGCAAATACGACATCCAGGTTAAAGACGGCGCGTCTATCTTCCGCCAGGTAGACCGAGAGCAAAGTTTGATCCATCTCATGCGGGTGAACCTCTTGAAACGGATGGAAAGCTCGATCAATTCATTCGGACTCACTCTGGAGAAGCTCTTGGGCGAAGTAGACCGCCTTCTGGAGAAGCTCGAAAACCACAGCAGCGAAGATATTGAGGAATTGGGTGTCGAAGATATCGAGGTTGATGAGCCGGAGTTTGACCCCTATCTGATCGGCAGGAAAGTCAAGGTGCTCATTAAGGATATGGACGAGGTTCGCTGGAAGCAGGACCTTGAAGATGACCACGCCAAACTAACTGAGCTGTTATTGGAGGCACGTAATATCGAGGCAAAGCGCGATGCAAAGCTACGTCGCCTACGCGCCCTCATCGCGGATAAGTGCCAAAACCCGATTAATGACGGGAACCGTAAAATCATCGTCTTTACGGCCTTTACCGACACGGCCAATTACCTCTACGAACATATTGCGGACTGGGCTAAAGACACTTTAGGAATTTACGCGGCCCAGATTACTGGAAGCGGGACCAACAAGACCACCATGCCCGGCATGAGAAGCGACTTCGATTCTTTGCTTGCCACGTTTTCTCCGATCTCGAAAGAACGGAACAAGATCGATGAGAGCGCAACGAAAGAAATTGATCTCCTCATCGCTACAGACTGCATATCGGAGGGCCAGAACCTCCAGGACTGCGATTACCTAATAAATTACGACATTCACTGGAACCCCGTGCGCATTATTCAGCGTTTTGGCCGGATCGACCGACTGGGCTCCAAGAACAAGGTCATCCAGCTTGTGAACTTCTGGCCAAATATGGAGTTAGACGAATACATTAATTTGGAAGCCCGCGTCAGCGGGCGTATGGTTCTTCTGGATATATCTGCCACGGGTGAAGAGAACATCATCGAGCAAGACAATACGGGCAAGATGAACGATCTGGAATATCGCCGCAATCAGCTCCAGCAACTTCAGGATACAGTTGTTGATCTGGAAGACATGTCCGGGGGCGTGTCTATCACCGACCTTACCCTGAACGATTTCAGAATGGACCTGTCAGCATTTATGAAGGAGCATCTGGGAGAACTTGAGAAATCTCCCACGGGACTTTATGCAGCCACGACACTCGACCCCGCCCTGCAACAAGATGAAGTGGAGCCAGGTGTAATCTTCTGTCTAAAAAACATTGGTAAACCTGTCGCAGAAGAGGAAGGCTATGCGCTTGCGCCCTATTACCTGACCTACGTCACGAATGAGGGAGAAGTAAAATATACCTTCACCCAGTCAAAGAAGATTCTGGATGTCATGAAAAAGCAAGGGCTAGGGAAATCACGCCCTGATACCGATGCTGTGGCTCGCATGAATGAGGTAACGAAAGATGGCAAGGACATGAGTCATTATCGCTCGCTTCTGGAGACTGCCGTAAGCAGCATCATCGGCAAATCGGAAGAAAAAGGCGTGGAGAGCCTATTCAGCCGGGGGGGCACCAATCTGACCAAAGATAGCTTTCAGGGCATGGAAGACTTCGAGGTCATCAGCTACATGATTGTGAGTGCGCCATGACCAAAGCTAGGACCCTCGATCAATTTTATCAAAATATGGCCGTGCCCGAGGCTTGTGCGCTCGGCAAACGCCTCTACAAAAAACAGTTTTACGAGAATGGCCAGCTCAACGCTGCCGATAAGAAAGCCTTCGTTGAGGATATAGACGAGATTGAATGGCGCTACACGCTGAAACCCTTAACGATCAATATTTCCAAGCTAGAGGACGAAACGCATGAGTATTTGGAGATCGCCGTCCTCCAGGTCTTACTTAACGCCATTGAACGTAGCGCACGCGTCGCTGCGGCTATGCAGAAAGCTATTCCCTATCCAGTCCTAATCATTTTTGTTTGTGGCGATCAGTTAGCCATGAACGTGGCAGAAAAGCGGATTAACCGCGCCGACAGTAACAAAATCGTTGTTGAGGCCATACATGACACCGGCTGGATATCCTTAAATGCCCCCAATCCTCTTCAGGAAGCCTTTCTGACCGAGTTTTCAATAATCAATTTTTCATACCGGAACTTCTTCACCTTCTATCAGGACATGGTGAAGCGGATTGTCGCCTTAAACTGTGCGGTTCATACAGGCCATTATTCCCTGAACGCCGCTACTGACGGGAAAAATCAGGACCGACTAAAGAACCTCCTCCAGCTTGAAAAACTTGAATTGGAAAAGAGCCAAATTCGAAACAAGTTGAAGAAAGAGAAGAACCTGAGTAAGCAGGTTCAATGGAACTCCCAGATCAGGCAAATCACGGATCGTATAGAGGCGATCAAGAAAGAAATATGAGGACGTAAGACATGGAACCGATGAAAGAAGAAGAAGGCACCAGTCTCGACATCGTGAACGAGAATTTAGAGGCGTTGAAAGGCATTTTCCCTGAAGCCTTTAAGGAAGGTGGTGTAGATTTTGATGCGCTGCGACAATTGCTTGGTGATGAGGTCGATGAGGGAGAAGAAAAGTACGGGCTTACCTGGCACGGTAAGAAAAAAGCTCGTCAAATATCTCGTGCACCCTCAACTGGAACCTTGCGTCCCTGTCCCGAAGAAAGCCTAGATTGGGACACAACGCAAAACTTGTTCATTGAAGGGGATAATCTGGAGGTGCTCAAGCTCTTGCAAAAAAGCTACGCGGGTAAGGTCAAAATAATCTATATCGACCCCCCTTATAACACTGGTAATGAATTTATATATCCTGATCGATTTCAGGACAATCTGGATACCTACCTTCGATATACGGGGCAGAAATCTGATGAGGGGTTCAAGCTAAGTTCCAACACTGAAAGTTCGGGCCGGTACCATACGAACTGGCTAAATATGATATATCCCCGTTTAAAGGTAGCCAGAAATCTTCTCTGCCCTGATGGACTAATCTTCATAACAATAGACGATAATGAATCGGCCAACTTGCGAAAAATATGCGATGAAATATTAGGCGAGGAAAATTTCTTGGCTAATATTGCTTGGAAACATACAAAGCAAAGTAAAAACGATGAGAAATATTTCTCCCGTCATAAAAATGAGATTATTATATATCGTAAATCGCAAGATTTGGCAGAATTAAGTTTTCCGAGAACCGAAAAGGATAATAACAATTACTCTAATCCCGATGAAGACCCCAAAGGCGCTTGGCGATCGGGAGATGTTCGCAGTCCCAATCTCAGAGAAACTTTGAAATATGATATTAAGACACCATCAGGCCGCACTATTTCACCGCCTGATTTGGGATGGCGTTGGTCTAAAAAGTCTGTAGACGAAAAAATTGCTACAGGAGAGATCATTTTTTCGGAAGATGAAACGCGCATTATAAGAAAAATATATCTGGATAATCAGGAAGGAAGAACGCCGGAGAATATATGGGATGGAGAGGGGTTTGGAACTACGCGTTTTGCCAATTCGGAAATTAAAGCTCTATTTGATGGAAAAGTTCCTTTCGATACGGCAAAGCCAACAAGTTTAATCTGTAAAATGATGGATTTACTGCATAAAGAAAACGAATATATCGTTTTAGATTTCTTTGCTGGATCATCTTCAACTGCCCATGCTGCTCTAGTAAAAAACGTTGAAGACAACGGGAAGCGAAAATTTATAATGGTCCAACTCCCTGAGAAAATCAAAGATGAAAGATCTGATGCCTATTGTCTTGGATTTAAAAACATTGCTGAGTTAAGTAAAGAACGCATCCGCCGGGCCGTTGGGAAAATAAGGCAAGACAAGCCAGATTATGATGGTGATCTCGGCTTTAAGGTTTTCAAGCTTGATAGCAGCAACATTCGGGCCTGGAACCCAGATAAGGATGATCTTGAAAAGACACTACTAGATCATACTGAGCATCTGGTCGAAGGTCGAAGCGAAGAAGATGTGCTCTATGAATTGTTACTGAAACGGAGCGTCGATTTAACGGTTCCCATTGAGAAAAAGGAAATTGTGGACAAGATGGTTTACAGCATTGGTTATGGGGTGCTTTTCGCCTGCCTTGATACTTCGATAGAACGGGATGAAGTTGAAGGTCTCGGACAAGGTATCGTCGATTGGCATCAGGAATTGAAACCTGCAAGTGACACCCAGGTTGTCTTCCGTGACAGTGCTTTTGCCGACGACATCGCCAAAACCAACATGACAGCTATTCTGGAACAGAACGGCATTGCTCATGTGCGAAGCCTTTAAGGGAAGAGTGCGCCATGAAGCTACATTTTGAAGACAATCTAGATTATCAGGAAACAGCCATAGAAGCTGTGACCGATCTGTTCAGAGGACAGGATATTTGTCGGACAGAATTTACCGTGACCTACCGCCCCGAAGAAAGCGATCAAACCACACTTGGCATCGCTGAAAGTGAATTGGGCATTGGCAATCGCTTGCAACTCTTGGACGATGAAATTTTAGAGAATTTGCGGGACATTCAACTTAGGAATGGTTTGAGCCCATCAGACTCACTCACTAGTGGGGATTTTACCGTCGAGATGGAAACCGGTACGGGAAAAACCTATGTCTATCTTCGGACCGTTTTTGAGCTGAACAAGCGGTACGGGTTTACCAAATTCGTGATCGTCGTGCCTTCCATAGCCATTAAGGAAGGCACCTATAAAACACTCCAGATTACGCGAGACCACTTTGAGAACCTGTACCCTATCGCCAAGGGTTATGAATATTTTCTTTACGATGGAAGCAAGCCTCAGCCTGTAAGGAATTTTGCAACCAGCCCAAATATCCAGATCATGGTCGTTACCGTCGGAGCTATCAACAAAAAGGACGTTAACAACCTTTATAAGGACAGCGAAAAGACTGGCGGCGAAAAACCGATTGATCTGGTACGCGCAACGCACCCGATTATCATTGTCGATGAGCCGCAAACTGTCGATGGGGGTCTAAAGGGGGCAGGAAAAACGGCTTTGGAAGCGATGAATCCGCTCTGCACGCTGCGCTATTCCGCCACGCATGTGGATAAGCATCATATGCTTTACCGTCTTGATGCCATCGATGCCTATGAGAGGGAGTTGGTTAAACAGATCGAAGTCGCTTCCTTGGAAGTTGATGGGGGGCATAACAAAGCCTATGTGAAGTTGATTTCCACGCATAATCAAAAAAGCTCTATCACCGCAAAGATAGAAGTTGACCTTCTACGAGGCGGGAATGTTCGGCGCGAGGTCATGACTGTTGAAGATGGGGACGATCTGGAACAGGAAACAGGTCGGCCCATCTACGAGAATTATCGGATCGGAACGATTTCCTGTGGGACAGGGAATCAATCAATGGAAATCAGCATGCCGGGCGGGGAGGAAACTCTCCACCCAGGTGAGGAAGTGGGGGGTGTCGCTCCCGATGATTTGAAGCGATTAATGATCCGTCGAACCATCAAGGAACACCTGGATAAAGAAATGCGTTTTGCTGCGCAAAAGCGCGACGTTAAGGTTTTAAGCCTCTTTTTTATTGATAGCGTCGAATTTTATCGGAAGTATGACGAGTCGGGAAACATGGTAAAAGGGAAATATGCCCTGATGTTTGAAGAGGAATACCGCAAGCTGGCAAAGCAGCCTGACTACCAGACTCTTTTTGAAAAAATTGACCTCGATATCGATGCGGATGAGGTTCACAACGGGTATTTTTCGATTGATAAAAAAGGTGGATGGACCGAAACGGATGAGAATAACCAGTCCAATCGCGATAATGCCGAGCGCGCTTATAACCTGATAATGAAGGAAAAGGAAAAGCTTCTTAGCTTCGACTCGAAACTGAAATTCATCTTCTCTCATTCCGCCTTAAAAGAGGGGTGGGACAATCCAAATGTCTTTCAGATTTGTGCGCTCAGAGACATGGGATCAGAGCGAGAGCGTCGGCAGACCATTGGGCGGGGCCTGCGGCTTTGCGTTAATCAGGAAGGACAGCGCCTTCGAGGATTCGACATTAATACCCTCACGGTTATTGCCACGGAAAGCTATGAGAAATTTGCTGAGAATCTTCAAAAAGAAATTGAAGAAGATACGGGCATCCGTTTCGGCGTTGTTGAAAGACATCAGTTTGCAGCCCTATCCGTAACGGATGAAAAGGGAACGGTTCAACCTCTAGGCGTTCAGAAATCCGAAAAAATTTGGGAATTTCTGAAGGACCAAAGCTATCTCGATTCCAAAGGGAAAGTGCAGGATATTTTGCGGACCGCCTTGAAGCAAGGCACGCTGACACTGCCGGAAGAATTCAAGGAGCAAGAAGGTGGAATTAAAGACATACTTCGCAAGCTTGCTGGAAAGCTCGAGATCAAGAACGCGGATGAGCGGGTCAATGTCCATACTCGTGAAGCGGTGCTGGAGAGCGAGGAATTCAAGGCACTTTGGGATCGAATTAAGCACAAGACGACCTATCGGGTCGAATTCGACAACCTCAAACTAATTGAGGATTGCGCGAAGGCCATTTTGGATGGGCCCCCCATCACCAAAACGCGGGCACAATTCCGCATAGCAGATATTGCTATCGGCAAAGGTGGAGTTGACGCTAAAGAAACAGCCGTTTCCGGCTTCACCTCGATTAATGAGACTGATATCGAATTACCTGATGTGCTCACGGATTTACAGGACAAAACACATCTTACACGCCGGAGCCTGGTCGATATCCTCAACGGCAGCCGCCGCCTGAATGACTTCAAAAAAAACCCGCAGGAATTTATCGAACTGGCGACAGAGGCCATTAACCGGACCAAGCGGCTGGCACTCGTGGACGGCATTCGCTATCAGCGCATCGGTAAAGATCACTACTACGCACAGGAGCTTTTTAAGCAGGAAGAACTAACTGGATATCTCAAGAACACTCTAAAAACGCAAAAATCTGTGTACCAGCATGTTGTTTATGACTCTGCCGGTATTGAAAAACGGTTCGCGGAAGATTTGGAGGCCAATGAGACAGTTAAGGTTTATGCCAAACTCCCAGGCTGGTTTAAAGTGCCGACGCCTCTTGGAACCTATAACCCTGACTGGGCCGTGCTGGTAGAAATTGATGGAGAGGAAAAACTCTATTTCGTCGTTGAGACGAAGGGCAGCAACTGGTGGGATGATCTACGACACAAGGAAGGGGCAAAGATAAAATGCGGTGAAAAGCACTTTGCCGTGTTAGCCGAAGATGACAACCCGGCCAAATTCATCAAAGCCACCAGTGTTAATGACATGTTGAGCCATAAGTAAAAACGAAAGTGAAACGATGAGCGAAACCATAGGCCGTAGCGTCAGACTTTTCCTGGTGGACGGAAACCCTTCAGGAATTATTACCGGCGAAATCATGAACTGGACAGGTCATGTATTGGCTGGAGCCAGGAGCGGCATTGCTAACTTTCTTTCCAGGCCCGAGCTGGATCGTACGGGGATTTATTTTCTATTTGGGCGGGACCTTGAAGACCCCGATATCCCCATCATTTATATAGGAGAGAGTGATAACGTCCGCAAAAGGCTGGCTCAACATAACAAGGATGAAGCAAAAGAATTTTGGGAACGCACCTGCGTTGTTACCAGTAAGGACCAGAACATTACCAAGGCGCATGCGCGATATTTGGAAGCGCGTTTGATTGCAATAGCGGAAGATTTAGGACGCGCCAAACTTGGAAACACTACCGCTCCTGCACCAATTGCCCTTCCTGAAGCTGACCGCTCCGATATGGAATTTTTTATTGAGCAAATTCGACTCATTCTTCCGGTGCTCGGTTTTGAATTCCTTCGGGCCAAGCCTAAAACATTATTGGAAGATTCAGAATTAAAGCCAGGGACGGGGAAGAAAGAGCTGAGTAAACCCGTTTTTGAAATTACCAGTAAGAAGCGTGGCCTAAAGGCCCAGGCCCAGGAAATTGACGGGGAGTTTATTGTTCTGGCCGGATCTATGGCAGTATCAACCTGGCTACAAGAGAAGTCGTCTTCCTCGGGCTACGGGAAGCTGCATGCAAGGCTTTTGGAACAAGGAAAGCTTAAGCTTAATGATGTGAGTGATATGGCTACTTTTATAGAAGACACCGCTTTTTCCAGCCCAAGCGCTGCTTCCGCCGTGATATTCGGTCGCGCAGATAATGGACGGACATCATGGCGCGTCAAAGGAAAAAACATCACCTATGCCGATTGGCAGGAACAGGAAGTCGCTAATGTTTCGCCTGGTCTTCAAGATAATGATGAGGAAAAATCTGATGTTTCTATTAGGGAGACAGGATAAAGCCGATGTGATAATAGAATTTAAGGAAAAGTGAATGTCCGCTTACGACGGTGAGTTCAATTGATCAACGCAACACTTTATCTTATCTTCTAGAGATGGAGTGTGACAATGAAACACCGAACCCGCATCTACTTTAGCCCTGAACAACGAGCGGACATTTGGGATCGCTGGCAGCGTGGTGAATCCATGAGTTCAATTGGCCGCCTCTTTGAGAGAGAGTCCTCTTCGATTTATCCTCTTCTTGCGCCCAGCGGGGGAATTCGCCCTCCTACGAGAAAGCGATCACGATTCGCCCTGAGCCTGTCGGAACGCGAAGAGATTTCCCGTGGGGTCGCCAGTCAGCAATCAATTCGCGGGATTGCGCGTCAGATACAACGATCTCCTTCAACGATTAGTCGTGAACTCACTCGCAATGGGGGGTATGATGGCTATCGAGCTTCGTCCGCAGACCAAGTCGCCTGGGAGCGAGCGCACCGGCCCAAACCGTGTAAGCTAGCTCAGTATCGCGCCCTCGCGAACGTCGTCGCGGCCAAGCTCAACCAGCAATGGTCTCCCCAGCAAATTGCCGGGTGGTTGAAGAGACAACATCCTGATCGAGAACACAAACGCGTGTCCCACGAAACCATCTATCGCAGTCTGTATATTCAGGCGAGAGGCGTCTTGAAAAAGGAACTGCAGGCCTGTCTCCGAACCCAACGAACCATTCGCCGATCAAAGCATGCGAGTCTGAAGCGCCAAGGGTTGGGGAAAATCATCAATGCTGTCTCGATTAAGGACCGGCCCGCTTCGGTCGAAGATCGTGCGGTCCCTGGGCATTGGGAAGGTGACCTCATTGGCGGTACCCACAACAGTTATATTGCGACGTTAGTTGAGCGCCAGTCGCGGTATGTCATGTTGGCCAAAATAGAAAAGAAGGATGCGGAAACCGTGGCGGCGGCCCTCATTAAGCATGCTCAACGACTCCCCACCGAACTGTATCAATCTTTGACTTGGGACCGAGGCACCGAGATGGCGAAGCATCACCATTTCACCCTCGCGACCGATATTGCGGTCTACTTTTGTGACCCCAAGAGTCCGTGGCAGCGGGGATCCAATGAGAACACGAACCGGCTGCTCAGACAGTACTTCCCAAAAGGCACTGATTTATCGAGGCATACGCAAGCCCAGCTGAACAAAGTGGCGCGGCAGTTGAACGCACGCCCAAGAAAAACATTACACTACGAAACACCAGCAGAGAAATTTCAGGCATGTGTTGCAGCGATCGGTTGAACTCGCAACCCAAAGCGGACGTTATCTTTTGAAGTCGTATCGGAAAAATTTTAAGAAAAATCTCTCTAGTTTGTGTAATTAAATAATTCTGAAAAAGAATGAAGGCTATGCATACTTGCCCACCTCCTACTGATGCTTTGGAAGAATGGCTGGATGAGTATCCATCCGTTAAGGGTACCTATGGACATTTATTGCTTGAACAAAAATCTGACATTACCCAGCCGCTTATTGATGCATTACGCCCATATTTTGAGTCAGCACATCTAGATGCTCGAAAACAATTTCATGATTACGCTCTTATTGAACTTCACCCAGATGCAACAGAAGAAGGGGTTCATGCTCAGTATCCGAATTGTCTATCAGTAACAGCCAAAAGCGGTTTATTTGGAGAGGCAATGATAGGGATGATAACAGAGGCATAT
>JAJCYI010000132.1 GCA_029263015.1 Saprospiraceae bacterium | reverse complement strand
GTCCGCTTAGACTTTCCTGGTTGTTTTTTTACTATTTGTTCAACATGTTAAACATTTTACAAAATTTATAAAAAAAACAACCTGACAGGTCTCGACGGAACACTTAATTACATTTTTGGGCATTCAACCTTTTCCCTTCTTGACCCAGGCTGATAATAAATCACCGAAAGTTCAAACGCTCCCCTCCCATTGGTCGGCGGGGACAGTTGGTTGGCCGACACATCATAACTGATGCCGACATTCCAGCGTTCTACTTCCAAAATAGCTGTAAATGTAACTGCTGGGGTCGCCAAGCTTCCATTAAAATCCTTTACCAAATGCCCCCAGGCACCTGCCCTTATGGCCAGTTCATTCCAATCGCGATTTGTAAAACGGAAGTTAGCTCCGTAAAGTGAGATAAGCGACGGGCCTTGGCCAACAACCGCTACTGCCGGCAAGATGCTTAGATTAGAAGTAAATGGTATTTCACCTCCCAAGTGGGCCGTCCATTTCGTGTCCAATGACGGGGCATTGCTATTTTCTATAAAAGAAACTTTTGGTGCATTGATGTGGTGCAAAGCACCGCCAACATAGAAGCTTTTGTTGTCATCAAAAACCGCATACCAAAGTAATCCCGCATTTAAATTTACATAAAGATCACTGCTGTTTTCGATTGTTTCCCCGCTCGAAATCGTCTGGTCAATGGATTCGGTAGAATTATTGAACTGAGAGCTAAACCACAGATTATCAGGATCTAACGAATGTTGTCCAAAGCCTAACTGTGCGCCGCCAATAAGATATTGATCATAGCTTCGGTACCTGCTACCATCAAGTTGTTTCATAAAGGCAAGAGAAGCATCGACTGATGTTCGGGTATAATCTGCTTGGCCTGCCTCATCGCGCATCGCTGTAAAACCATATGCCACAAAATCTCCACGGTTCACCGGGCTTTTTGCATCGAAACTAGCACTGATGGTCCGAAATGGGCGTGTGTTGAGGATACTGTTCCACTGTTGCCGATAATTGGCCACTGCTCGCCATTTGCCAGGGTGTACTCCAGCCATTGCTGGGTTCAATTGCAGAGGGGCGGCATAGAATTGCACGAGTTGAGGGTCTTGAGCCTGCACACTAAAGGCAAAGAAGGAGATTAGACCGATAAGTATGGGTAATTTTATTTTCATTAGAATTTGTTCGAAAAAAATATTTAGCTTTTGGTTTGGGGTTACTGGTTCTTGGTTCGGGGTCACTTCAAAACGTATTGAATGTCTATGTTTTCAATTATTAATTGCCGATGATAGATTTAATCAAAAGCCAATTTTAGAAAAAATTATCAACTGTTCAGCATCTTTCCATTTAATTGAATAATGTGCTACACTTTTTGGCAGCTCATCACTCAAAATCACCTTATCAAAGTTGTTTCACCCTTAAAGCTTTCCTCCATTCCATCGGAATACTCAACTTCAATGTACCAGACATAGACTCCAGGAGGCATATCCTGTGATTTAAAGGTGCCGTCCCATCCCCTTGTTATGTCGTTGATGGGAATTTCAGTATCCTCAAAAAGGAGTTCCCCCCATCGGTCGAAGACCTGGAAGAGGTTTATCATCGTACCCGATCGGCCATGGACAGGTAGAAATTCGTTCAAGCCATCACCATTTGGCGTAAAGCCTGTTGGCACAACGACAGAACGGGTTTTGCGCACCTGTATTTGGATTTGATCCTCAGCCTGACAGCCATTTTCATCTTCGACAAACAAGAAATAATCATTTGCAAAATCAGGAAATGCTACTGGATTGGAACAATCAATATCTACCCCGCAGTCAGTGGAGTCTCCAGGGCAGGTAAGCGTGCCACACCACCCTGCTGTCCAAGAATAAGTGACCAACCCTATTGCATTTGATACATCGGCATCTAGCAATATCTCTTCACCAGATTGGATTGTTAATTCACTTACGTCCAGGCCATTTCCAATGATTGTTACCGAAATAGGGGGCGGCTCTGTTATTGTTGTATTAGTGGAATAGGTACATTCATTTGCATCCATCACAAAAACTGGGTAATCGCCAGCCGTTAAAGCAATTAAGGTCTGGCTTCCAAAAAACTGTTGATTGTCCAGACTATAAGTATAGGGCTGTATACCTCCAATTGCCTCAATGGAAATCGAGCCGTCCATTTCACCAAAACAGGATACATCATCAACCATCAGATTTATCGTAACGACAGCAGGCTGATTCAAAAAGATCGAATCCTCTTTTACACAACCATTCAAGTCTGTAATGGTCACATAGTACATATCGGAAGAAATATCAGTTAATTTAGCAGTAGCTGCACCATTAGACCAGAGGAATGAATAACCTGGCGTACCCCCCATTACATCAGAATCTATAGATCCGTCATTTCCTCCAAAACAATCGTTGTCAGTTGTTTCAAAATCAACTGCTATTGGGGTAGGCTCTCCAACGGAGTATAATTGCGTAATTGAACATCCTGCCGTATCAGTTATGACAACGCTGTAATTACCTGCTCCAAGGTCATTCGCCATTTGTGTGATCTGGTTCAAGGCTGAGGCATCCCATTGGTAAGTCACATTGCCCTGATTATTCTCAACGGTAGAAATGAGGATATTGCCATCAGCCACACCGTTGCAAAACGCATCTGTTATCTGCGCGGAAGCTTCCATGGCCGGTGGGTCTTGAAGCAGTAGCGATGCTACGCCCTCACAGCCTTGTGAATCTTCGACAGTTACCGCGTAAGTTTGACCTCCCTGCAATCCATTGATAAAATCATCCATATCGCCAGTACTCCAAAGATATGTATAGCCAGTTCCTGTTCCGCCGGTCACAATATTGGCGGCAATTGCACCGTCTGATCCATTGTTGCAGGAAGGCAGATCAAATGCAATAGCCACATCAACTTCGTCCAAATCATCCAAGGTAACAGTTTCTTGAATGGTACATCCTGAACCATCAGTAACTACCACGGTAAAATCTCCGTTTGGCAAATTATCAGCTGTTGCTGCTGTACCTCCTGAAGGTGACCATAAATAAGAATAGGGTAACGTGCCTCCAGATACTGAAGCCATAGCTTCATTTTCATTTAAGTTAAAACAACCATTGAAAGTTGTTACCGAAAGTAGTAACCCGTCCTGTGGTTCACCGACATCAATGTTTCCAGATACCTGACAGCCATTGGCATCTTCCACAATTACACTATAATTATTAGCCGTCAACATGCCAGTCGTTTGCTGGTTGGGTGTATCCCCTCCACTCCAGAGGTAATTATATGGCATGACTCCTCCCGTAACCATGGCCGTTGCCGAACCATCGTTTCCACCAGTGCAGTTAACATCGGAAGCGTTAAGGTCCAGTTCTAACAGATCAGGTTCTGTAATTGTGACCACACCCGATCCTTGACATCCATTTTGGTCGGTAGCAGTGACAATGACCGGCCCAGCTTGAAGACCACAAATCGGCGTTCCGATGGACATGTTTGGGTCATTCCATAAAAATGAAAACCCTCCGACGCCACCAAATGCCGTCACAGATGCACAACCATCACTTCCTCCAAAACAAGAAACAGGACTCTCCTCGACTGCTGTAACAACAACAGGCAGTTGGTTGCCCACCTCAAAGTCAACGGTGTCCATGCAAGCGTCATCATCAGAAACAATTACTTGATAAATGCCTGGGCACAAGTCTATTAGGTTGCCATTCATCAAGATGGAATTATCGCCTGTGGTTTGGTTGGTTACATCAAAAACAAAGGGTGAAACACCGTTGAAAACTGAAACCTGAACTGATTCATCGCAAAGCCCATTACAGGAAACAGCATAAGGGCCTTGGCTATTGAGAACCGCTTCAAGGGAACATAAAAAATAAGTAATCGAAGAAACGCCGATGCCCACATCGCAAGCCCCACCTGAAACGATGGCCCGTATTTCAGCATTTACTATTTCACCAATATTCAATCCTGTGACCAGATGTGACAACAGGCCATTATTTGAAGGCTGCCATCCTGTTCCATTAATGTTTACCTCATAATCCAGTCCCGGATTGGAATCGTCCCAAGTTATAAGCACCTGTCCCCCAGCTTGTTGTGCGGCAAATACATTGGGAGCAATAAAACTGTTAAGCACGTTGATGGTGACGGATTCATTCGCAACACAGCCGAACAGATCGGTTGCTTCGATGGAATAAGTGCCATTTGCAGTTGGAATTACTGTCGGGTTGGGGCAATCTTCACAACTCAATGCCGCATCTGGTGACCAGTTAAACAACACATCATTATCCGACCGGAAAGCAATGCTCCACCAATTGAGGTTTCCAAAAGCATTTATACCAAATTGATCGGAAACCTGGAGCGACCAATCTCCATTAATGGGGGCGTTGTTTAAAATATTCCAGCTTCCTTCTGGTTGAAAATCGCCAGTGAATGGAGCAGTTCCAGCTGTAATCGGAACTATGGCCGTTGGGGTAAAACAAGTCTGGGAATAATTATCAGCGCTGCCACCGTTATTGGTAGAAAGTTCCAACATTTGTCCATTTGGTGCAACCAGAAATAATCTAATATCCGCATCAAAATCTGTTTCCAAATCCAGACAGACGGAAACTATATCAACCAGCGGGTTGGTGATAACAGTAGGATTGATGGAGTTGATGTTTATCGTTGAATAATATGGAAATGCGGGTGGGTGGTTGCCCGCACCTATTTCGTAATCGTCATAAGATTCAAAAGTCACGGCACCTTCCGATTGGGGTGTTGAAAGGCCAATTTCCACTGAGTCGCCAAAACAGATAACCGTATCTGGAAAAGGTTGCAATAAATCTGCACAATTATGGCAGTCTGGGTGTGTAAACGGGAGCACTTGTATGTTTAGGGTGGTATCCCAACTACAGCCAAATTCATCTTCCACTATAAACGAATAGGCAACTTCCCCTGCATTCCCAGGAGAGCCAGCGATGGTATCAGTTTGTTCAAAAAATATAGAAGGATGGCTGTCCCATTGCCATGTGGTAATGGACGGCGTAAAGGTTTCAAGGGCAGGGAAAAGGGACTGATGGAAATCAATTGCCCAAGAAAATATATACCCATTGTCAATTGACCACAAGTCCGTCACTTCTATAGTCCAGTCACCGTTCAATGGGCAGCCCAATAAGTCTGAGAGCGGTTCATAAGAGTTATAAGTGCCACTAGGTAAAATGTTGGGCAAGAACATATTGGCATACTCAATCCAGGTGTAATTATAGTCTGGATTGCTCTGCCAACCGTATTCGTAACCAGTACCGGGTATCGGTGTAAAAAAGCCTTCGTCGTTCTCATACGGAATGCCTAAAAATACTTCGCCCCCCAGTTGGCCAGGATGATTGTGCAACATGATGGATTGACCATTTGGGCAGGTAAGGGAAATTTGCAGATCACGCATCCATGAGTGTTCCATATTCACATATATGCCCAAGAGGTCATTTATGTCAGTGAGAACCTGGCCTGGAGAAAAATCTGAAAACGAAATAGTGGTAAGATAGGACGATCCGTTCCCATCTGGTAAAGGCAACGAATCTGAACGGATACCTGCAGTTTGGAACGAACCTGCGCTTGGCAATACAGAAACAGTGTGGTCGATATCCATGCTGTCAACCATCGCATTCAACTGGACGGTATCACCTGCACAAATCTGACCAGGCCAAAACCCCAGCTCAAAATTTGGTTTTGGAGCAACCCTGATCCTTTGGTTCACAAAATTGGTGTTTTCACAACCCAATTGGTCTGTGATCGTCAATTGCACTATATAACCACCTGGCTCATTGTAAACATGCGACACATTGGGGCCGAGCGTATTGTTGCCATCTCCGAAATCCCAGGCAAAATTGCTGGTCAGGTCAGAATGGTTATAAACTGCCCCATCCTGGGGGTATTCTCCAGCACCTGTGAAAAAAATTCGGTCACCAGGGCAAATGTCAATCCATCCCGTATCAAGGGGAACAGCTACTGGATCTGAGCTATCAATTATGGATAAGATGGTTTGACATGAAGGAATACAATTTATATCGGCACTCCAACCATCTCCATCTCCGCTGGCATTGGAATTAAACGTAAGTGTCAGACATCCAGAAACATTTGGAGCCGTTGCCTGAATAATGAACGCTCCTCCCAAACTAAAATCACTTGCACAGCCCAACGAGGGGGACAGAATATCCGGTCCATCAAAAAAGCAGAGTTCATCGCCAGCATTGATCTGTGGGCCACTAAAAATCAACTGTACATGAGTCCCTGAATTCCCCTGTGGGCAAATGGTCGTCGTGAAACTTTCGTTGGAACCATAGCTACCAGTCCCGCCGCCACTGTCAAGAAAAAATCCCGAACAATCATCCACTTGGGTCAATGTGCTGCTCATCAGATATTCGGTTTGTTGGCAGAAAACAAAACAAAACCCCAGCGAAAGGAGGATGGATATAGTAAGTCTTAATTTCATATTCCTAAATGGTGTAAGATGAGTGAGTTTTTGGTTTAAGCAGTCATTAGGGAGTAGGCGACAAATAACCTACCCATTTTGGCTCGTTCTTTTTCCTTCTAAAAACACTTGAAAAAATAACCATAGCCCCACTATTCTTAGTTTTTCAAGCACTTTTACAAGAAATAATAACTTCGCAAAATTGGGTAGCTTATTTATTGCCTACTCCCTTACCTAATAATCCGAATGAGCACAAAATCAATTTAACTACATGATTATCAGAATGTAGTACAGGTCAATTAATCAACATGTTCATGGATCTCAGGTCGCTATATTCAGTATATAGATTAGCTCAAAAGCGACTGAATTGGATGTTCGGGCCATTTGCTTGATTTGAATGAAAGAGGCCCAGCATGGGAGAAATTTATGAAAACGTTCGTCAGCGTTCTAAGTGATCGTTTAGTTTTTTGGTGAAATCCTTACCTGCATAAAGCACCAATGCCAAACCAGTATCCTTTATTTGGTAAACTTGCTGCTTGTTCCAATCCCTGTGAAGATCCTGTTCCTTTTCAAGAAGGAAAATATTAATCTTGCCTAAATCCTCAATATGGATAATTGGGTAGTCACCCTTGACTTTTTCTGCAGGTAGATCAGTGATGTACCACGAATTATCAAGGTAATAATTCCAACGATGTATCAGGAAAGGGTTCTCGGCGATCAATCTTTCCACGTAACCGCTATCGAATGCTTCGTACAGTCGGTTATCTATGGAGATGTGAGTGTGGGCTGGCTGTTGAGCCGAAACAAAGGTAGAGAAACAGGTGAAGAAAAATAAGGAATAAAAGTAATTATTTTTCATAGATCAAAGTTTTGGGAAGAATGCCATGTATCTTCTTCATGCAAATGAAACTAATTTTTATTCATCTCAAGAAAATAATGGGATCCCAAGTAATAGATTAACTAATTAGCGACAAAAACAGGAGGGAATTTTGAATTGAGAATTGATTCCTATCAAAATGAGCATACGTGAAATAGGAGAACGGAGGGTATAGGATTCCACAGGAAGGCGGGGAATGGAGAACGGAGAGACCCCATCCAAAATGAACATAAATGAGGAGAACGGAGAGTGTGGGATTCCAAAAGAAGATGGAGAGTTGAGAATTGAAGCAAGTTTGGAGTCCCATTCTCAATTCTCAATTCACTTAAATGGCATCTCATTTACTTTTCGGCCAATTTTGAAACCAAGGTTGAGCCCTTCTTCGGTGTCCATTCTGAAATTCACGCCAGCTGATATTCTTGAAGTTGCATTCTCTTCGGCCATTTGGTAAAAAGTATCGAACGACCGAGGCATTCCAAGAAACCCAGAGCGGCCATCGTGGCTTTCATCTGACATATCGTAATCATAACCGAAAATATGAGAAAGAACCTCGGCAGACGCTGCTCCAAAAGCTGCATGCCCTGAAGGGTAAGAAGGAAAGTTAGGCGTACTATTAAGGTGTGGTGCCCAATCCGAATCCAACACACGATTTATGTAGCTGACCGGCCGTTCAACATTGTAGGTGTATTTTGAATGCCAAGCCGCTACACTTGCGTCGTTGAGGGCCAGCGATACCTTAGCATACGCATAAAGTGCAATTTCCAAATGACATTCATCCTTTTCGATGATTTGATTGGTAATAGAAATCCACCTGGAAACAGGGCTAAAAGTTTGGCCAGTGAAATCATCACTCCAGAATTCAGCTTCCCATTGATCTGCAAATTCAAGGCCCATTACTCTATTTCTGACTTCTAAGGCCTGCACATAAAACTGAGAAGTCCCCTCCTCACTGAAAGACATCGGATCATCTGCCAATTTCTCTGTCTCCCCAATCGAAAAAGTCCTCGCCTTGCCCCAGTACGGGAAAAGTGCAATTGAAAATTCTGGGGCAGTTGGCTGCCAAAGGCCAGGGCCAGATGGAGGCGTATAACCAGTAGGGTTTGCATTTTCGTGGGCATCGTGGCCAAATGAATCCGTCTTCGACCACTCCCAAACTGTATTGGCTACTGCTTCGCCGTATTCTTTTGAGCGGTTGAATACATCAGTCCCTACCATTGTTTTAAACATTGAATTGAACGACTCTTCCAATGCTAAAATATCAAACTGAAGGTCGGATTGCTGTTCAGGGAAAATAAACCCAGCAGGGACAAACCTTTTAAAAAGGTTGGCATAGACAGCATTGACAACAGTGGGGTAATGGTAGTTGTTTTCTGTGGCAATCGGCATGACAAGCCCAGTAAATAATCCTTGGACGGATTTGAATTCAGGCATACCTTTCATCACTGATTCGTATGCTGCCAAATTAATATAAGCTAGGGATCTTGAAACTGGACCGGGCCTGAAATCTTGAACGTACCTGTCAATTTCGACAAATAATTTCATCCATTCAAGAGCAACAGCGGCTTCTTCATTTTTGACCAGGTCAATGGATTGAGGCTGGGCACTATCATCGTCTTTGCAACCACCAATGCCTACCAAGCATAAGCAAAGTGTCAACATCAATCGATTGCAATGTGTAAATACTGTGTTCATGGAAAAATTAATGTTCTGAGAATCTGTTTTAAAACAGCTCCTTAGAATTCCAACAACAATTTTTGCAAAGTAAAGACCTAGAGGGGTTAATTTTCAATTTTGATAGGAAAAATTCAAATGGTTTGCCAAAAAACACAATTCCCCTGTAATCTATTAAAATTCCATTTAATTTGTTGAAAACTTTTGTAAAAATACGTTATTATACAGGGCAAACGACAAGAACCCAACCCAATCATTAATTGCAACAGTGTTTTGACGGAAAGGTGGCCAGGGTTTTTGACAACCGACTAATTCACAAATAATAAAAACAAAAACATGCTATTTTTATCAATATCCGTTAACAAAATATTGATTTTCAGTTATTTACGCTCACAACATAAATCTATACTGAAATACTTAACCCAGATTAGCCTCCAACAAAGTTTTTTAACTAATTTTGCACATTCTACAATTATAATCCTCACCCAGCAATATGCTTTATCTCACACAGTTGGCGCACCAATAAACACCTGTAACCCGTTTTCTTTTCAAAACAATTGATAGGAACAACCAATATGCCTCAAAGTTATTTTCGGAAAGTTTTCCTTTGGACATGTTTGTGCGCACTGCAAACATCCCTAGCTGCTAGCACGCTCGATTTTCAACCACCCATATTGTCCAACCCTTCTGGTTGCAACCTTCATTTGCCTATCAATGATTTTAGTTGTGATGTTTCCCATTTTTTCCAAATCAATGTGACGAGCGCCCCTGGCACTTCATTGGGGACTGATGTTTTCCTGAAAGAAGCACGAATCCTCATTGCCCATGAGTGGGTAGCCGATCTTGATATTACCTTAATATCCCCTAACGACGTCGCGATTGACTTATCGTCGGATAATGGGAGTGGAAAAAACAATTACGGCAATCCATTGGACTGCAACCAATTTACTTCTTTCGTCTCAAACAGCCTTGCCGATGCTTGCAGTACGGCATCTATCACCACAGCAGAAGCACCCTTTATTGGCAACTATCTGCCCGAGCAACCTTTTAGTCACTTCAATGACGGCACCTCGCCAAACGGCATCTGGACAATACAGATTTGCGATGATGGAAAACAACATTTTGGGACTTTGGAATACGTAGAACTCGTATTTGAATCAACCACTTGTTTAAAGCCCCAAGATGTTACCATAGTTGCTGTCGATTCCAACTCCGTACAATTGGATTGGACGCCGGGCAGCAACTGTGATAGTACTGTGTTTGAATTTGGCTTCGCCGGATCATTTACGCCGGGGAGTGGATTTGCCGTGGGCGGTTCTTCCATGATCGTCGTGGATAGCTGCCCGCCGATAACAATAATTGGTTTGTCCCCAGAAAGCAATTATGAGATATACCTGAGAGAACGTTGCACCAACAGTTTTTCGATCAATTCCTGTCCGATCACTTTTTCAACTACCTGTGCGCCTCCGCCCGTGTCTGAAAAGGAAGATTTTAATTCTCAAAATACCTGTCCTGCTGTTTGTGGTGTACCCTGCCCTATTTCAGGCACCTGGGCCAATTCCATGATCGATGACTTCGATTGGATTGTAAATAATAAAAACAACATCACGACTATTGGCACTGGGCCAGCAGATGATTCGCCCGGCGGTGGAAATTACATTTACATCGAGTCCAGCCAGTCTCTGTGCAGGAGTGGCAGGGAAGGTGTTTTGGTATCCAATTGCATACAGGTCAAAGCGGGCACTGATTCGTGCGATATGTCATTTGATTATTTATTGAATGGCATTCATGTAGCATCCTTGCATTTGGAATTTACGCAAAATGGTGGCCTGACATGGAGCAACCTGAAAACCATCCAAGGTAATCAAGGTGAGAAATGGCACACCATGTTTATTGACCTCGACATGTTGAATGGCGAAACCGTGCAGTTCCGGTTCATGGCCATTGGCGGCAACGGGAACAAAGGTGACATCGCCCTTGACAATATCGTTTTTTATGGATCGGAAGACCTTGGCGCCCCGCCACATATTTATTTTGAAGATAAAGACGGTGACGGGTACGGCGGTCAGGACGTGTTTTTTTCAACTTGCACGGTGTTGAACAATACCCCTGGTTTTGTTGACAATAACCTCGACTGCGATGATTTTGCATCTTTCATTAATCCTGGTGCCATTGAAGAACCTTGTGACGGATTCGACCTGAACTGCAATGGCATGGTTGACGAATATTCATTTGGCCCGCCCGTAACTTTCGATACGACTATTTGCAATGGAATCATAGTCCCGTTTAAGGCAATACCAAACTTCAATGGCCAGATCATCTGGTATGCGGACATGACAGGCTCCGACACTGTTCATATTGGCAATGAGTACTTGCCAACAGACTTCCCCACTAATTTCACCAGCAGCCCCATTACCTTGACTTTTTATGCAGAAGAAGCACAAAATGACAGTTGCTTTTCCGCTACAAGGGCAGCATCTAATATCACGATCCTCCCCCAGCCAGATATCAACACAACTGATAGTCCGATCATTTGCGAAGGCGAAATATTTGACCTCGGCACCATTGACGTGATCGACAATAACGGTGCGAACGGATTGATAAGTTATCACAATTCCCCGCAGCCCAATGGCAGCAATATGATTGATCCTTTGGTTGCCCCACTTCTTGGTCAAACGTTTTACATTGCTTCCACACCTGTTGGTGGATGTACGGATGTGGTTTCCGTTGATTTTATCATCAAGCCAAGCCCTATTGCCCATATCGATGGGCTGGCAAATGTTTGCCAAAGCTCTTCTCAGACTTTGTTTGGTGAAGACCTCGGCAATGGCCAGGCCCCACTTATTTATAGTTGGAATACTGGAGATTCAACTCAGGCAATCACTGTTTCCAACCATCCTGTTTTGGGTGCTGCGGATACTTATATTTTGAAAATTGACGGAACGAACGGATGTTCCGATTCCGATACCCTAGAAGTGACGACCATCAACAATATCAATTCGGTGGAAAGGATCGTCACTCCCGTCTCGACTTGTGATGGAAGTGATGGTGCCATCTTGTTGACACCTTTGGACGGCACGCCACCTTTCACGTTTGTGTGGCCAAACGGCAGTGAAACAGGAAACAGCCTTTTATTGGAAAACCTCTCCCAGGGTGCATTTTCATTTACCATAACTGATAGTTCTCCAGAGCAATGTGAATTTGTGATACCGATCATGACTGTCGATGGACCAGGAGCTGTTTTGGCAAATTCGAGTATTACACCTGTGAGTTGCAATGGTGGCAATGATGGCTGTGTAAGCATAAATGTAAGTGGGAATAATCCTATAATATCTTGGAGCAACGGCTCTTCGGACGAGATGATTTGCGATCTGACCGCCGGCACTTATGGCGTTACAGTTACAGACGGCGAATGTGAAATTATCCTTGAGTTTGAAGTTCCTGAACCCGATAAGATTTCGCTGAATGCTTCTATCGCACAACCGACCTGCAATGGTTTGAGCAATGGCTCTATTTACTTAAATGTATTTGGAGGAAACCCACCTTACCAATTTGATTGGGAAACAGGGCAAACAACGCAAGGGATCAACAATGTTCCAGCTGGCACCTACGGGGTGACCATCACAGATAGCCGCGGGTGTTTTCAAGAAATCCCTGCGCTTATCGTCAGCGAACCCACCACCATAACCAATGATACAACCATACTGATCCTCCCTTCTTGTTTTGGGTTTACCGATGGTAAAATAAGTCTAAAACCTCAAGGTGGGACTGAACCTTATGATGTTGATTGGGATAATGGCGGCATGGGCACCACCATTAACAATGTTGCCTCAGGCACTTATCAAGTCAGCATCGAAGATGCAAATGGTTGTGTTTTTATCGAAGATATTTTTTTGGATGAACCAACTCCACTTGAATTAATTATTGATGAACAAAAACCACCTACCTGCAAAGGCCAGGACGATGGCTTTATCAATATTACCGTTCAGGGCGGCACATCAGGTTATACATTTGAGTGGAACAACAATTCTACCGATCAAAATCAAGTATTTATTCCTGAAGGGACTTATCAGGTAACTACCTCGGATGCAAATGGTTGCACCATAATTTCCGATCCAGTCACTTTAGAGGGCGAGGAAATAATGACCCTTATGGCGGACATCACCTCTCCCCCCTGCATCGGCCCTGATGTTGGTGAGATTTTTATGTCGGTCATGAATGGCGGTACAGGGCCTTTTACATTTGATTGGAGCATCGACGAATCTGGCCCATCAATCAACAATTTATCACCAGATATTTATTCGGTCACAGTTACCGATTCTGACAAATGCCAGGTCGATTCTTCTTTTGAAATCAGCGCTCCACAATTAATATCAGCGAATATTGAATCCATAGACCCAGCCTGTTTTGGAAATGTAGATGGACAGGTTTACCTGAATGTTTCAGGCGGAATGCAACCGCATACTTTCCAATGGGCGGACTCCCCCAATACGGAATCTTTCAGGAACAACTTGCAGAGTGGAAATTATGTATCTACCATCACAGATGCCAATGGCTGTAAACTAACGACTGGCCTAATAGTGCTTGCTGACCCTGAACCCATGTTAGTCGAATTGTACACGCTGGACCAACCAACTTGCTATGGCGATTCAACTGGCGTTATTGAAGTCAGCGCAAGTGGGGGCACTGGCCAGATAAGTTTTAATTGGTCAACAGGGGATACGATCCCGCACTTGAATGGCCTCGCTCCTGGCCATTTTAGCCTTTCCGTGGAAGATGAAAAAGGCTGCTCCGGACAAAGGGTTTACGAAATCGTTTGGCCCCAACCCCTCCGACCAGAAGAACAGCGGTTTATTACTGGCTGCAATAGTTTGGACAGTGTGTGTATTGCGGTCACTGGAGGCGTCAGCCCCTATTCTTATTTATGGAACAACGGAGATTCTTCCTTTTGCCTAGCAGATGTCCCTACTGGTGATTACACGGCGACCATTACCGACGAAGTTGGTTGTACAGAAGAATTGATGTCGGTAAAAGTCCCCGACGATGTGGAAGCCATTTATTTGCAAAAATTGCCTTCACGGGACACGATTTGTTTTAATGATTCGGATGGCGAACTTACCGTTTTGATTGATGGGGGCACATTGCCACTTCAATATATTTGGGACAATGGGACAATGGGGCTAACCAGTGACACTGTTCTTCATTTGACAGGACTGACGCAAGGCAATTACCAGTTGACTATTACCGATGATGCTGGGTGTACTTCCGTCACCCCAGTTTACAATGTGATTGGGGGCGATGCCATATTTTCCCAAATTGCTTTTTTCAAAGACATAAATTGTAAAGGTGGCACAGATGGCGAAATTGATCTATCGGTTGTAGGCGGTTTTGCACCATATATATATGTGTGGACAAATGAAGTAGGAGACACAATTGGCACTTCGGCAAACCTTGATGGACTATTGCCAGGAACTTACCACGCCCAAATAACCGATTCACAAGGTTGTACTGATGAAATTTCAAAAACGATCCTTGAACCTGAACTCCAACTTGGGTTGGACACCTTCAACATATCTCCTATTACTTGCTTTGAAGATGAGGACGGAAGTATTGACATTTCGCCGATCGGGGGCACCATGCCTTATTTTTTTGATTGGAGCAATGGAGAGGTAACCCAAGACCAATCTTTCCTTTCGGCAGGTTCGTACGATCTGACAATTACTGATGCCCGGGATTGCATTTTTGAGTCTTCTTTTCAAGTAAATGGCCCAACTGGTCCTCTTAGCCTCGAATTTGTTAACATCCTAACACCATTGTGCTTCGGTGAATCTTCAGGCCATATTAATATTAATATGACCGGCGGTACGCAACCCTACCATTATGATTGGGGAGTGAGCAATGACGAAGATTTGAGTTTGGTCGAAGCGGGTGATTATTTCCTGACCGTGTTTGACAACACCTTTGAGTGCAGGTACGACACGAACCTAGTTGTTCCCGAACCTTCGCCATTAGAAGCAGATACCACCACTACGCCAGCAATTTTTGGTCAGAGCAATGGCAGTGCTACTGTAATGGGAATGGGCGGAACCCCGCCTTATGAATACTATTGGATGGATATTGATACCACCCAGACCATTACCAACCTATCACCCGGTTGGTATGCCTATGTCATTACCGATGCAAACGGCTGTGAGTTGACTGGTGGCGTTCAGGTGCCATTGATTGTTTCTGCTTTCGAAAAAGAATTGATTTCGGATTATTTACTTTATCCAAATCCAACCCAAGGAATTGCTTTTATCGATTTGTCCTTCCACGAGCCACTTGATTTTCAAATAAAAATATTCAACCCGTTAGGTGAAATGGTTTTTTCCAAATCAATGGATCATTTCACTTCAGGAAAAATCCCTATCGAGTTGCAAAACAATCCCGCTGGCTTGTATTCCATCTCATTTTTCAAGTATGGTTCGTTGATTCTGACAGACCGGATTGTGAAATATTAGCGTCAAACTGATCTTTGTTGGAGTAACTGACTATTGGCTTCGCCATATTATTACAACCAATTCACCTCCAAGCTGCTCCTTTCAAACTGTTGAATTCTAATTTGCTAATTCACAATCCAATCATGAAAATACTTCTTCTGCTTACTTTCGTTAATTTCTTCATTCAGGATCAATGGGAGGAACGTGTTGACTTGAATGGACGGTTTAAGATTTTCTCTCCCGGAAT
The DNA here is from genome assembly GCA_029263015.1 of Saprospiraceae bacterium. Taxonomy (GTDB): domain Bacteria; phylum Bacteroidota; class Bacteroidia; order Chitinophagales; family Saprospiraceae; genus UBA6168. The sequence continues at coordinate 38,865 of JAJCYI010000132.1, read as the reverse complement.
CTTGGATGAAAAAATAGATACCATCAAAACCGAACTTGGCCCACTTGTTTATCACACATTTTTTTACCAGACCAATGAGAAGGAAACCGACAAGCAAATCTTCATGGTCAGTTATTGTGATTATCCAAAAGGCATAATTTTCGCAGATTCAATTGGTTTGACAGACGATTTTTTCCAGAATTCAATGGATGTCGCTGCGGAAAGTGTGGAAGGGGAGGTCAGGTACAGTTCAGATATTCAATTGGACAGCTATCCCGGTAAGCTCTGGCGGATTGATTATTTAAATGGCGATGCGGTCATCAAAACAAAAGCCTATTTGGTGGACAACCGTTATTATGCGGTGCAGACCATTTCGTTTTACGATAAAAATATCAACTCCTCGACCGATCGGTTTTTCGATTCATTTCGATTGTTGTAATCAAAGAAAGGTTACATACCAAAACATTAATACCCCTCTTTACTATTTCCTATTTTTGCAAACTTTTTATCACAATTGAAATCCTTCGAAATTAGGAATTGGGAATTGGCTAAGGATCTGTTCCTAAAAGATAGATTTTCAAATTTCTTAATTTCAAAATATTCTAAAATAAAATTTTATCAATGAAAAAAGCAATGATTTTAGCTCTCTCTGTACTATTTCTAACCAGTACAAATGCGCAGGAATTGAAAACCTTCAATGACTCACTGAGCTACTCAATCGGTATACTTTGGGGACAGAATATTAAACAGCAAGGTATGGATGACGTCAATGCTGATATATTAAGCGAGGCAATTTCTTCTGTCTTGGATGGCACTGAGGCCAAGCTCGACCTCCAGGTTGCCAACAATTTGGTCAGGCAATACATGAACCGGGAAAAAGAAGCCCAAATGAGCAAGAACAAAGCGGAAGGCGAAGCTTTTTTGATGAAGAATGCCGAACGGGAAGGAGTGATCACCCTTGAGAGTGGTTTGCAGTATGAAATTATGAAAGAAGGTGCCGGCCCGATACCAAAGTCCACCGACAAAGTGAGCGTTCATTATCATGGCACACTGACCAATGGTGATGTTTTCGATAGTTCTGTCCAACGAGGCTCACCGACTTCTTTCCCTGTGACTGGAGTAATCAAAGGTTGGGTAGAAGCGTTGCAACTGATGCCCGTTGGCTCAAAATGGAAACTTGTAATCCCTTCAAACCTTGCTTATGGCGATCGGGGAGCAGGTGGCAAGATTGGACCTGATGCTACTTTGATCTTTGAAGTTGAGTTGCTCGGTATCGAATAAGCTGGTCTGACCAAGCACTAAAGGTGACACCTTTCGGAAAGGTGTCACCTTTAATCAACCGTTCCTGTTCCCATTTTTTGACAAACACCCATCACCTTCCCAACATCATGCGGATAGACATTATCAGCGTTCAACCCAATCTCTTGGAAAGCCCTTTCCAGCATTCCATTATGAAAAGGGCGCAGCAAAAAGGATTGTTGCAGGTGGTATTGCACGATCTTAAAGATTATGGCATTGGGAAGCACAGGCAAGTTGACGATTATCAATTTGGAGGTGGCGCTGGCATGGTAATGATGGTCGGGCCTCTTTCCGATTGCATTGAAAAACTGCAAAAGGAACGATCTTATGACGAGATCATTTTCCTCACGCCAGATGGTCAGCGGCTCGAACAAAGCATTTCAAACCAGCTTTCTTTAAAGGAAAACCTCCTCTTGATCTGTGGACATTATAAAGGCATTGACGAGCGCATCCGGGAGCATTTTGTCACCATGGAAATCTCGATTGGGGACTTTGTGCTTTCAGGTGGTGAATTGGCGGCGGCCGTATTGGTCGATTCTATCGGCAGGCTCATCCCAGGGGTATTGAACGATGAAACTTCTGCCCTTTTTGATTCCTTTCAAGATGGCATCCTCGCTCCCCCAGTTTATACCCGGCCAGCTAATTTTAGGGGCTGGGAAGTTCCGGAAATCCTCACCTCTGGCAATTTCCCAAAAATAGAGGAATGGCGCCACGAGCAAGCTTTGGAACGGACTGCTGAACGCCGCCCTGATCTCATGGACAAAATAAACAAGCATGAACGTTGAAACTTTTCGAGACTACTGCTTATCGAAAAAAGGTGTTGAAGAAACCTTCCCTTTTGATGAGGAAACCCTTGTATTCAAAGTGATGGGAAAGATGTTTGCCCTTACCGGCCTTGATGAAGACGAGTTCAAAGTCAACTTAAAATGCGACCCGGAAAGAATCATCCAACTTCGTGAAGACCATCCCGACAACATCCTGCCTGGCTGGCACATGAGTAAAAAACATTGGAATACCGTTCTTTTTGAAAATGGTATGGAAACTAATTTTTTAAAAGAACTCATTGACCATTCTTATGATCTTGTGGTAGATAAATTGACCAAAAAGGATAAGGAAATACTTCTCCAGCTTTGATTCCCGCGGAACAAAACAATGGTGAATTTTTGATCGTGGGCCAGGGCATTGCTGGTTCATTGCTCGCCTATTTTCTTTTAAAGAAAAACCATCCCATTAAAGTCATAGATAAACGATTGCCAGGTGCAACATCAGACATTGCAGCAGGCATTGTCAACCCCATAACTGGACGCCGCTTAGTGAAAAGCTGGCGTTTCGAAGAACTCTTTGCGCATGCAAAAAAGACCTATTCAGATTTAGAGGCCTTTCTCGACATTCCTATCTTTAAAGAAAAAAATATCCTCCGTGCATTGCCTTCTGTTTTTGATGAAAACGAGTGGGAAAGGAGGAGCTCCTTCCCTGAAAACAGACCCTATTTTTGTAAAACCGCTGAGCTTGGAAATTATTTCAACTTAACAACCCCAGCTCATGCCTGGGGAGAACTGAGCGGCGCGGCAAAGGTTGATTTACCCGCCTTAACTGCCAAGTTCCGTTCTTATCTTTTTGAAAATGAAATCCTTATCGAAGAAGAATTTGACTTTGAGAAAATGAAAATTGATAAATCGGGAGTCCGTTACAACAGTTTTTCCTATAATAAGATCATTTTCTGCGAAGGTGCTCGAGTTGTCGATAATCCTTATTTCAACTACCTCCCTCACTCCCCTTCCAAGGGTGAATTATTACTGGTTAAGATTCCGAATGTTGAAGTAGATAAAATCCTTAAAAACCAATTGTACCTAGTCCCACTAGGGAATGACTTGTACTGGGTTGGTTCAACCAATAGTTTTAATTTTCAAGGATATGCTCCTACCATAGCTATGAGGGAATATTTAGAAAGCACTTTAAGGAATATACTTCAAGTCCCTTTTGAAATAATCAAGCACAATGCAGGAATCCGACCCACCGTAGCTGACAAACGGCCACTATTGGGCAATCATCCTCAACATCCTCAACTTGTGATCTTCAATGGATTGGGCACTAAAGGCGCATCCTTGGGCCCCATGTTTGCCGAACAAATGGCAGACAATTTACTTAATGAAACTGAAATAGATAAAGAGGCGGACATAGATAGATTTGAAGAAAATGGATCAAGAAAAAAATAAATCAAGAAAAAAATCAATTTGATTCTTGCTGGCATGATTTTAATTACTATATTTGCATTGCGAAAATAATTTTTTAATTCCAGAAATAGCCAAGTCTTCATTTATTATGATCCGTCTCTGGATTGTAATCATCTCATCTTAGTAATTCTACATTAGTTTTTCTTACCCATGGCGTCAAATGCCATAACTTTTCCTATTTCAAGTTCGGGCATTCCTCTTGATTTTTTAACCGACTAAATTTCAAAGCATTGAAACCGACATTTCTTATTGCTTTGCTGATGGTTCTTTGTAGCCAAGCAAATGCAGACCACATTTATGTATTACAGGGTGCTTCTGGGACTGGAGCTTCATGGTCAGATGCCATGGGTGATTTGAACCAAGCACTCTCCCAAGCCGATGCTGGCACTCAGATTTGGGTAGCCAAAGGCTTTTACACTCCAACATCTACTGGTGACAGGGATGTTAGCTTCAATATACCAGAAGGTGTTCAGGTATATGGTGGATTTAACGGTACAGAAACTGATTTGGACCAACGCAATACGAAAAACAACAAGACCATTCTTTCTGGAGAAATAGGAAACCCAGGAATTACCGACAACTCTTACACCGTAGTATTATTTGACAGGGTTACAGCAAACACTATTTTAGATGGATTTAGCATAACATCTGGAAATGCAAATGGAGAATTGGAAGAAGGAAATGCAACACGTTGCGGTGGAGGTATCTACATTAATGGAGAGGAGGGAGTTTCTAACCCAACGATCCGCAATTCTTCACTGGAGAGTAATTTCGGAAGAGATGGAGCTGCTGTTTATGTCAATGGAAGAAACGGAGAAAGCAGCCCTACTTTTGAAAATTGCAGGTTCGCACACAACGAAGCTGGATTGGACGGCGGAGCGATCTATAATGACGGAAGATTGAACGGAAGGAGTATTCCTACTTTTACTAATTGTACATTTGAAAGAAATATGGGTACTTACGGCGGAGCCATCTGCAACGCCACTGAATCTGGAGTTTGCAACTTGATTCTCAATAATTGCAGTTTTATAGAAAATGCAGCTTATTTGAGGGGAGGTGCTGTTTTCAGTTTGAATGGTGACGAAAAATGTTACTTAGAAATGTCTGATTGTCAATTCAAGGATAACTTTCCTGATGACCAAAATATGATTTTCACCAGTAATACAGCTCGGAGCAATGCTTTTAAGATTGTCAAATCCGAGCCTTGATAAACAAGACAAACAAAACCAACCTTAATTTTTTGTATTGACTTACTGGCAATGTATTCGTTCACACGAATTTCAAAAGGAGTTTAAACTTGATGGTTTAAACTCCTTTTTCTTTTGGAATCTATTTTCATTACCCTCTACCGTACACTTTTTAAAATTATTCAATTTCCTCTTTTTCAATTGTGACAAATGGTTTGGCATTGCCCGGTCGGATCGCGGAGGTATTGATAATTTCAAAAGTGTACGGTAGAGAATTTAATTAACCATTACTGGAGCTAAAATAGGGTCTGGGTAAAATTTTCTCCCCGGATGGGCTTTATAGAAAGTAACCAGAAGTTGTACTTCTGGGTCTGGAGCAGCCGGAAGTACAACTTCCGGTTATGTAAAATGCAGTACCCAAAAATGCAATGCTGAGCAAAAGTATGAGTATGAGTATGAGTATGAGTATGAATTTGAGTAGTCGAGGAAAAATAGCAGGATTTAATCTGTTATATTTTATGGCGAGGAAAAGGAAGTCGATTCAATTTGGAGTTTTGAACCCTTTATTGGAGCTATAACCTGCAAACACGCCAGCACCATTGGTAACATTGCTTGCGCCGACTCCACCAATTCCGGATAGTGGGTCTTCAGGTTCAGAAAGCAGATTTTGGAAATGTTGGTAATATGCTTTGGATACGGTCCTTAATTCTATTGAAAACTCTCCTCTAGTATATATTTCGGGATCGTATGAATACGAGCCATTAAACGAAATACCTATTTCCTCTCCATTGAATTGGACGTCATTTACCAAAAAGCTAGGATGGCTAAAATATTGGTCTACATCGAGAAATTTATTAATACTAAAAATGCTTAACTCACTGCCTGTATCCAGTTGGATAGTGTCATTCTTTCCTTCTTCGTTCTTTTTGATGGTGACCAAAGATTGCGAAAAAAGGAGGTGGTAATAATTTTCAATATCCACTGGGTCTTCAATTGTTACGACAACTTCAAATGTAACATCACTTACCTCCCCATTGGGAGTCACTGAATTATCATAAAAAATATCTTGGATAAGAACTGGCACAGGAATGCTGTTGGAAGCAGTGACTGGCTTAAAACCAGGTACATCAACATTTAGAATATAAACTTTTCCGACTTCTGCTTGAAATCCAGTAGTTGTATAATAGGGAGGGTTCCCGTTTTCTTCAAATACCAATGTTTCAATAAAATCATAATTTTCTTCGGAAAATAAAATTACTGATGCATTTTCGACATATTGGGACAAACCTTCAGATGATCTTGGTTTTGATTCTGAAACGTAAACGATCAAATCCTGTTCACCAGTAAAATAACTCTGAACAATAATCTTTGAATCTCCTTCCACTTCAATTGGAACCTCACACGATGCAATAAATATTGCAAAGGCAAAAAAGGATGTTATTGAAAGGTAGTTACGCAGCATAGTACTCAAGGGTTAGGAAAAAATTGGGTACAGCATCAAAGGTCGTCATTTTATTCGGCAATAAGAAGCATCGGTATAATAAATTTAGGGCTGGTTCCTTTTCACAGCGGCAACAGAATAATACCCGTCCCACTTTGAATCTTGTTCTAATGAACGTTAAATTTGCGGTTCTTTAATAATGAGCTAAACCTATCAAAGGTTGATTCCAACCTGTTTAATAATACAAATAATGGCAAGAACAATACAGTTACGAGAGGCTTTGAGGGAAGCCATGTCAGAAGAAATGAGGAGAGATCCCAACGTGTTTCTCATGGGAGAAGAAGTGGCCCAATACAATGGCGCATATAAAGTCAGCAAAGGAATGTTAGATGAATTTGGTGAAAAAAGGGTGATTGACACACCAATTGCTGAATTGGGTTTCACAGGCATTGGAGTAGGAGCAGCCATGAACGGCCTGCGACCCATCATTGAATTTATGACTTGGAATTTTGCCGTGCTTGCTTTTGACCAGATCGTGAACAATGCAGCAAAAACCCTTTCTCAATCAGCAGGCGACTTTTCTTGCCCCATAGTTTTCAGGGGACCTTCGGGAGCTGCTGGCCAATTGGCCCAGCAACACTCTCAAACTTTTGAAAGTTGGCTTGGCAACTGCCCAGGTCTGAAAGTGGTTTCATGTATTGATCCTGCTGATGCAAAAGGACTTCTAAAATCGGCCATTCGCGATAATGATCCTGTCTGCATGATGGAATCAGAAATGCTTTACGGTTATAAAGGTGAAGTTCCTGAAGGAGAATACCTTGTCCCCATTGGGGAGGCCAAAATTTGCAGGGAAGGGACAGATGTCACCATCGTTTCTTTTAATAAAATGATCTTGGAAGCATTGAAAGCTGCTGAGGAATTGGAGGGAGCCGGCATTTCTGCTGAAGTTATAGACCTCCGTACCATCCGACCACTGGATTATGAAACGCTTGTAAACTCAGTGAAAAAAACCAACAGGATGGTTGTGGTAGATGAATCATGGCCAATGTTCGGGGTCTCTGCTGAAATCGCTTACGAAATCCAAAAATATGCGTTCGACTACCTCGATGCTCCCATCACACGAGTCAATGCGGCTGATACATCCTTGCCGTATGCCCCGACTTTTGTTGAGGAGTATTTACCAAATCCAAGTAAAATAATAAAAGCAGTCAAAGAGGTGTTGTATGTGAGTGTTTAGCAGTGATAAGTTTTTAGTTATTGAGTTATTGAGTTTGTACAAAATATTGATGGTCAATCAGTTCACTGGTTAGAGAACAATATCGGCCTTACCTTTAATATTCTACCAAACCTATTTCATCCATGCCTCAAGTAATTTTATGATCCCCGTAGCCTAACCTAACAGTTAACACTTAATAACTCTGTACTCAAAAACTAAAAAATGTCCAGCAAACAAAAAATAGCCGTCCTCACAGGTGCCGGCATTAGTGCAGAAAGCGGCATCCGTACTTTCCGGGACTCGAATGGGCTTTGGGAAGACCATGATGTGATGGAAGTTGCCTCGCCAATGGGATGGAGAAATAACCAGAAGTTGGTACTGGATTTTTATAATGCACGCCGTCGCCAATTGAAGGAAGTAGAACCCAATGACGGTCACTTGGCTTTGGTTGATCTTGAAAAATATTATGATGTCTCTATCATCACCCAAAATGTGGATAACCTGCACGAAAGAGCAGGCAGCTCAAAGATCATCCACCTACACGGTGAATTGACAAAGGTGAGGAGCACCGTATACGAAAATCTGATTTATGATTTGGAAGGAGATTTGGATATTGGAGATCGATGCAAAAAAGGAACACAGCTCCGTCCTCATATTGTGTGGTTTGGGGAAACCGTTCCGATGCTTGATGTTGCTGCCAACTTGGTAGAAGACACTGATATGATTATCATTATTGGCACATCCATGCAGGTTTATCCTGCTGCCGGCCTGGTAAGTTATGCCCGTTTTGGGATTCCAATTTACTATGTTGATCCAAAACCATCATTGAATCACGAACTAAAATCCATAAAGAACTTGACAATAATTGCTGAACCAGCATCAACTGGAGTACGCATAGTGGTTGATGAATTGCTGAAAGAAAAAAGGTAAGCTGCTATCCTCAACAGCTCACCAAATACAGTCTATGAGAAAACGTTGTGTAGAAAGTTGAAAGAAAAAAGGTGTTTTTTCCAAAACACCTCTTCCTTATATTTTTAACCGCACTTGGAGTAGCCACAGCTTTTACAAGTCAAACACCCCTCTTTATATATTAATCCATCAGGATCATTACAAGATGGACAAGCTTCTTTGACGGCTTTCGTGCCATCGGGCACAAATTTCTTCAATGCCCGCACCACACCATTTTTCCAAGTGTTGATGTGCTCTTGTTCCACGTTCAGGCCGGCCACCAAGTCGATGACATAGTTCAATGGCATGCCGTGCCGCAAAGTACCTGAAATCAATTTTGCATAATTCCAGTATTCTTTGTCAAACGACCTCGAAAGCCCCTCCATCATGACTTTATAACCATCCTTGTCCTTAAACTGAAAGTCATACCGGTTTTTGCCGTTTTCATCCTTTTCCTTAATGACCCAACCACTTGCTACATAAGGTGGCAAAATAAATATATCCTCTGCCCTGCCCGTGAATATTTCATAAGGCTTCCCGTCCAACAGGCCAATGAAAGCGACCCACTTTTCGTGGTTGTTCTGAAAGCGGATAATTTCCGTTTCCAGTTTTTTAGGACGCTTGGGAGCAAGCGTTGTTGCAAAGCCTGTATTTTCCTCTGATGTGTCTGTTTGTTTATCTTCCTGGTTTTTCTCTTTGTCATCAGAGGCAATCAAAACACCGGAACGGGAACCGTCACGGTAGATTGTACAGCCTTTACAGCCTGACTCCCAAGCTGTTTTGTATATTTTTTTTATTAATTCAACAGGGGTTTCATTTGGAACATTCACAGTAACGCTGATACTGTGATCTACCCATTTTTGAATGGATCCCTGCATTTTTACTTTTTGAACCCAGTCCACATCATTGGCAGTAGACTTATGGTAAGGGGAGGTTTGAACAAGCTTTTCCAAGTCTTCAGCGGACATCTTGACGACTTCTTCCATGTCGTGTCCATTAGCTTCCAGCCAAGTGATAAACTTGTGGTGAAATACGTTGAATTCTTCCCAGTGATCGCCAACCTCATCGACAAAGGCCACATTGACCTCCTTGTCGTTCGGATTGACCTTCCGTCGTCGCTTATAAGTGATAAGGAAAGCAGGCTCAATACCAGAAGTAGTTTGAGCCATGAGGCTCGTGGTACCCGTCGGTGCGATGGTCAGCAAAGCAATGTTCCGGCGACCGTACTTAACCATATCATTATACAGTTCGGCATCAGCATCTTTCAATCGGTTGACAAATGGATTCCTCATTTCCCGGCGAGGGTCATAAATCTTAAACGGCCCACGATCCCTGGCCATATCAACAGAAGAGCGATAGGCGTTTAAAGCCAAAGTCTTATGAACCTTGGTTGAAAATTCTATACCTTCATTGCTACCATAGCGGATGCCCATAGCTGCCAACATATCCCCTTCGGCAGTGATTCCGACACCTGTTCGGCGACCTTCTTCACATGTTTTCCTGATCTTTTGCCAAAGGCGGAATTCCGTTTGACGGATTTCATCTGGTTCGGGGTCTTTCTCAATTTTGTCCAAAATATTATCGATCTTCTCCAATTCCATATCGATAATATCATCCATCATCTTTTGGGCCATTTGAACATGCTCCGTAAATTTTTTAAAATTGAAGGATGCCTTTTTGGTAAATGGGTGATCTACATAACTATAAAGATTGATGGCCAGCAATCGGCAACTATCATACGGGCAGAGCGGAATTTCCCCACAGGGGTTTGTTGAAATGGTCTTGTAGCCAAGGTCAGCATAGCAATCGGGCACAGATTCCCGAATTACCGTGTCCCAAAACAAGATTCCCGGCTCTGCCGATTTCCAAGCATTATAAGTGATTTTATCCCAAAGTTTGGAGGCGTCTATTTTTGTTTCATAGGAAGGGTTCGTGGAATCGACGGGATAACGTTGTACATACTTATCGCCAGTTAAAGCAGCACGCATAAATTCGTCATCAATCCGAACAGAAACGTTAGCACCAGTGACTTTACCTGATTCCATTTTTGCATTTATAAAATCCTCAGCATCAGGGTGTTTTATAGAAACAGACAACATAAGTGCTCCTCGTCGGCCATCCTGGGCAACTTCACGTGTGCTATTCGAGTAACGTTCCATAAAAGGGGCTAAACCTGTCGATGACAAAGCGCTGTTCAGCACAGGACTTCCTTTGGGCCGTATGTGGGAAAGGTCGTGCCCTACCCCGCCCCTGCGTTTCATCAGTTGCACTTGTTCTTCATCGGTCCGGATGATCCCACCATAGGAATCAGCATCGTTGCCGATCACAAAACAATTGGAAAGGGAAGAAGCCTGCAAGTTGTTCCCAATACCAGACATGGGCCCACCCTGCGGGATGATATACTTAAAGTCTTTAAGCAGATTGTACAATTCATTTTCACTTGCTGGATTTGGATATTTTCTTTCTATCCTGGCAAGTTCAGCAGCGATCCTCCGGTGCATATCATCAGGTGAGCTTTCATAAATATTGCCCTTAGAATCTTTTAAGGCATACTTATTCACCCAAACGTTAGCAGCCAATTCATCTCCCTTAAAATATTCAGTTGATGCTTTTAAAGCCTCCTGGTAGGTATAGGTTTTCTGAATAGCCTTCCTCTTTGAGGTGGTCTGGGATTTTTTTGTTTGAATAACTAAAGTCTCCATTATCGCTTATTCAATTTTATAGTGTTACATGATGATTATTGGCTTCCATGCAGCTGTACTTGCACAACTGCAATGTGATTTGCACACCTCTATCTGTTCCCTGCGTTAACATTGAGTTTGCAGGGAACAGGAGATAGGAAGAGTGTCTCACTCCATAGTATCAAGAAGTTTACGTCTATATATAATTCTGGGAAGGTATTAAACCAATTGACGGATTTTTATCTTCCCCCCGTGTCCGCCAGTGATATGGATTGTAATGTGTCTTACTGTATGTCCGTTTATCAGCACGAAAGTAATGCCTGTTTATGGATTTAGGCCTTAGAGTTTTCCACACAATGTGGAAAACTAACCCAAGTTGTTGATAGCCAGTGCTGTATTTTTTTTCAACAGTATTCCTTATTGTGGAAAACTTTGTGTGGAAAACTTTTTAACCTGTAAGCAAAATAATGACAAGCGCACTTTTCAAATACCTAACAAATTGAATATCAGCAAACTTTACAGTTATGCGTACGTGAATACACTGTTAAATACAGACTGCGCACAAGAGATTTTAGTTGCTTATTTAAACCTATGGGAGCATAGGAATTGAATGGGTTGTTTTAGGGGAAGTAGGAAAAAAATAACCTACCCACTAAAACAAATTTTTTCTTTGGAAATACCAGGCAAGGACCAAACTCCCCACTACTGAAATAACGATGATAACAAAAAAGGGCGCTAATGAATCATCGTTCATGGGCAGGGCCACATTCATCCCCATAAAGGAAGCCACCAAGGTCGGCACCATTAGGATAATCGTAATAGTAGTAAGGGTTTTTATGGTAAGGTTGAGGTTATTGGAGATAATGGATCCATACGCATCCATAGTGCCGTTGAGGATATTGGTGTACATATTGGACATCTGCAAGGCTTGGCTGTTGTCGATAATAATATCTTCGAACAAATCTGTTTTTTCTTCCTCATTTCCGAGATATAAAAAGTCCGTCCGCTTCATTTTCATCTTCAATAATTCATTGTCGCTAATGGAAGAAACAAAATACACCAAACTCTTTTCAATACTCAACAATTGCTTTAGCTCGCTGCTCCGGCTGCTATGGTACAGCTCTTTTTCTATGAGATTGCGTTTTTGGTTGAGTTGTTTGAGACAATTAAGAAAACGGTACACAGTCCTTTCCAATATTTGCAGTACAAACAGTTGTTCATCCTCGGGTTCAAAGTTTTTCACTTTGTTCTCTAGGAACATATCCAGTATTGGGTTATCGTGCGAAGAAATGGTAATCACATGTTCGATGGTCAGAATAATACCGATGGGAGCGGTAATGAAAATGGCATCAATATCCTCTTCAAATGGATTGAGGATAGGGGTACTCAAAATAATCAGCCGGTTATCTTCATCCCTTTCGTAACGTGAACGCTCATCAATATCCAATGGGTCAGTGAAAAAATCGAGGGGAATATCGTACTGCTGTGCTATTTCTTCAAGTTCCTCTGGCGTGAAAGGCGAAGATATATTGATCCAGCAGGAAGCTTGTGGCTCTGCCAGTTCAATAAGTTTACCCTGTTCCCTGATATAATATTTTATCACAACCGTAGGATTAGGGAGCAGGAAAAAATAACCTACCCACTCAAGTGCGCAAACATACAATTTCTATCTATAAAACATGACTTCTGTAAGGGCAAGCAAATTCTAAGAAAGGTGGGCCAAATGGGCAATAAAACATTCGAACACCTCCACAATTTCAGAAGTGGCATTTTAAACTGATGACTTTTCGGCCAGACCTGACAGGTTTCCAAAACCTGTCAGGTCTTTTGTCTGCCAAACGCTAACGGCTATGCTTTCTTCGTTGCTAGCCTTTTTATTTTATCAATATTTCTTTTAGTGGATATGCATCATAAATTGTACTCCAATTAACGGGTCTTGGGTCTCTTTTTAAAATTCGATTTCTTATTAATTTGCACATCTCTTCATACGGGGGTATTTCAAACTGTTGGTGGAAACGTAGGCCGGATTTCCCAATTCGCCCTGTTTACAGCCGGATTGGGAAATCCGGCCTACGTTCTTACCGACAGTTGAAATTCGCCACTTTCACTATTCTTGTCTTTTCTCTATCAAAAAGAGATTTTGGAATTGTTAGCATATCATATTTCACTCCAGTATAAAAGGTCGTGCTATCATATTTTTGTTGACTTCTCATTGCACTATTTATCAAATCTGCCGAATCGTTTTGATATTTATCTCCTAAAATTCCACATGATTCAATCTCTTCTTTTGAAGGCCTTTCTTTAAAAGATCCGCCCACAATAATAAATCCGTATTTTGTTTCATCCTTTTCGATATTTGAATGATGGAGAATTATGACATTTTTATTGTCTTCAAATTCTAACATTATGCAATCACCTTTTTTCATTGAATTTTCTTTTTTCTACTTGCAACGAACAAAGTACCAGTGAAAAGTTACCACTTCCACCGTTTCTATTTTTGATCTCAACAAGCCTATATTTGATTTAGAAATAGAATAAATAAGGAGATGGAATTAACTCACCTAACGCAAATTTCAAAAGAGTTTTGTCAATTCAGAATGGGTTACTAATTTTGCCGCCTAAATTTCTTAAAAATGAATGCAGAAAAATCATCAACAAGTTTAGATTGGATACTGTTTTTTGTTTCAACCGTGGTCTTGATCGCCATGCTTATTTTCATGCCACAATGGTTCTGGTTGGCATTACCGTTTTCACTTACCTTCCTAGTAAGGGCAATGAGAATGATGTAAACATTAAATCCAAAATTCTTAGAATTGCAGTACCCTAAGAAAGGTTAGGCTCATCCAATGTCTAGCCTTTCTGTGTTTTAATAGAAAAATGAGTAGCTCCACAATTTGTGATAACAAGTGCAGATGAGCAAGATCCTAATCATCATAACTGTCGTCATTACCCCTGTTGCCCTTTCTGCACAGCAGTTCTACCTAGAAGCATTTACAGGTCGAAACCTAAGTAATTTCAGTGAAGATCCATATCAAAACAACAACAATTCGTTCACCCCTATTGGTGGGCGCTTTGCTGCGGGGGCAGACCATTTTCAGATCGGAGCTGAGTACAACCAGAGCCTGACCAATCCAAATTGGAGTATTAAAGATGACACCACCGACGATTTATTGGGCCGACATGAATTTTCCACTGTCTACTACGGTGCATTTTTCCGTACCAAAATCTGTAAATATCCAGCTCGACGATTCGGGCTCACTTTAATGGCCGGTGCTGGCTATTTTGATACAGAACGAAAATCTACAGTCCCTGGCGAAACTCCTTCCCTTAATTACGACAATAGTTTGGGATACAACGGTGGCATTGGTGTATCCATTCCAACTGTCCGGGGGCTTATGATTGAACTTGCTTACCATTATTATTATGTCGTATATGAGAAGACTGCTTCCCTACCTCAGCTAAATGGCCATTTCCATTCCCTCCAGCTGGGTCTCAGTTTGAATTTGGTTTTTGGCAAACGGGCAACGAAATACAGTCAACTTGGAAAAGGGTGAAAAAGCTGACAAGTATAAACTTGGGGAAAACCGTTTTTACCACAGAGGACACAGAGATCACAGGGGTGTTCCCGCCCCGAGTGACCTGCCTATAACCCCTGTGTCCTCTGTGGTTATAAACAAAACCCTGTCTCACGTATTCGCTTGTTTCTTACTAAAAAATTGAAAAAAGTAAATTGCAAAACCAACTTATAACTTTTGACAACCAGTCTTATCCTCCAAAATGTTAACTTCGTTCTTGAATCAGCAACCAATTGAAAAGGACTTTAAGGGAATAAATCATCCTATTATCGAAATATTTAATATCAAAACCCTAATTAATTCAATTTCAATCAATTAGGTACTCCCGATTACATAATCGCCACAAACCTCATCTGAAATGACATTTGAATACCGTGAACAAATCATATCAACTGCCATTGCCGTTTTGCTCTTCAGTATTCCGACCCAAGCCCAAATAAATGTCGCACTACAGATCACTAACCCACCCTGTGGCGGATTTGCCACTGGAAGCATCCTTGCCATTCCCATTGGTGGAATTAGCCCTTATTCTTACGAATGGGATAATGGTAGTACAAACAACCCCTTGACTTTTATTCCCGCAGGGTCATATACGGTAACGGTAACCGATGAGAATGGAACCACGGGCACAGCTTCTGGTATCGTAACTGAGCCTGACCCGTTGAAGGTACAGATTGTTGTGACCGATTGCGGGTTGCCTGGGACAATGGAGGGAGTGGTCACTGGAGGGATCAGTCCATATGAATACGAATGGAGCACCGGTGATACAACCACTACCATTTCGAATCTAGCTTCTGACCAGTATTGCCTGACCGTAACTGATCTAAATTCTTGCGCTTTCCAGCTTTGCGAATCTATTGGTAATCCAATGTCCGTTGATGTAAATGTCAGCCCTGCCATTTGTGGTACTGGCATCGGTGGAGGAGCAGGTGTTAATGTCTCAGGCGGAGTTGCCCCTTTTGATTTCCTTTGGAGCAATGGTGAAACGACAGACACTATTTCAAACCTTCCTCAAGGTACTTATTCCGTAACAGTGACAGCTAAAAATGGCTGTACGGAAACCAATATAGGAGTAGTTGAATTCGTGCCTGGCAGTTATCCAATTACCTTTGACATTACCCACCCGGATTGTTCGGGAATTAATTCGGGCAGCCTAACCGCCAACCCAGGCGGCGGTAGTGTACCACCTTTTTTGTTTAAATGGAACAATGGCGATACTGGAATGACTATCGTAAACCTGCCAGCAGGTATTTATATCGTTACTTCCACTGATTACCTTGGATGCATCAGTATTGATTCCACTACATTGGACAGCACCACCTTGATCCAAATAGAATTTGACAGCATCATCAATCCCTCCTGTCAAGATGCCATTGATGGTTCTGTCACTGCATCGGCCACCAGTGGGCTGACTCCGTTCCTGTACGTCTGGAATACCGGGGATAGCACCCAATCCATTGACACGCTGGGAGCTGGTACCTATATTGTGACCGTCACTGACAACCTCAATTGCTCTTCGGTCGATAGCTTGGAGCTTATCGATCCTGATACTTTTGTGGTTAATATCACTTCTGTCAATGCCAGCTATTGTGGTGGTGGTGATGGAACGGCGACTGCAGTACCGTCAGGAGGTGGGGATCCGCCTTTTCAATATTTCTGGAGCAACGGGGATACTTTGCAAACGGCTGATTCGCTAAGTATTGGAACCTATTTTGTAACTGTAACCTCATCACAACAATGCTTTGCAAAAGATTCTATCGTCATTGGTCAACCATCTACACTCGATGTTGTGATTGAAGGAACTGCTGTAGTTTGTTTCAATGAAAGCACTGGAGAATTGACTGCCCAAACATCCCAAGGCACAGCTCCTTATGAATATTTGTGGAACAATTCGGAAAACACTCAAACCATCAGCAATCTTTCAGCTGGGGACTATTTGGTCACTGTGACTAGCGATGAAGGTTGTTCAGGTACAGCATCAGCCAACATTGAAAACAATCTGCCAATATTGGTAAGCGGCATTGTAGTTCATGTCACCTGCAATGGTTCATCAAATGGATCTATAAATATTTCTGCCAGCGGCGGCACTTCTCCTCTCAATATCTTATGGCCAAACGGATCCAATTCCAGTATTCTAAATAACCTCCTAGCTGGCGATTATTCAGTCACTGTGACTGATGCAATAGGATGCGCAGATATTGAGACTTTCACCGTGACTCAGCCCCCTAAGCTTGAAGTCACATTCAATTCATCCGCAGGGAGTTGCGGCGACAACGGGTTCAGCATTGTCATTGCCTCTGGCGGAACTGCCCCCCACCAATACATTTGGAATACTGGTGAAACGACCAGTTTTATTAATGACATCGCACCAGGTACTTACTCAGTTACCGTGACGGATAACCTCGGATGTACAAAAACCAATTCCGTGACCATCGCCCCTTATCCTGATATATCACTTGATGTTACTGCTATCAATACATCTTGTAATGCCATTTCCAATGGAATGGCTTCAGTGGTCACTTTTGGAGGATCTGCCCCTTTTTCCTATTTATGGAGCAATGGAGCCACAACAAGTACGATTAATTTTTTATCACCAGGCGATTATGAAGTAACCGTTACTGATGGAAATGATTGCACTCAAGTCGGAGGTGCCACAGTGGAAATGGGCATTGGCCTGTTCGCATTTATTGATGCAGACTCAATTATTTGCCCTGGGGAATCTGGCACTGCAACTGCATTTGCATTCGGTGGAGCACCACCATTTTTACTTTATCTATGGTCAAATGGACAAACCATGCAAACCATAACAGACCTTACTCCAGGTGACTACCAGGTCACGGTGACCGATCCAACTGGTTGCTCAGGCGAGGCAGCCACTACCCTTTCAGCAGGTGGCGAATTTAGCATAAACAGCAGTTTTCAAAATGTAAAATGTTTCGGAGAAGAAACAGGAAGTATCAGTCTTAATATATCTGGTGGATTACCTCCTTACAGCATCCTATGGAGCAATGGCAGTAATGCGACCATTCTCCAAAACCTCCCTGCCGGTGATTATTCAGTCACTGTTTCCGACATGTCCGAATGTACACAAGTTGTTGATTTTGAAATCACACAACCACCACAACTTAGTGTAAACGCGGAAAGTATGGATGGAATATGTGGGAATTTAGGCTCGGCCAATTCCGAAGTATTGGGTGGCACAATGCCTTATTTTTATCAGTGGAGCAACGGCAGCACCAATCCCTCGATCAGCATTCTCGGAGCAGGTACCTATAACCTTACCGTGACAGATGCCAACAATTGCAAAGCCCAAGATTCTACTATTGTTGAAATAATCAGTTCCGTTTCTTGCGGTGTTCAATTGGTTCAACCTGTTTCATCTCCAAATGGAAATGAAGGGCAACTAATGGCGTCGATCAGCGATGGCCTTGCTCCATTTGATTATTTATGGTCCAATGGCCAGACCACACAAATGGTCAACAATCTGGTAGCTGGGAATTATACCGTCACAGTCACAGATGCCGATAACTGTATCACTACTTGCTCTTTTTTCTTGGTTGACGGGGCGCAAATTGGCGATTTTGTTTGGGCCGATACCAATGAAAATGGTGTTCAGGATTTTGGGGAAATGGGTATGTTGGGTGTGGAAATATCATTGCAGGGATTCGACGATTATGGCAACCCACATTCCTTAAATACGGTCTCTGGTGCGCTAGGGAACTATTATTTTGATATTCCCCCAGGTGATTACGAAATCACCTTCAACATACCTGCCGGATATGTTCCAAGCCCACAAGGGCAAGGCGGGGATGTTGCGATTGATAGCGATGCAGACCCTTTAACCAACAAAACACCTCTACTATCTATCAATCCAGGTACACAAAACCACGATATTGACGCAGGCTTTTATGTGGAAATAAACTGTAACAACATTTCTGGTCCAGGAGAAATATGTTGTGACCAATTAATCTGCGGCCTAGTGAATTTGCCTGATCCGATTGCAGATTTAATTTCTCCTTCTGGAGGTTCTGGTACGGTTGAATACCTTTGGATGTTCAGTGAAACCCCTGGCCAATTTGACCCAAATACATGGACACCAATCACAGGTTCCAACAATGCTGACTATTTGCCCGGGAATTTAGATACAACCACTTATTTCATCCGACGGGCGCGTCGTGATGGATGTTCGCAGTTTTTGGAAAGCAACCAAATTGAAATCGCTGTCAATGAAATTCCTATGCCGGTTATTTCAATAATCGATACTGCTTGCATGGAGGTGGCCGTGAATGTGAATGGGACAGATTTTGGTCCAAATGCCATTTATTCATGGTCTTTTGAAAATGGCATTCCGGAAATGGCCAACACCCCAAGCGTGAACGACATTGTTTGGAATACGACTAGTGATTATTCAGTTACCTATTCCGTTGAGGTTGATGGCTGCGAGGCTACCGTTACTTCTACAATAAATATTACAGAAAGCCCTGTCTTTTGTGGATATGACCTTGTGCTAAATGGTGAATTAGTTGACACGAGTGTTGTACGTTTGGATTGGCTATATCCAGAAAGTGATACGGTGGACCGATCTTATTCAGTGGAATGGGCTTGGGAAAATGAGCCTTTTACGTTGATCGGCACAGCCGATTCAATTGAAGTTGCTGGCATTTTTACGCATTTTTTCCAAACCCATACTGGGCCTTTTATAGGGACAAATTTTTACCGAGTGATATTGGATGATAGTGAGGGTACACAACTTGTTTCGAATATCGTGCAGATCGACAGAGATTCCATACCAGTTGAACCTGAGAAAGAATACCGTTTGGTTCACAGTTACCCAAACCCCTTTTCCAACGCTATTGTAGTTGATGTCTATGACCGATTTGATGTACCCATCACGCTGGAATTGTTCAACACATTGGGGCAACTTGTCCACTATTCAGAAATCCCAATTGACATGGATTCCGTTGAAATTGACACGGAACTCATGGCTTCTGGCACCTATTTCCTTTTTGTGAGGTATGGTGGAAAGCCTCAAAAGGTATTCAAGTTCATAAAAGGACTGTGATTGTTTATTCCTTTTTGAAACCAAAGAATGCCTGTTTCACGAACGAATGTGGAAATTGTTCAATTTTTGGAAAGCCAAGGCGGATGTCCTTGCCATTGAAAGGAATGCGGGCGGTTTTGAAAAAATAATCCCAAATCGCCAAAGTCAGTCCGAAATTGATGCCGTATTGACGGTCTTCAGGCATTTCATAAGCATGATGCCAAATATGCATTTCCGGACTATTGAAAATATATTTCATAAATGGCCCTAGCAGCATCGATCCTGCCGCTATCCCTCCTGCCACAACTCCGAATTGCGTCAATATGGAAGGTGATGAAAGTAAATTCACATCAAAACCACTAATTGCAATCACCAATCCGATCAGCCCGCCAATGACGCCCCCCGTTACTCGGCCAGGCACAGTAATATTAGAATGGTTGTAATGCCCAACTGATAAAGTAAAAAGGTGGATAATAAAAAAGTCATATAATCCCAATCCCAACAAGGCCAGTGGGAGGTATTCTATTGTTCTGTAAATAATCGTTTCCATCCAATGGAAACGGAGATGCGCTGCAAAACCCATTTCTTCAACAGAATGGTGGATCTTGTGAAATTCCCATAAAAATTTTGATCGGTGCAATAACCTATGTGTCCACCATTGCACAAAATCCCTTACCACAAATCCAATCAGCAGCACTGCCCAAAAGGGAAACTGGTTCATTGGGTTTGATCGCTGCAAATCGAATCCTGAAAAAGATAGGATTGTATCATTAAAAAACTTAACCACCACATCCGAAACAGCTTGGTAGGCAACGAGGGAAAAAAGGAAAAAATTAAAGAACATATAAAAGAAATCCAACCAAAAATCTTTTCGAAACCGAGGTTGGCCTTTTCGCCACGGAGCCAATATTTCAAGCATAAAGAAAAAGGCCGAAACAGCAATCAACCAATAAAAGTAATTGCCCCAATGGGGGTGGGTAAATTCTTGCCACAAGTAATTGGCATAGCCAGCATAACTATTTACAAAAGTGTTCAGGTAATCCACAAAAAGAAGTTTTGGATCGTGCAAAGAATAAGTTCGACAATTGGACGAGGTTGTTATTTAAATGATCCTTGATTCAGTGCAAAGTAAAGGAGTGCATCGCTACCGATTCTGTAACCAACATTACATTTGGAATAAAAATAGAGAACTTCTTTGGAATGAGAAAACAGGAAAATTTTGTCAAAAATAAATATCCAAAATGAAAAGCATCCCAAAAACCAAACTTGCAATACCATTTGTAGTAAAAAAAGCGAGGTTGACCTTGCTCAGATCGTTTGGTTTCACAAGGGTATGTTGGTATACCAAAAGAGCAATAAAGACAGTGGTTGCCACCCAGTTCATCCAACCAAAAGCAGGGAATTGATGGTCAACGTAGTAGGCTGCAAAAAGAATGGTTACGGCACAAAAAAAATGTAATGTTGACGAAACAAGCAGTGCCTTATCTTTCCCAAAAGTAGCGGGAATTGATTTTAATTGATTTTTTTTATCAAAATCTTCATCCTGCATAGCGTAGATAATATCGAAACCTGAAACCCACAATAACACTGCTATTGAATACAAGATTGGCAATAAATCAAACCCTCCACCAACTGCCAAATATGCACCAAGCGGTGCCAATGCCAGCCCCAGTCCTAATACAATATGACAAAAGGCAGTAAACCTTTTTGTATAACTATAGCCTAACACGACCAACAAAGCAATTGGCGACAAATAGAAACAAGTCAGGTTGATGAACCAAGTTGTTGCTATGAACAACAAACAATTGACCAATACAAAAAACAATACAGAACTTGGAGAAATAATGCCAGCAGGGATTTCACGGATTGCTGTCCGAGGGTTTTTTACATCTATGTCCCGGTCAAGAAAGCGATTAAAAGCCATGGCCGCACTCCTCGCAAAGACCATACATAAAACAACCAAAAAGAACAATTTCACACTAAATCCACTATCCAGTTGATAAGAAGCCAAGAAGAACCCTACTAATGCAAAAGGCATAGCAAAAATCGTATGGCTAAACTTTATAAGGGATAAGTAATTTTTCATGGCTCAAATTCTTTGAAACACAATCAAAGCGTAAAAGTGGTCGAAGAAAACTGCTCTAAAAACAAAAAAGCCTGCACGACTTCACAATCATGCAGGCTTTTAATTCTTCTAAACAGTAGAATTATTGAGTTGCGTTAACATTTGGGGTTGTCTTTGCAGCATTAGGATCTACCAAAACTTCACCTTTGATCTGAATGATCGTTTGTGGAGGATCAGTGTTGCCAGTAATTGTTACTGTCTTGGTTTGGTTTCCACTTTTGCCTTTACTATTAAACTCTACCAGTATTTCACCTTCTTCACCTATACCAATGGGTTCTTTTGGCCATGAAGGCACTGTGCATCCACAGCTTCCTTTAGCGTTGCTGATGACGAGAGGCTCATCACCGGTATTAGTGAATTTGTAAACGTGCTGTACTTTTTCACCAGCTTTCACCTGTCCGAAATTAAATTCCGTTTCGGCGAACGCAATAGTGGTAGTTGGGCCAACTGGAGCAACAGGAGTATTGGTATTTGCAGCAGGGACAACAGTTCCCGGTGCAGTTGGAGGTGGAGGAGTAGAGACCGTATTACCAGCAGCAGTGTCAGTTGCGGCATCACGGGCAGTATCTCCTTCATTTTGGCAGCTAGTGAACATGGCTACTGCCAAGACAACAAGAACTCCAAATTTGATTTGCTTCAACATCTGTAAATGATTTTTGATGAGAAAAAAATTTGTTTCGAATCGGAAAAAGAGGCGCAAAGATAAGGATTTTCATCCAAGTGTATAACCTCACTTTTCAGAATGCAAATTTATGCCAAACACCTATTCCCGCTTGTCAATTGTCTTTGAAAGACTGTTAACGATGCGTTAAAGAGTCTCATTCTTGTGAATTCTGGTTTTAATGGTGACAACCCGCTTCAAAATTGAAGTCCTAATTCAATAATCTGTTGGGATGCTCCAAGGCATATCAAATAGACCCAGATAGCTTTCCGAAATAATCCACGTGGAAATTTTTTTTGTCCAGAAAAATTTTCCACCGTAAATAGGGGGCATTGACAAATTTCGTGTCCTTACACTCGAGAACATCAATATTAGCTTTCACAGCAACATTAAAATCCGAAAGAAATGAATGCGACTATGACTAAATCTACTATTTCCATTTCTCAATTCCCATTATTTGACTGCTTGAACGAAGAAGAAAAAAGGCATTTAGAAGAAATGGTGGAATTTAAGGTTAAACCAAAATTCAGTTATATTTTCCTTCCGGACGAACCTTCTGAACATATCTATTTTCTTTCAAAGGGTATGGTGAAAATAGCTACTCACTCTGACGAAGGAAAAGAAGTCATCAAATGCATTATCCAGCCCTTGGCCATGTTTGGTGAACTGGGCATCATTGGAGAACGCAAACGTCAAGACCTTGCCCAATCTCTCCGGGAAGAAGTTCATATTTTTTCATTGCGGGTCGAAAATCTAAAAAAGTTGATGCGCAGCAATTTCCAATTATGCGACAAAGTGATGTCCTTATTCGGCAACCGTTTGATGCGTGCAGAGAACAAATTGGAATCACTTATATTTAAGGATGCCCGAACTAGGATCATTGAATTCATCAAAGATTCAGTTTTGCGCACCGGGAGGAAAATTGGATTTGAAATGTTATTGAAGCACAGTTTGACACATCAGGATATTGCCAATATAACTTGTACTTCACGCCAGACCGTTACCCTCGTATTAAACGAATTAAGGAAATCGGATTTGATCTATTTCAACAGAGGCAAAATATTGGTGCGTGACATGGCAAAACTTGCGTGATTTATATACCCGACCAGAAATAAGGAAACATGCTTTTTCTTTATAAACTAAGACCTTTCAATGGCTGCCTTTTTGGGCAGCCATTTTTATTACAGGAATCCTGGAATTGTTCATAGACGACTCTTAAGTAAAGCAACGACTTTTTATTGGAGGTATTCACTATTTTCGCACCATGCTTCCATTCAATCATAAAATCATCGCCTGGCTTTGTGTGTTAGGATTGATAGCGCTTATCATTTTATATGCTATTGAATTGGGACACATCGGTAACACCATTGGGTATTTGAACCTGATTTGGAAATCTATACTAATATCTATCTTTATTGGTGTCCTATTGGGCAGACAGTTCCAAGGAAAAGGAGAAGAATTAGTTGATAAAATCAGGATTTGGTCAGCTTGCATTTTATTGCCAGCGTTTTTTGCTCCGCTATTAGGCAGTCTCACAAACCGTAACTTATCCGATCATATTTCAGAATCCAAAACCTTTGAATTTATTGAAGAAAAAGCATTCGTCTCCAGTGCATATGGCTTACAAAAGAGACCTGACGGCTGCTACTTATTTGTGTTCTACGATGGTAAAATTGAACGTTTTAAGAGAAAGGAATGCCATTACTTGGCGTTGAAAAGAGGAGAGGAAATATCCTTGACAATCAAAAAAGGCTTATGGGGATATGAGGTTGTTTTACCTTAAAAGTCCTTCATTGACCGCATAAAGCACCAGCTCAGAAGTTGTACCAATCTTCAGCTTTCTCATGATGTTTTTCCGATGGGTATAAACCGTGTGCGTACTTAAATTCAATTTCCCAGCAATCTCTTTTGCGATAAGGCCACTTGCCACCAACCTCACGATTTCGATTTCCCGAGGTGACAATGGTGTGGGAGCACATTCTGTTGGAAATGATTTTTCGAGAAGATGATTCAATACATTTGTGCAATAATACTTTTCATTTTTAGAAGTCGCATACACTGCTCCAACAATTTCTTTTTCATCACATTTTTTGGACAAAAAGCTATTCACGCCATTTTCAAGGACCTGGTAAATAGTCTTTTTATCCTCATCACTGCTGATAACCAGCAATCTCACTTGAGGATACTCCACCCTAACCTTATCAATGGTTAAAGAACTGAAACAGCCTGGCTGATTATAATCAATCATCAAAATATCAGGAAGGTTGTTTTTCAATTCCTTGAACAATTGCACTTCGCTAGTTACTTCTGAGACGACTTCAAAAGAAGGGTGATCTTCCAAGATATGCCTCAACCCTACCCTAATAAGGTATTGAGAATCAGCAATTATGATAGAAGTGCTTTGCATCTAAATATATAAAATATTGTTGGCAAAGGTAGGGTAAGCAATTCTTACGGACAATTTTATTTAGATTAATTTTAGATTAGCGAAAAAAATTAAATAAGTTAGTCCTATGTCTGTCAAATCCATTTTGTGCACTCCTGTCATTTTAATTCAATGATATACCTTAAGGAAGGAAATATTGGCAGCAAACTAACCTCTACAAACTCCGAAGAAAGCACACCGTCATCATCAAATTTATCACGCAGTGTCCTGAACAATGGATTCAACTTGTTGTAAACATTTGTGACACCAATCTTAATAGTCTGCTTTGCTTTTCGGTGGTTAATGTAATAATTGGCCGACACATCCAGACGATGGTAAACTGGCAATTGTTGATCGTTAACGCCTTCTGGGATTATGAGGGGCTCAATACTCGTCGGCACTCCTGAGATCTGCACCACGCTATATTCCTGGGAAGGCAAGCTAAAATAGGACCCAGAAGCGATGGTGTATCCTCCTGCAAAATCCCATTTTTCATTCATCTTGTAAAGAACCTGGAGGTTGAAATTGTGGCGCCTGTCCAGTTTTATCGGAAAGCTCTCCCCATTGTTGATATCCTGTGGAAATTTCCTGTTTGACCACCCCAGTGTATAACTCAACCATCCACCCCATTTTTCGCTATGCTTTTGCAAAAGCAATTCTGTGCCATACGATTTGCCCCTACCAACAACTACATTCTCCTGCCAGTCAATGGTATTGATACCATTCAGGGAAGCCCCAGTAAACAAAGGCAAATTGTACATTTTCTTGAAATAAAAATCTAGGTTCAAAAGAAATCCATTTCCCAGCTTTCGTTTGGTGCCCGCAACAAATTGCCAAGACTTCTGTGGAGGAACTTTGTCGGTAGCCGTGACCCATAAATCTTTTGGCAAACCTAATCGGCTGGGACTTAGTAAATGGAGGAATTGTGTGACACGATTGATGGAAAAATTGAATGACGATTTGCTACTCGGCATATAGGTAATCAACAATCGTGGTTGAGGAAGTACATGCCATGAATCCAGCACATACGACGAGGAAACCCGTAAACCAATGTTAGCGTGCAAGTTTTCATTAAGCATTATTTCGTCTTCTAAATAAAATTCAAGTTCAGTTGATTTAAGCGGCATATTGCCAGCGTCACCGACCGTATCCGTCAATATATAATCAATATATTCTGCCTGTTCGAAGGAGGCAATTTTAGCTGAAAACTCATGCCAGGTGAGCACGCTGCCAAATTTGATCTTGTGCTTTTTAAAAGAAGAATAATCGAAATCTGTTTTTATCGAAACATCTTTAATGGTGGATGAATAAAGCTGTAAAAGGACATCTCTGTTCAAAGTATCATCTCGATGGTTAACCAAGAGGTCAATAAAATCTTCAGACCCGTACTCATACAAACTATAGGTGAAGGTGGTGTTTCCAAATAACTTGTCTGAAAAGAGATGGTTCCATCGAAGCGAGGCGATGGTATTGCCCCAATCCACTTTTTCAGAATCACTTAAAGTCGTGATGGTATCTCCGAATGCTTGCTTTAAACTACGCAAATCATCATAATCGTCATTGCCAGAATAATAACTAATAAACACCCTGTCGGTTTTGGTGAGGTCATAATTGAACTTCAAGTTCAGGTCGTCAAACTGGTAGGTCACAAAACCGCCATTATCCCGGAGTTTCCGACTGATAGGCTCAGCATAAAAATCAAACAAAGCCCTCCTGCCAGAGAAAAAAAATGAACCTTGACCCTTGTTGATCGGACCTTCAAGGGTGAGTTTGCCAGAGGTGATCCCGATATCCACTTCTCCCAAAAATTCCTTTTTATTGCCTTCTTTCGTCTGGACATCCCAGACAGAAGACATCCTGCCCCCATACCTTGCGGGAAACGAACCCTTCAATATTTTTGCACTTCGTACCGCACTGCTGTTATATATAGAAAAAAGGCCAATCCCATGCATTGCATTGTAAACGGGTACGCCATCCAGAAGGAAAAGGTTTTGGTCAATGCCTCCTCCCCTAACTGAAAGTCCACCAAAACCATCGGAACCAGTCTGTACCCCAGGTAATGAAAACACCGTTCTGATCAGATCAGCTTCACCCCCCAAAGAAGCCATTTTCGAAACCTGTTTGATGTTCAGGTCATATGCATTGTTAGAGTTTTCGAATAAGGTGGAATCCGTAAATGACTTCACCAAAATAGGCTCAAACCAATAAGGTTTCAGTTCAATGATGACCTGCCCATCTTCATCATGGAAGAAGGACATCTGCTCTTTTTCGTAACCAAGATTGGAAATGGAGAGGCTGGTTTCACCTTCCGTTAATGAAATGCTGAAATAACCAAAGCTATTGGAGTAGGTCCCTGCTTTCTTTTCTTCGTCGTAAATGACTGCCCCAACAATATTTTCGCCCGTTTCAAGGTCACGCACATAACCACTTATTGTGTAACTCTCCAGTTCCAATAAGCCCTTTCTATAAATAATGATCTGAGAAACCGTTTCTTTATAAGCAAGCAAAGTCCCATCAAGTAGTTGGTCAAGTACTTTATCCAAAGGCAGTTCAATGGCAGTAAAAGTGATGGATTTGTTTTCCGGAAGGATGCTGTTGCTAAAAGAAAGGTTTATTGCAGAGTCATCAATCAATCTGAACAGTGCTTCTTCCAATGAGATGTCATCAAATGAAAAACTGATTGGCCGATCCAATAGCGATTGACCACTAACCGTAACAGCAGAGATCATAATGGATGCCAAGAGCCAGATTTTTTTCATTTGAAAAAAGTTTGGAAAAGCTAATTTAACGCATTTTACAATAACCCTGTTAGTCCTGCTTCACCTCTTATCCAAAAAAACGAATCCAAGTGTGGTGCCCACACTTGGATTCGTTTTTTCTTAACTGAAAGGAGATAATAAGAACCTGTAAAAAATCTATATTATTCACAACACGAACCAGTCACTCTATATTTACCAGTACTGATTTCTGTGAATTCTATTTGGCAACCTAATTTCAAGCTCTTAATTGTTTCATCCAAATCAATTGCATCTGTATTGAACGTATAAAGGCAATCAGTCAAGTCCTGGCTTTCAGCAGTTATTTCAATGTGGTGTAATTTTTCCAGGGCTGAAAATATCTTACCTATTGGTTGTTTGTTAAACTTCAACGTTCCACTTTTCCAAGCCAAAGCATTTTCATTCTTATCTGAAATAACTTCATAGTCTCCTGTTTTTTCATTGTATTTCAGAAGATCACCCTTAGAAAGTTCAATTTTCTCGTTCAAAGTTTTGAGTTCAACAGCAACTTTTCCGGAATTGACAAATACTTCAAACAAGTTTTCATCATCGTAAGAGCGTACATTGAACGCAGTGCCGAGTACCGATATCAATGCTTCTTTGGTCTCAACGACAAAAGGGTGAGCCTCATTTCTCTCCACCTCAAAATATCCTTCACCTCTAAGTTCGACCTTACGTTCGGCATCGTCAAATTCAGCAGGAAAAGCAAGTTCGCTCAAACCATTTAAAGTAACTAAGGTGCCATCAACCAAGTTCAGGTTCTTCTTCTCAGCTTCATTGGTAACAATACTTTCTATTGAACCATCCCCATACTTATTGAAAAGAACACTGGCTACCAATAAAACGGCAATGGCCGCAGCAATTCTCATAATGCCTTTGTACCTTGCAAAGAGAACAACTTTTGTCCCGGCATCTCTATCAAGTCTAATTTTGCCCATAAACATGTCATGGCCTTCATCCACATTTGGCCTGTACCCACTCTTATAGGGAGCAGTAGCATCCCAAAGGCGCTCCAACGCCTTAGTATCCTGCTCATCAGAGTGAGTATTTATCCAATCATTAAATCCCTTCATTTCTAAAGAACTATTTAAATGGTTTAATATCTTATTACGACTTTAAAGTCACCAAAATCCACATCCTCCCCTATTTCTTCTGCTAAATTCTTAAACATAATTCAGTCCATTTGTAATGCATTTGACTAAAAGCCAAAAGCTGTCCAAATATTGTCGTTCAGCTTTCTTTTATCACCTCCTTTAGTGATGCCCTTAACACTCTTAGCGCTTTGGACATCTGGTTTTCAACTGTCTTCACTGAAATACCGAGTGAACCAGCAATTTCCTTATAAGACATCTCTTCAAATCGACTTAGTGTAAAAACCAACCTACACCGGTCTGGCAAAGCATCTATCGAATTGTCAATCATCTTTTTGAGGTCATCTTTTTGTAAGTATTGTTCGGCGTTTGGCATTGTTGTGGCCATACTTGGAAGTTTGCTCTCGTCGTCCCACTTTATCTTTTTGTCTCTGATATAATTGAGTGTTTTGTTGATGCCAGCCCGACGAAGGTATGCCTTAACGGATATGGAAATTTCAATATATTCCCTTCTTTTCCAGAGGTCATGGAAAACATCTTGGGCCAAATCCTCCGCTACATGTGCATCACTGACAACTCGATATATTGTTTGGCACAAAAATGAATAATGCTCTTTGAAGATCAGAGAAATAGCACGCTCATCATTCTTTCTGAGCAGCTCAATTAGCTCAACATCGGGCTTGTTTTGTTCAGACACTTTAGAGTGGAATGGTTTGTAGCTGAAAATGAAAAGCTAAAATAGTTTTTTTTGATTAATTTTGGGGCAGCGTAATAAAAAATGAAACTTTAGGTAATTGAAATAATTTTTGGCTAAAAACCCGAAGCCCGTCCTATTATTTTGGATTGACTTTTTGATTCTAAAAACTATATTGGACTTCGTCTCCACCTTAATTTTCTAATAAACCATATTTAAAAATTCCAACAGAAATGCGAAACTTATTCATCCCACTGACGATCGTATCCTTATTTGTTTTTCAAGGTACTTCTTTTTCACAGCAAGATCAGCTAACCGAAAAAGGAGGATATACCATGGATGCCTCAGAAGAACATTTTTTCTTATTCGTGCTCAACAACCGCCCAGCAGACTTGCCAGAGATGAGGGGCGAAATCACCAAATACATTTGGAAGTTCCACCCTCAGTCCAAACTAAAAATCACCCAGATTAAAATTGAAGGGGAACTCGAAAACGTGCCATTGATACACGTACAGTCGTTCCCCAACAAAGCAAAGGCCATGGCTTTTCAAAACAGCTTAAAAACCCACCGTCCAGATTTTTTACAAATGGGCATGACTATAGATTATTTTGCTGTTTCCAAAAGCAATTATGAACGAATTGTCCGCAATAAATCGCTCGCTGGCTACAAGCCGTTTTTCCAGGGCAACTATTAGGAATTGAAAAATTGGAACGTGAAAAATTAGGAAATTATAGCCATAGGGCGTGGCTATAATTTCCCTATTATTTCAAGTTATATCAGATCTGTAACCTCAATTTCCAATTTCCTGAATTTCCTGAATTTCCAAAATGACACACCAACAAATCCTCACCGAGTTAAAGCAGAAAAAATTCTTCCCAGTTTATTTCTTGTTTGGGAAAGAATCCTATTTCATTGATTCCATATCAGATTATATCGAAGAAAATGCTCTTTCAGAAAGTGAAAAAGCATTCAACCAGGTGGTACTATATGGCCGCGACATAGACCATCTCGCCGTAATTGACAGCGCAAGACGATACCCAATGGTGTCACAATACCAAGTTGTTATTGTGAAGGAAGCGCAGGATTTGAAAGATTTGAAAGAACTGGCCAAATACATTGAAAACCCAACACCATCAACGATTCTGGTACTTTGCCACAAGCACAAGACTTTCACCAAAACCACCAAATTCGCAAAACTGCTAAAGTCGAAATCCGTCTTTTTTGAAAGCTCAAAACTATACGACAACCAAGTGCCTGACTGGATAGCAGGGCAATTGAAACAAAATAAATTGAGGATCGACCCTGATACAGCGGCATTGACTGCCGAATACTTAGGCACTGATCTCTCACTCATTATTCATGAACTCGAAAAACTTATCCTCCATCTCCCACCTGGATCAGAAGTGACTTCCAAACACATCGAAGACTACATTGGAATAAGCCGTGAATACAACATTTTTGAACTGCATAAGGCTATAGCTACCCGTAACTTAAATAAAGTAGCGAGGATCATGAAAAATTTCATAGCCAATCCAAAACGGAACCCATTTATCATGGTAACAGCATCGCTGTCTGGTTTTTTCACCAAGGTTTACCTACTGCATTTTTTGAAAAACAAACCGGACATGGAAGTGCAAAAAGCCCTTAATCTCCGCTCATCCTATGCATTACGTGATTACCGCTCGGCGCTTCGCTATTATTCGAGATCAAAAACAGAGGAAGTGATCGGATTATTGAAAGAATACGACTTGAAGGCCAAGGGGGTTAATTTCAATTCGGTAGGCAAAGAAGACGGGGCGTTATTGAAAGAATTGGTTTTCAAAATATTGCATTGAAGGGAGTTTTTGAGGTCATGCGTTTTTTCGATGTTCCAAAATAGATAGACTTTTTCGGTATAACATTTTTGATACGCAGGAACTCAAAAACTAAAAAACTCACGAACTAAAAAAACTTCCCCAACCACTCTAAAACAATCACTTTGGAGGGATGTCCCTCAAAACACCAGCTTGCTGCATCCATGTGGGTCATATTTGGCAACACGTGGTATTCAATATTATCAATTCCTATTTCATCCGCTTTTTCTATAAATGTTTCGGTGCTTTTCAAAGAGACCATTCCATCCTTTTCAGGGTGGACAATCAAGGTTTGAATATCCTCTTTTTTTTCAATATGAAAGATCGGACTGGCTTCGGCAAACATTTTACTGCTCCTTTTTCCAGCCAATAACATTAATGTAGGTGAGTTCCACATGGCATTCAAATTCAGCGGTGGCGCCATTAAGAATAGGCCTGAGAATACTGTCCTTGCAATCCCATTTTCGATTAAAAGATTGGAGTCATAATACAATAAAGCTGCAAGGTTTGCTCCTGATGACACACCTCCCAGGATTATCCTTTTGTGGCCAATTCCCTCTGCCCCCATCACTTCAATCACCTGTTTGACCCCTGACGCAACATCCTCCATCATGTGTCGAATATTGTGGGTCGGGATACGTCGGTGAGATAAGAAAAACGAGTGAAACCCAAGCTGCTCAAGCAATTGGGCATTGGGCCGAAACATTTCAGGGTTGCCGAATTGCCAGCCTCCCCCATGAATATAAATAACCACATGGCTATTTTGAGTATTTGCCCCTTTTGGGCGATAATGAACCAGGTATTGTCTTTTGTGTTGTCCAAAATTGTGCTTTTCCGGTTCTAGGCCATTTTTAGGGAACATCTTCATTTTGAATGACCAAATAGGAAATCGCAATCCCTCGTAAAGGAAAAAACCCTTCGGTACAATAAAGAAGAGTGCAAGATATATTAAGATGAAATATAGAAGGTAAATCATTGATGAATTGTGAGGGGTCAGGTGTGAGGGGTCAGGAGTCAGGGGTCAGTTTGCATTGAATTAAAATTTATAACAGTATCATTGAACCTTTTGCCTCCAACTCTCCTGACCCCTGACTCCTCTCATCTGACCTTTAGCTCCTTCATTATCGAAAAGTAAAAGTATGACAACAGTGTTATGTTTGCACGTTACAAATTCAAAATGTTATACGATGAAAAATTCCATTTCAGCAATTCTTCTTTCACTGACCATTTTTCTTACCACTGCACTAATATCTGGATGTAATCCTTCATTTGGTTATTCCATGAAAGGGATCAGTATTCCAGCTGACGTAAAAACTATCTATGTTGAATTATTTGATAACCAAGATGCCAGTTCTGTCCCAACCCTGCCCCGTGATTTTACCGAAAAACTTAAAGATAAAATACGTCGGGAATCCAACCTCAATTATAATGACACTGAACCCGACATTGAGTTCTCTGGTGCCATTACGCGGTTTCAAGTAACCGCAGAGGCCCCAAAAACAGGTGAAGAAATAGGGTTCAACAAACTGACCATTACAGTGAATGTCAATTTCACCAATAATAAAGATGAAAAGGCGAATTGGAAACACCAATTTTCATTCGATGACTTTTTCGAGCCTGACCAAAACCTCCTTGATGTCCAAGACAATCTCATAGACAATATCACGGATGAATTGGTGGATCGGATTTTTAACAAGGCATTTACCAATTGGT
The DNA here is from genome assembly GCA_029263015.1 of Saprospiraceae bacterium. Taxonomy (GTDB): domain Bacteria; phylum Bacteroidota; class Bacteroidia; order Chitinophagales; family Saprospiraceae; genus UBA6168. The sequence goes on along the minus strand of JAJCYI010000132.1, from coordinate 5,924 downwards.
GACCGGCACTTTGATTGATTAATCAAAGTTTTCCATACATTTACCCACACAATAATTGTTCACAAAGGTATCGGTATCCATTCTGAGAATTTCAATTGATTTGAAATAGTACCCACCTTTCACCACCTTATAACTTATGGAAAGATTTACCGGGCTTATTGGGATTGTCGTGTTATTGGGATTGGCTTTCCTGATGAGCAACAACCGCAAAAGGATTGATTACAGACTGGTTCTTTGGGGGCTTACCCTACAAATTGGATTTGCACTTTTTATCCTCAAAACCCCTGTCGGCCTGCCGTTTTTTGATTTTTTCGACATGGTTATCAATAAATTATTATCCTTTTCTGATAAGGGCGGTGACTTTCTTTTTGCCTCTTTTGCAACAGAACAGGTGGAAGTCCCCTTAATCAATTTTGCAGTAAGGGTATTGCCTACCATTATCTTCTTTTCTGCGCTGATTGCGGTATTATACCATTTGGGAATAATGCAATTTATTGTGAAGATAATCGCTAAAGGAGTACAAAAGACCATGGGTACAAGTGGATCGGAAACCCTGAGTGTGGTCGGAAGTATTTTTGTGGGCCAAACCGAAGCCCCGCTACTCGTGAGGCCCTATGTGAAAGGGATGACCAAATCAGAGATCATGACAATTATGGTCGGTGGTTTTGCAACTGTTGCCGGTGGTGTCATGGCCATTTATGTAGCTATGCTGAGTGATATTCCCGGCATTGCAGGTCACCTAATGGCTGCCTCGATCATGAGTGCTCCAGCAGCAATTGTTGTGGCCAAGATCATATATCCAGAAACAGAAATTTCCGAGACCAAAGGGACGCTGTCCGTTAATATAGAGAAAACAGCGGATAATGCCATGGAAGCTTTGGGAGATGGCGCCAGTGACGGAATGAAACTCGCCGCCAATATCGGTGCCATGTTAATTGCTTTTGTAGCGATGGTCGCAATGATTGACGGCCTTTTGGGTTTTGCCAACACTTCTCTAGCGGAAGTATTCGGATTCATCTTCCGGCCATTGGCATGGTGCATGGGCGCTCCCTGGGAAGAAGCTGACACACTTGGCACCCTTCTGGGCGAAAAAATTGCACTGACAGAATTGATAGCCTATAAAGACCTTGGCCAGATCCGGGCCGCAAATGCGATATCTGACCGCACTGCTATTATTGCCAGTTATGCCTTATGTGGCTTTGCCAATTTCGCATCCATTGGCATTCAAATGGGAGGCATTGGCGGTATCGCTCCAAGCAGAAAAAAAGACATTTCCAGTTTAGCATTTAAAGCAATGGCCGGAGGTGCCATTGCTTCTTGGATCACAGCAAGTATTGCAGGGATTTTGATTTAGGATTGAAATTGGGAAATTGGAAATTGAGAAAACCTGATTTTCAGGGCTTTACAATTTCTAATTTCTCAATTTCCAAACAAGTCCTCCATTCTGCATACTCATTCCTTATCGCTATTCCGCCAATCACTACATCAGTTTTTTCCGATAAAATTCCGAAACTTGCATCTTCATTTTATCAAAAAAACAGCAATCAATTATGAACAACAAGGTATTATTATTGATTCTCGTTGGCCTGCTAGCCATTTATGGATTGTCAAAGGTGTTGTCGGGAAGTGGAGAAAGTTCCTTCAATCCCGAATTTATTAAAGTGGATGCAGAGGAAGTAAGCCAAGTGGTGATACATGCTAAATCCGATAACCAGGAAGAAACCACATTGACCAAAGGCGAAAAAGGTTGGGCCCTTTCAAAAGACGGCCGGACTTATCCTTCATCCCAGGAAGCTGTTGACAACCTATTATCAACTTTGGGTTCAATAAAGACCTCTTTTATCGCTGCTAAATCTGCTGAAAAATGGGCAGAATACGAACTGGAAGATGGTTCTACCTCACATATTACAGTTTATGGCGGGAGCAAGGTGTTGACTGATTTTCATATAGGTAAATTTACCGTCAACCAACAAGCACAGCAGATCACTTCATTTTTCAGGGTGGCTGGCAGTGATAATGTCTATGCAGTCATTGGGATGGAAGGCATGATGCTTGGACAGGGCAGCAATTCCTATCGTGACAAATCCTTATTGAACCTTGAAATCGGTAATATAGAATCATTGAAATTGGAAGGCGACGTTGCCTATCAAGTTACCAAATCAGGAGAAAACTGGCTGCTGGACAATAGCACACCGCTCGACACCAACACGGTCAAAGACTTCCTGCTAAACCTCCTGAGTATGTCGGGCGATGCATTAATGGACGGATTTGACGAAGTGTTGAACAACAACCTGTTATTGAAGACCCTCACCATTAACGGAAGCAATATGGTAGAACCCGTCACCGTTCGTTGTTGGAAGGTTGAGGATGATGAAAAACCTTTTGTGATCCAATCCAACCAGAATCCAACATCTTATTTTGCAAGCGATTCGACGAGATTATTTACGAGGTTGTTCAAACCTATTTCTGATTGGTAGTTTTAAGGAACAGTTCAAAAATAAATTATCATTCTTGGCTATTTCTTTTTCTCTCTACCTTTGTTGAAAATACCTGCCTACCGGCAGGCAGGCTCGCCATAGCCCTGCTATGCCTGCGTTTTTCGCCTTGTTAGAGAAAAAAATAATCCACCCAAGAACGTCAATTTATTTATGCACTGTTCCTAAGAATTCATACTTTTTATGAAAAACCTTTTTTTAAGTGGAGCTATTATCCTTTTCTCAACCTACTTGTTTGGACAGGTCGGTGTGAGTGGTGCTTTCCGAAATTTTAATGCAGAAGAATGGCGGCTTGCCATCAATGAATTTAGCAATGAAGAATTTTCAACACCGACAGGATTCGGTATCGGAATTGATTATTGGTTTCGCATTAAAAATAGACGAATTGAATTTTTGCCTGAGTTAAACTATGTATCAACAAGTTCAACCAATGTTGGTAATTCACTGGAACATAATCAATTAGGGTTTCATTTTAATACTAATATATACCTATTCGATCTGGAAGGAGACTGTGATTGCCCAACTTGGTCGAAGTCTGGAAATATTTTTCAAAAAGGTTTTTTCGTTCAAATATCCCCTGGCCTAGCCAATGTCTCAACCAAAATAAAAGATGAAAACAATACGGTTGCAGATGATCTGTTTTTCTGGGAAATAGGTGTGGGAGCAGGCGTTGACATCGGCGTTTCAGATTTTATAACAATCACCCCTTTGGTAAAATATTACTTCTCTCCAAACAACGAACTGAGTTTTGGAACTGTGGATACAACTATAAAGGAAACTGCAAATTCAGATATCAAGCAATTATATGCAGGCATCAGAATTGGCTTCCGCTTCGACGATCGATGAAAGACAATGGGGCTTTCAAAAAAGAAAAAAGGCAAATTCAAACTAGTTTGGATTTGCCTTTTTTCTTTTTTGACAATTCATGAGGAACTTAATGAAAATCAATTACGGTGCGCTGCACCTTTATAACCCGTGTCGGTTTTGTGCTACTAATGTTTCGCCGCTCTGCGGCTATTCCCGACAAAACCTCGGATAGCCGCAGAGCGGCGAAACATTAGTAGAAATGAAATTTAAACAGTTATTGTTAGGTGCAGAGCACCGTAATCCGGTTTGCTTTAACCCCATGAGATATATGTCGAAGCGCCGTCTTTTTTTAATTCCGGTTGGCTGAAAATCACAAATGAATGACTTCTCCATAAGCAGCAGCAGCAGCTTCCATCACCGCCTCGCTCATAGTCGGGTGTGGATGGACAGCCTTGATGATCTCATGTCCAGTCGTTTCCAGTTTGCGGGCTGTCACTACTTCGGCGATCAACTCAGTGACGTTGGCACCGACCATATGAGCGCCCAAAAACTCACCATATTTGGCATCAAAAATCACTTTCACAAAACCTTGCGGCACGCCAGCCGCTTTGGCCTTGCCAGAAGCTGAAAATGGGAATTTCCCAACCTTGATTTCATAACCGGCTTCTTTTGCAGCAGCCTCGGTATAGCCAACCGAAGCGACCTCTGGGGAACAGTAAGTACAACCTGGAATATTGTTATAGTCCATTGGCTGTGGGTTTTGGCCAGCTATTTTTTCCACACAAATAATCCCTTCTGCGCTGGCCACGTGAGCAAGTGCAGGACCTGGAACCACATCACCGATCGCATAAATGCCTGCCACATTGGTCTGGTAATAATCACTCACCAAAATAAGCCCACGGTCCATTTGAATGCCAAGTGCTTCCAGGCCAAGGTTTTCTGTGTTTGGCGTAATGCCTGTTGCAGAAAGAACCACGTCGCAATTAATAATTTCTTCTTTTCCAGTTTTGCGGTTTTTCATGGTCACTTTACAGCCCCTGCCTTTTGTATCAACCGATTCGACGGAAGTGTTCCCTTTCACTTTGACTCCTATTTTTTTGAATGCCCGCCCAAGCTCTTTCGAAACATCAGCATCCTCTCTTGGCACCAGCCCTTGTTCCATGAATTCAACAATAGTCACTTCCGTTCCAATGGCATTGTAGAAATAGGCGAATTCGACCCCGATTGCTCCGGCCCCAATGACGACCATGCTTTTGGGTTGTTTTTCCATGGACATGGCCTTGCGGTATTCAATGATCTTTTTGCCGTCTATTGGAAGGTTTGGCAATTCCTTAGCACGGGCGCCAGTAGCTATGATAATATTCGTAGCTGTATATTCAGTCTTCTTGCCATCGGCATCGGTCACTTCTACTTTTTTGCCACGGAGCAACTTTCCAGTTCCTTCAATGACTGCAATCTTATTCTTTTTCATTAGGAACTGAATGCCCTTGCTCATGCCATCGGCCACTCCCCTACTGCGACTGACCATCCCCCCAAAATCCGCTTTTGGTTTGCCGACCTGAATGCCATAATCAGCAGCATGTTGCACATATTCAAAAACCTGGGCACTTTTCAACAATGCTTTTGTAGGAATACAACCCCAGTTAAGACAAATACCGCCAAGGCTTTCCTTTTCGATAATGGCTGTTTTCAAACCCAATTGAGATGCACGAATTGCAGCGACATAGCCCCCAGGACCACTGCCTATTACTATTAAATCGTAATTCATAAAGTCAAGTAATTTATTTGGTAGTTTCGAGATACCAATAAAAACCATTTTTGATCGGTATTCCGAAAGGAAAGAAACGCCTTTTCAAAGGCCGCGCAAAGATAAATGATGGGAGACTATTTTAGTACGTAGAATGGTATTAGAAAAAGAAGGGAATGGTGAGATTGGTGAATACACAGAAATAAAAAAGTCCTACCGCAACATTATGCGGCAGGAGCCTATCTAACTTACTGATACTATAGACAAAAGGATATCTTTCAATTTCGCATAAAGATAGTAACCTATAGTAAATATTTAAATACACATTTACTTAACGGTCATTACTTTTTACGAAACGGTAGTTTTTAACAAGGGACTGCACTTTCACTCTGCTCATTGTCAAAAAACTAAACAGATATTACGTGTAGTGGCTAAAGATGTTTCACGGAAGTTTTCTCAGGTATGCTTTAGGTCTAACCAATCATGGGAAGAATAAAATATATCGGGAGGGCGAAGGTACTCACATGTTCCTAAACTGACAAATATGGAAAATTTTGAGTTGCTAACATTAGAAAAATATCTAATGTTTTTAAATCACTATCTATCAACTAATTACAAAGAGCGATCTACTTGTATGAGTAATATCCCTATGGAGAACGAATTGATTTTCAATAGGGGTAATGTGGAAAAGCGTGTGGAAAAAAAATTCTGCTTTTTTTTCACTTTTTTTCCCCACTGGACTTTTGACATTATCCAGGGCTGATTATAAAAAAACAGAACTGTTCCCGACATTTATGAATCACAACAAACTTAAATGTCATGGTAGAACAGTTCTGCAAATCAATATTACAAACAGAAAACGGGAATGGCAAAGC
>JAJCYI010000131.1 GCA_029263015.1 Saprospiraceae bacterium | reverse complement strand
TGGGAAGAATGGCATTGTGGTGTTGATTCGAGGCGGCGGCATTGCCAGTTTGTTAATCATTGCTATTTCTGTTGCTGGACTTGATGCGTCGACGCTCCAATTTCTCATTCCTTTTTTTATCCATGTTCCCATTATTGGATTAGCTCTTTATTATCTCTGGCGTCCAACGGGCTTATCGATACCACAAGCGTTGGGATTGAAGGTAATCCCAGGCGGATGGGGACGGATCGTATGGTTTGCGCTAGCACTGTTTACCGTTGGGGCAGGCGGAGGATGGGTCATTGGATTGGTGGCTCAGAATTTTCAAACGTCGCTACATTGGACCGATTGGTTTGATCCCACCATGATTCAAGGCACGACGTGGGAATTACTGCCACCGCTCTTGTCGTATACAATTTTGGCCCCGGTGTTTGAAGAAGTCGTCTTTCGGGGGGTGTTGTATAGCACTCTGCGCCGCAAGTGGAATGCTCCTTTGGCCATGGTTGTGAGTGCGCTCATCTTTGCCTTAGCTCATGGGTATGGAACGTTTGGGCTTGTCACGATTTTTTGGAGTGGCGTGCTTTGGGCGTGGGCTTATGAAAAGACCGGAAGTATTTTGCCAGGTATGGCCGCGCATGCATTGAATAATTCACTGGTGTGCGCGACGGTGTTGTTGTTGGTGCGGCCGGGGTGAAAATATTTATGCGGGGTTTCGCCCCCGCACGACGAAGTCCTTTTGTTTCGCCAAAAGGACTCAAAAGCATTTCCGCCCGTGCGCGGCCTCTCCGATCCTGCTCAGAAGCAGGTTCTCCGAGGTACCTCCGCCTCCGCCCCGAATAAGATGGCTCAGAAACTCGCTCCGCTCAAACAGTCTTCGCCAAGAAGTCGATTCAATCTTCTTCAAGTTCGGATACATGAAGATCAACCCATTCCCGGATGAGTTTGGTGGCTGTTTTTGAGGCAAGATCTCCTTTTAGGATATTTCCTTTAAAATCAAATACAGCCTTCTTGCCCGAATATTCAGCGTGAAAATGAGGAGGGTTATGTTCATCATAGAACATCCTGATAATGATCCCGAAAAATCGTGAGACTTCAGGCACTGATATAGTCCTTCTCTTAAATTTTGGAGCGGGGTAATCACGGCGGCCACTTCTGCCACAGGGAATAAGTAAATATCTAGTTCCTGGATAGTACCCAATCGAATTCCCAAAGACAATTCTTCTATTAACACTTCGTTGGAATTACAAGAGAATCTATGTAGGGTATTTTTTTAACCAAGATAGTTTTTGTTGGGGAAATATTATGTGGGGTTTCGCCCCCACGCGGCGAGGCACTTTTGTTTCGGCAAAAGTACCCAAAACCATTTCCGCCCGTGCGCGGCCTCTCCGATCCTGTTCAGAAACAGGTTCTCCGAGGTCCCTCCGACTCCATCCCGAATAAGATGGCGAGAGAACTCGCTCCGCTCAAACAGCTCTCGCCGAAAAGTCGATTCGGGCCTCCGTCTCCGCCACGCCCAACGCGGGTAGAGCTGAATCTTTGATTTTCAGATTTTCACCAAACTCTCAACCAAAGATTTGACCTGTACTCGTACTCTATGGGGCCTTTCCAGGGGATTGGATGTCACAGCGACTGCAATAAAATCCCCATTGGTTTCTACCATGTAGGATTGAGGCGAAACGACAATTACAGGTCGTTGTTTTGTGGTACTCAGATCTGAAAAGGGTACCGGGACAATGAGGATATCTCCACAATCAAACATGATTCCAGTATTCATCGTCTTGGTTGTCCCAGAAGGTAAGATTTTTTTCGGCAAGGAGGCGGAGTTCATCAACATCATCCGGCAGAACAATGATCTCCACCCGCTGACGAGGTTTTAACTGAAGAGAGGGAAGTTCCCCATGCTCATTCGTTTCAAGGATAAATCGTTCTACTCGCATGGGTATAGCTCCTTTCATGAATTTCCCTGCCTGGAGCCGTTAGTATAGCAGCTTCAGGGTGGAAGGAAAAATATCACACGATATTGTGAAAATGGAGCAGAGGGAACACCTGGGTAAGTGAGGGATGTCTCCTTACCCATAAGATTGAAAACTGGAATTTCTTCTTGGAGCTATTCTCTGGATTGGGGGCGGTAGAGTCATGGTGTTCAAGTCGATTATTTGACGAGGATTTCGTTGAGAGGAGTAAGTTCGTGGGAGACTTGGTTTAAGGGAATTATTCTATGCAGGGTTTCGCCCCCACGCGACGAGGCACTTTTGTTTCGGCAAAAGTGACCAAAACCATTTCCGCCCGTGCGCGGCCTCTCCGATCCTGCTCAGAAGCAGGTTCTCCGAGATCCCTCCGCCTCCACCCCGAATAAGATGGCTCAGAAACTCGCTGCGCTCAGACAGTCTTCGCCAAGAAGTCGATTCGGGGCTCCACCTCCGCCGCGCCCAAAGCGGATAGATCTGTACTTTTGATTTTCTTAATCCCATCAAACTCTCACCCAAAGGTCGGACTCCAAGTTCGGGTTCCCAAAAAATTTCTTAAGATCGCAATACATAACGGCATGTGATAGCCTTTCTTTGCCCACCTCTGGAACAGATAAAGAATGAATTTTTCGTTCGCCATACATGTTGAGACTTTAAGAAGAGTTTTAAATAGAAATGGATAATGATTTTTTAATTGTGGTCCTTAAGATTGCTGGCGCTGTTGTCGCTGGTGGACTTGGGATCTTGGGGGTGCTTACTAATGTCAGGAATTCTGATGGTCGGCTTAATCGGTGGGGTATTTCTGTCCTAATTGGAATTATCCTGTCGTCACTTTTGGCATTACTAGGTTTTATTTTTGAGGGGTATAAGGCAAAAAGTGACGTGGCTAGCCAGCTAGCCCGAACCGAAAAATTGCTAAATGAATTAAACCGTAATCGTCAACCTATCACACAACTTGAAATTGTATTTTGGGCTAAGTTTCCCAAAGAGCACCCCATAGTTAAAAGTTATTTTGCAAAACTTTCCAAAGCGGTCAATGATAACCTTGAGGAGTTATTGGAGGTAGATTTTAATAAAAGGGAAGTAAATTTGGAAATTACAGCTACTGGTCTTCAGGGCGAGGTTATTTCCGCAGAGGTTAAGCGGGATTCTCCCCATTGGCCTGACAAGGAAGAAGAAGTGCTAGGAAAGGTTGCTCTTTCATTTGGATTCACTCATGTTTTTTTTCGCAAAGTCCCAATTAAGCCCGAAAGTTTTTTCCCCCTGCATAGCGTAGAGCCTGGTTATCATGATTGGATGGCAACGGAGTATTCATCTGATAACCCCAATCGTTTGGGGTTAAATCATGAAAAAAATAGCCTTGAAATACGTGGTAGGACTACCTATAAAAAAGAACTTTGGACAACTAATGGCCATATAACTTCAATTCCTGATTTATTTGGTGCACAAATTTTTTTATTGCCTAGCCAGAGCCAGGATTTAGAAATACCTGAGCGATGGGCTAAATATTTTGATCCCAAGGTGAAAGAACTAAGCCGTCAGATTGAATTGGAATGGGTGAGTCTACGATTCTCTCAAGGTAGAGAAATTTGGATCGATGGGGATAAATTTAACAAAACTGGTTTTAGGAGTGGATACCCTGTCTTCAGCATTATACTTCCGACAACGGAAGAGGAAATATTTAAACTCCATTCTAAGGGCTAAGTGCCCCCAATCATCTCAAAAATTCTCTAGCAACTTTAAAATGCATAGCATTGATCAGGAACCGCCTTTTAGGATGGATGGGGTCGGGGATGAGAATTGAGTTTCACTTGGGTTCGGGGTCCGCATCTTCCAGCCGTACCCAACGCGGGTCGCAGTGAACTTGGAATATTTTTGTTTCCACAAAACTCTCAACCAAAGATTGGAAGTGGTCCTAAATTGAAAGTATTAGTCAACCAAAGACTTGACCAGTGCACTGTACACTCGTACCCTGATCTTTGGTTCCTGAAAGGTCATTTTTGGTAAGAATCCCCGACCTTTGCCATCCAATAAGGATTAGCCATGACAGACGAAAAACCAGAAGAATCGAATAAGGTTGCCGAGACCATTAAAGCTGTGGAAGGTGTTTTTAAGTCAGTTCCTGTCTATCAGGATGCCCTTCAACCGGCTGCGAAAGAATTAGGGAAGTCTCTTGAAATAGTAGCGAAAGTTGTAAATGTAGTCTTAGAACCTATTTCAGGTTTGGTATGGGGCTATGACCAAATCAAAAAATTTATCATTACTAATGTCCCCCAAAAACTCTCAGGAATTCCTAAAGAAAATATCATCTCACCTAAACCAGAAATAGCAGGCCCCATAATAGAGAGCTTACGGTTTAGTGGTTACAACGAAGATCTCAGAGACCTTTATACCAACCTTCTTGCAACCTCTATGGATAAAGAGACAGCTACCAATGCACATCCTGGGTTTGTTGAGATAATCAAGAATCTAGCCCCTGATGAAGCTAGAATTTTAAGGCTTTTCATATTATCAGAAGAGGGACAATTTCCTCTTGTAGATTTAGAGTCTACTAGAACAAATGATTGGCATGAATTTAAGGTGTTTATCAAAAATCATTCGCTTTTAGGCAAAAAGGCAGGAGTGGAACATCCCAATCTTGTTAGATCATATATTGATAATCTTTGTAGATTGAGACTCTTAATAATCCTTGAAGGTGCATTTCTTATTGATGAAAAGGTTTATAAAGAAATTGAGGAAGACGGTGAGTTCAAGGAAATAATAAAGTTTATTAAGGAAGAGGGTGATGTGCCTAACTTTAAACATAAAATATTAGAAATAACTACATGGGGTGAACAATTTTGCGAGGCTTGTGTAAGGGATAAAACTCCTCCTACCCAAAATGAATAATGTGTAGTGGTCAAGTATTTTTGATGTGGGTTAAAAGGTGACACTTCCCTTTTTTAAAAGGTGTATGAATTCTTGGCAGGCAGGAAAATGCAGTCTGAGTAGGGTTTGCCTTCCCCCTTCCCTGGTTTAATAATTAACTTGATTCGGTTTTGTCTCTCGCGTTGGGTGCGGCGGAGCCGCCTTGCCGAATTCGACTTTTTGGCGAAGACTGTTTGAGCGGAGCGAGTTTCTGAGCCATCTTAATTCGGTAAGGTGGCGGAGGGACCCCCTTGGGGCCGCGCACGGGCGGAAATGGTTTTGGGTCCTTTTGCCGAAACAAAAGGAACTCGTCTGCAGGGGCGAAACCCTGCATGATA
>JAJCYI010000130.1 GCA_029263015.1 Saprospiraceae bacterium | reverse complement strand
GGAGTTAAATAATCGACACTTTTGACGAGGTTACCTGCCTACCGGCAGGCAGGTTTTTTCGTCAGACAAGGCAAAAAAAATTAGCATAGCCATAGCTACGGTCATTTTTTTTAACAAAGTATGGCGGAAAAAGAGGCCGCCAAAAGTGTCGATTATTTGAGTTCACCTACTTATCTTCTTCCATCCCCACCTCGCTGCCAATAAAAAACTTATAAAAATCAGGATTCCTTGCCAGAACGGCAGGAAAGAAACAACCCATATCCGAGTCTTGTCCAACACCCAGAAAATAGAAAAAACGGCAAAGATCATGGCGATCAACCCCGTGATTTTATCAAATCCCGGAACGTGCTTCAGGTCAACATTTTTTCGGATGAGGAACAGGGTGAGTATCATCGAAAAAATAGGCAATACCTGGTTGTACATATCTGTCTGTAAAATGCTGCGTTTTTCAAAAACAAATACATAGACACTCAGCGTGACGGCAAAAATACCCGGGATGCATACAAGGTAGATCAGCGTGGTATATAGATAGGTCCAAGGTTCCAAATGCCCCTCGCCCTTCCCCAATATTCCTGCAAGCAATGCTGTAAAAGGAATGAGTAAAAAATAGGAAAGTACCCAAAATGGATTTTCAGAGAGGAGGTTGAAAAAGTCTTGTAATGTCATGTTGGGTTTACTTATTCCGAACTGTTACGGGGCATTCCTAAAGCACTAAATATCAAGCAATAGCGTCACGGGGTCTTCCAGCAATTGTTTCACTTTTACCAAAAAAGTGACTGAAGTACTTCCATCGACAACCCGGTGGTCGTAGCTGAGGGCGAGGTACATCATGGGGCGTATTTTCACTTCTCCATTAATGGCCATCGGGCGTTGTTGAATGGTGTGCATACCGAGAATGGCGCTCTGTGGTTCATTCAATATCGGGGTACTCATCATCGAACCAAACACACCGCCATTCGTGATGGTAAATGTCCCACCACTCATTTCTTCCAAGGTCAAAGTGCCATTACGGGCTTTTCCGGCCAGTTCTTTTATTTCATGTTCAATTTGTCCAAAAGTTTTTGATTCCACATTCTTTACAGGCGGCACGACGAGGCCGTTTGGTGTGGAGATGGCAATGGAAATATCTGCATATTCATGGTAGATCAGTACTTCTCCATCCAAGCCAGCATTCACGTCTGGCATTTCAATAAGTACCTTGGCACAAGCTTTCGCAAAAAGGGACATGAAGCCCAGTTTGATGTCGTTTTTGGCAATAAACTGTTCCTGGTACTTTTTGCGGAGCGCCATTATTTCTGTCAAGTCCACTTCATTGAAAGTGGTCAGCATGGCCGTGGTATTTTTTGCACTAACCAATCGTTTGGCAATGGTACGGCGCATCCGGCTCATCTTTTTCCGGGAAGTGTTTCGGCTGAATGAGGAAGTAGCAGGTTGCGGTTTCTCAACTCCTGGCTCCGTACTGCTAACTGCCGACTGTTCGCTGCCGACTGCATTCTGTGCATCTTCTTTGGTGATGCGGCCTCCTTTACCGGTCCCTTTCACGTCTTTCAAATCATTTTCCTTAATGATCTTGGCTGCGGCGGGCGATGGGTGGCCTTCGGCATAGGAGGAGGGTTTACTTTCTGCAATTGGGGCAATTGCTTCTTTAGCTGGGACAGGCGACTTCTCTTCTTTTTTTGTTGGTTTGCCGTTGCTTTTTGCTACTGACGTGTCAATTTTCGCAACCAACGCTCCGATCTCAAGGTCCTCGCCTTCGGCGGCGGCATAGATTAATTTTCCCGCAGCTTCTGCTGGAAACTCGAGCGTAGCCTTGTCGGATTCAAACTCGCAGATGGCCTCGTCCAATTCAACATAATCGCCATCGGCTTTCAGCCATTGGGAAAGCGTAACTTCTGTGATGGATTCCCCAATTACGGGGACTTTCATTTCAACTATACTCATTGTGGAGAGATGGGAAATTGGTGATTAGTTATTAGTGATGGATTCCCACGTTACTAATCACTGGTAACAATTCACTAATCACTATTTACTAAGAGCATGTCTAGTTTTTATTTGAACTGAGAATCAATGATTTAGGATGATGGCATAGAATTAATGAGATAATTTATCGGGATAAATGACCGAGTTAATTCGAAGTCAACGCCTAAAGCGTTGGTTGTCAGGAAAAAGAAAAGCTAGACATGCTCTAAAGCCGCAAATATAAGGTCAATTCTTATAAAGGAATTTATAAACTTTGGCTTTATCGTCTTTGCCTTCATTAGCTATGTACATGGTGCCATCATCGTCAAAACAAATACCCTCTGGCTGCGCGTGGTCTTTTTTCTTTAATTTTTGGAGATGGAGGATTTTGCCTTCGGGGCTAAGTACCAGCAATAGCTTGCCTTTAGAGGAGGTGACATACACGTTTTTTGAAATGGGGTGAATGGCGATGCCGGAAGGACTGAATTTGAATTCGGCCCGCTCACTTGAAAAGTCTTTTTGCAGTTTATCGAGGTTGTCGTGATCCATTTCCAAATGGGCAAGATAGTCTTGGATGTCGGGAAGCGTGAGCAAAAACGCAGGCTTATTGAGCATGACCATGTTGGTGAAGTTAAATTCATAAATCGCCTTTTTGAACGTAGCTCCTTCATCTTCACCCTTCGCTATTTTACCTTTGCAACCTATCAGCAGTACGCAACTATCAGGGTCACAGGCCAGGCCCTCCACGTCATTATCTTTGTTCAAGAATGATTTGACCTTATGCGTCTTCAAACTATCAGTATCATAATTTTTTACTTGATAAATAGTGCCGCTGCTTTTTACAATGTATGCGTCATCGCCTGCAATCTCAATTCCTTCGTAATCGCCGTCATCCCAAAACTTGATTTCTTTTGTTATTTCGCCATTCATTTTGCTAATCAGAAAAATAATGCCTTCTTCATCGTTGACGGCAGCTAAATTTGTTCTGTCAGCAGTCATGCTCAAGCCAGATATTTCTTTCAACGACTCCGGCATTTCGAAAATGGCATTGGGTTGTTCGAGGTTGTAAGGGAAGGACGGGTGAACGGCCCTGTCAATGTGCATGGAAGTATCAGGAACAGAAAAGACATAAGCGAACAGTACAATTAAAAGTGACTCGGACATCATTGTTGGATTTTGTAATTGATAGTCAAGGGGTTTATTGTTTAATCCCTGTAGGTAAAAAGGGTTATCACTTTTGGCATGGAAAATTGACAAACCGCGGCGCTAAGGTAAAAAGTATCGACTGATTTGAACAGCTTCGGACGAGTTGTGCTTCGATGTTGTTTTCTACACGTTCTTAAGGCGATTTAAATTCATAAAGGAAATATTTAAAGGAGGAGGAACAAGGCGAAAGGGGCCGACAAATAAAAAAAAGCCGTACCGAAGAAGGCACGACTACTAACAAATTATAATCTCATGAAAATAAACGATACTGAATTAACCATTGAACGAGATAGAATGTTTCACTTAATCATTAGAAAATGAGGAAGTTAGCGCCGAAACAACATTTTTTAACAAAAAAAGAAAGTACATGGAGCATATTTCAAAGGTCAACATAGTGAAAGTAAGGGCGGGAAAAGGGTCTGAACAAAGGGACCTGTTGGCAAAAGAAGAGCCTTTGGAGATCAGGTTGGGTTTTGAAAAAGAAGGCATCCGCCACCAGAAAAGCATATCGGTAACCATGCGGACGCCTGGCGATGATGAAGAACTGGCACTTGGATTTCTATTCACGGAGGGCATTCTTAAAGATAATGACCAGGTGAAAAATATATACTCAACACAAGTCAGGAGGAAGGAAGCTAAGGACAATATTGTCGTTGTGGAATTGCAGGATGGAATGGAAACAGATTTAAAAAAACTGGAGCGCCATTTTTACACGACTTCCTCCTGTGGTGTTTGCGGCAAGTCATCCATCGAAGCCGTGGAAGTGCAATGCCCTTTCGAATTGCCCGAAAAACGACCTCAAATACCTGCCTCATTCATTCACCAATTACCCAGTTTGTTGCAGAAAAACCAACCCATATTTGATTACACAGGAGGCTTGCACGGGGCCGCGCTATTTGATAAAAACGGTCAGCTGCTCGCTACCAAGGAAGACATCGGCAGGCACAATGCCGTTGACAAGCTCATTGGCTTTTCTATGAAAAATAATTGGATTCCCCTTTTCGGCCACATCATGCTGGTGAGTGGCCGGGCAGGGTTTGAACTCGTACAAAAATGTGCGGTGGCAGGAGTGCCAATCATGGCTGCGGTAGGTGCGCCTTCCAGTCTTGCCGTTCAACTTGCAGAAGAAACCGGAGTCACGCTTATCGGTTTTTTGCGGGATGGGCAGTTCAATATTTATTCACATCCGGCGCGCGTTCGACTATGATCAGGATGCCTTTTGTCATAGTCTCAACATTTGTCTATGGATTCTGCTAAAACTCGCCAAAACCATACACCCTACCTTTTGTCAAATTGCAGCTTCTTGCTGTACATTTGCGCCACTTTTTTAGATTTTATCCGAAATGCTGAAATTAGGAACCTGATGCCGTATAATCTGCTGGTTAGCAATCTGCTAAAAAATTTCTAATTTCCAATTTCTTAATTTCCAACTTCCAACATGAGCGACACATCGTTTTACGACCAGTTTGCCGATCGGCATATCGGCCCCAGCCAAGAAGAAACCACAGAAATGCTGAAAACCATCGGTGTTTCTTCCCTCGACCAACTAATTGACCAGACCGTTCCTGATGCCATCCGCATGGAAGGTGAGCTGGACCTGCCAGCCGCACAGACCGAATTTGAATTTTTGCGGGAGCTTAAAGAAGTGGCGGACATGAACAAGGTTTACAAATCGTATATCGGGCTTGGTTATTACAACACAATCACACCCTCCGTTATCCTCCGCAACATTTTCCAAAACCCTGGCTGGTACACCCAGTACACGCCCTATCAGGCCGAGATTTCGCAGGGCCGCTTAGAAGCGTTGCTGAATTTCCAAACAATGGTAAGCGACCTGACGGGGTTCCCGATCGCCAATGCATCTTTGCTCGATGAGGGTACCGCTGCAGCTGAGGCAATGGCCATGTTTTACGGAGTCAAAAATAAAAGGGTAAAAAGCGATCCGGCCAATGTATTTTTTGTCGATGAAAAAGTATTTGACCACACCGTGGACGTATTGAAGACACGGGCCCAACCACTTGACATAGAGATAGTTGTCGGGAATTGGAAGACTTATGAATTCACTGAAAAAACATTTGGAGTGCTGTTGCAATACCCCACCCGGGACGGCAACGTGGAAGACTACCGGGCATTTTCCGAAAAGGCTAAGGCAAACGGAGCTTATGTAACCGTTGCCACTGATATTTTGGGCTTGGCCATGCTGAAGCCACCTTCAGAATGGGGCGCTGACTGTGCCATTGGCAACACCCAGCGCTTCGGCGTGCCAATGGGTTTTGGAGGGCCACATGCAGCTTATTTTGCAACGACCGAAAAATATAAAAGGATCATTCCAGGAAGGATCATCGGCGTCTCGATTGACACACACGGCAACCGCTGCCTGCGCATGGCACTACAAACAAGGGAACAGCATATCCGTCGGGAAAAGGCGACCAGCAACATTTGTACGGCTCAGGCCTTGCTGGCCATCATGGCGGGCATGTATGCGACCTGGCATGGCCCCAAAGGCATTAGGGCAATCGCAGAACGGGTACATGGCTTTGCCCAGATTTTGGATAAAAACCTTCGAGCGTTGGGCTTTGAAATCCTGAACGACCATTATTTCGATACCATTTCCATCAAGTTGGATGAGTACGGCATCGACAATATCCACCATTTGGCGAATGCCAACCAACTGAATTTCCACTATGCCGATGACTGTGTGCAGATCACCTTGGACGAAACGGCTATGGAAGAAGACATCGACCTAATCGTCAGTATTTTCTCTCAGGTGAACGATTCTGAGCACCAAGTGGATTTCACTTCCGTAAATGGGGTGAACATGCCCGGGGCATTGGTCAGGGAATCAGAGTACCTCACCCACGAAGTTTTCAATAGTTTTTATACTGAAACTAAAATGATGCGCTACATCAAGCGCCTGGAGAACAAAGATCTGTCGCTCACGCATTCCATGATCTCGCTAGGTAGCTGCACGATGAAACTGAATGCTGCAACCCAACTCTTTCCGGTAAGTTGGCCTGAGTTCGCCAATATGCACCCCTTTGCGCCCGAAGACCAGACCGCTGGATACCGGGAAATATTCAAAGAACTCGAAAAGTATCTTTGTGAAATAACGGGTTTCACGGCCTGTTCCCTTCAGCCTAATTCAGGTGCCCAAGGCGAATTTACTGGCCTGATGGTCATCCGTGCTTATCATATGAACAGGGGCGACGACCAACGCAATGTGGCGCTGATTCCATCTTCTGCGCATGGCACCAACCCTGCCAGTGCTGCATTGGCGGGGATGAGGATTGTTGTTGTGGCTTGCGATGAAAGAGGCAACGTGGATGTGGACGACCTCCGTGCAAAAGCATTGGAACACAAAGAAATCCTCGCAGCGCTGATGGTCACTTACCCATCCACGCACGGTGTTTTTGAAACGGAAATAAAAGAAATCTGCCAGATCATCCACGACCATGGGGGACTGGTTTACATGGACGGAGCGAACATGAATGCACAGGTCGGGCTGACCAGCCCAGGCATTATCGGCGCCGATGTCTGCCACTTGAACCTGCATAAAACATTCGCCATTCCGCATGGCGGCGGCGGCCCCGGCATGGGGCCAATTTGTGTCAATGACAAATTGGCTTCCTATCTCCCTGGCCACGTAATGACCAATACGGGCGGCAACCTTGGCATACCTGCTATTTCGGCAGCACCCTGGGGCAGTGCGAGCATCCTGCTCATTTCATACAGCTACATTCGGATGTTGGGGAATAAAGGCGTGACCGATGCAACCAAATACGCCATCCTGAATGCCAACTACATGAAGGCCCGTTTGGAAGAGGCTTTTTCTATCTTATATACTGGCGAAGCTGGCCGTGCTGCACACGAAATGATCGTTGACGTGCGCCCGTTCAAAGAATTTTGCAGTGCCGAGGATATTGCCAAACGGCTGATCGACTATGGCTTCCACGCACCCACTTTGAGCTTCCCCGTGGCAGGCACGCTGATGATAGAGCCGACCGAAAGCGAGAGCAAGGACGAACTCGACCGCTTCTGTGATGCCCTGCTGGCCATCCGCAAAGAGATTGACGAAATCGCATCTGGCATGTTCAAAGTGGAAGACAGCCCGCTGCACAATGCGCCCCACCCCGTGCAACAGATCACCGCGAATGAATGGGACAAGCCTTATTCACGGGAGAAGGCAGCCTATCCGATGGCTTATTTGAAAGAAGGATATAAGTTCTGGATTTCTGTTGGCCGTGTGGACAATGCCTTTGGTGATAGGCACCTGGTGTGTACCTGCCCACCGATAGAGGCGTATATGGAAGAAGAGGTAGGGGTTGGTTGATCCTCAGGAATTATTCCATCTTCATCCCTAACCTTTGGATGTTGCAAATTGCGACATCCTTCCAAAAAACCATTATGGAAAAAAAGTTAATACCAATTCGACACATTCTGAATTCCATCCTGCTAATAAGAGGCCATAAAGTGATGATTGACAGGGATTTAGCCAAACTTTATGGTGTAGAAACAAAAAGGCTGAACGAACAAGTAAAAAGAAACATTGACCGCTTCCCTCACGATTTCATGTTCCAATTAACAAAGGATGAAAAAGATTGGGTGGTCGCAAATTGCGACCACCTTCAAGAGCTAAAATTTTCAACAACAACCCCGTACGCATTCACTGAATATGGGGCAATAATGCTTGCGTCTGTACTTAATACAGATGTTGCTGTAAAAGCAAGTATTCAAATAGTGAGGGCTTTTGTAAAATTAAGAGAGCTTATACTTACGAATGAGCAGCTTACAAAAAGGCTAAATGAACTTGAAAAAAAATATGACAAGCAATTTAATGTTGTTTTCAAGGCATTAAAACAACTCATAGATGAACCGAAAACCCACAGAAAGCAAATTGGATTTATTAGGGATAAAACATAAAACATCCTATTGGGATAGGTCTTTGGGAATTCGCCTCCTGCATGTTTTATTGTTTCGAAAAAAGATTTTTCATAGCCCAGTAGCAATGCCTTTGGCAACTGGTGTTCGGTTTTTCGTGCCTCCTGATTGAATTGTAGATGGAGGAGATGGTTTCATTTTTGGTGAAACAGAAGGCTTAGAAGCGTCGCTTTTTCGAAAAGCGACGCTTCTTTGTTTTGGACACCTCCGCCCTAAAATATTGCAGTTTCAAAAATGAATTGTATTTTTGTAAAAACAATTCCAATGAATGCATTAGAAATCAAAGGAGCTTTTTTGAGCCTATTGGCAGAAGTAGAGGATACTTCGCTCCTGCAAAAAATGTTTGAAAAATGCACCGAAATGATGAAAGGCGTAGATATGCTCGACGAGCTTCCCCCAGAGGTAATCAATGCCCTTGGAAAGGCTGAAACGGATGATGATTTGACAGATACGATTCCCAATGAAGAAGCCTTCAAAAAATTCCGCTCATGGCCAAGTCGGTAATTTGGAAACGAAAAGCCAACCTGCAAATCCTCGAAATTGAATCTTACCTGTTAGAAAACTTCTCCTCGAAAGCTGCCTATAAATTTATTGACAAGCTTTATGAAAAGTTAGACCGAATATCCCGCTCCCTAAAACAAATACATTAGCTTATTCTATCGGATTCAAGGCCAATATATCGTTGTCCATTTTGTGTGGGACAACCGCCAAGAACCTGAAAAGAACCCTTATTTGTGACCTACTTTGCTTTTTCAAACAGTTCCTTGAAATAACAAGTGAATTTGGTTTTCAGTAAAATAGAAGACTCAGAAGCGTCGCTTTTTCGAAAAGCGACGCTTCTTTTTTTGGGAGGGCTGCTTGCTTTCAGGTTTCAAGTTACGCTGGCGCTAAACTTGAAATAACAATGCGCTATTGTTTGGTTGGAACATACTTGTAGCAACGGGGGGGCATGGACAGGTAGCGATTATTAGGCACGGGCATTACTTCCTTCCAAATATTTTTTGATGCCATTTAATATTTTTGAGCCTTTCTATTTCATTTTTTTGTTCCTCATTTTTCTTTTCAATTTTTTTTATTTTGTTGTTCAATTTTAAAATTTCATTCGACAAACGATTTGTTTTATTATCTAAATTATTAAGGTTATCTTTTAAAATTCTTTTGTTCTCTTGCAATTTCGCAGAAATATTCTTTTGTTCCTTGTTTTCATTTTCTAACAATTCCACTCTATTCAGAAGTAATTTAACCGCCTCATCCTGCTTTACTAATTTTTCATTTTTGGAGGTAACTTCTAATTCAGTTATTTCGATTTGGTCTTTTAGTTCACTTAGTTTTTCATCCGTTAATTCAAGCCTGTTCGACAATTTGAGACTTTGCTTTTTGAAACCAAGTAATTTTTCTGCATGAATTAAAAAGTATTGTTTAAATCTTTCCGTTTCTATGTCATTACGGAATTTGATTGCCTTTATTAAATTATTCCAAACACTAAGAATATTACCTATTGCCAAATTCTCTCTTGCCTTTTTGTAATAGAAATCCGCTTTCCCAGTATTCAATTGTTCCACTACTAAAGTGCTTGGAGTCTCATTTTCAGCAAACTCTAAAACTCTAGGATCGGTTTTAATTGCATATTGGTTAAGTTGTGTTTTTAGGATTAAACCATTAAAAGAAGTGCAACGACTTAAAGCAACATATACTTGTCCTGAAGTAAATGCCCTACCTAAATCAGCAATTACTTTTTCAAATGTTAATCCCTGACTTTTATGCACGGTAATAGCCCACGCTAACCGGATAGGAAATTGCTCAAATGTCCCTATTATTTTTTCTTCGACCTTTTTCTTTTCCTTATTATATGTGTATTGGATGTTGTTCCAAACAGTCCTTTCTACTTCTACCTCAGATTCATCGTCAAAAACTACTGTAATATTTTCTTCAAGCTCCTTAATTTTTCCAATCTTTCCATTAAAATATCGCTTGTATTTTCCTGTGTCATTTTTGATAAACATTATTTGAGCACCAACTTTTAATTTAAGATAATGGTCTGTTGGTTTATGTTTATCAGGGAAAGCACCTGTAACATTGGCTTCAAAAGTAAAAAGTTCTGTTTCAAGTTGATTTAATTTGGTAAGGTTAGTTTCATTAACGATTTTATTGTGTGTTGCTAAAATGATATAATCACTGCCATCCCCTGAAAAAGTTGGATTATATTTAGAATTGAGTGTTTGAAAATCGTTTCGGGTTACTTGATTAACCCTCACACGATTTAACAGGTCAATGAATTCTTGTTCATTTTGCCGATATATTTTTTTGAGCTCTATGTAAAGAGGTGTATTTTGCTCAATAACTTTAGAACTAAAGAAAAATGGAGTTTTATAAAACTGATTGAGTATTGCCCATTGTTCATTATCTGCAATTGGGGGGGCGCAAACCAAATCTTCGTTTACGCAGCTATCGAGTGCCCCATTTGAGCGTTGATAATTTTCAATAGATTATCTTTTTTGCTGCTCATGTACAATGCTCGAATGTTGAGGACAGCTTTCACTCGTTTAGTCCATCGTTG